>JAYNHN010000020.1:0-19963 GCA_038108035.1 Flavobacteriaceae bacterium
ATTTAATAGGTTGCGAGGCTAATAACAATATTGAACCACTTTCTTTTTCTTTAGAAAGTATGTTATAAGAAAATGCAATAATCAATAAAGGAATGAGATAAACTATCACAAAATTAAGATCAAAACTCCCAAGCAGTAATTGAATTGGACTTGTCATTTCTGTAAAATTCATTGCATATTCATCTGCAGGAATTGTAGGTTTGATAATGTGAGTAAACAGATTGACCAGTAGCGATAAAGCTAAATGGTAGAGGATTTTTAGCGACAACACGTGGATGATAATTACCCACAGCCATAGGGCTAGTAGGTATTGTCCAACGTGGGGCACTTACTTTAAATCCTTGATTTACGGAATCAATAAGTTTTAACATCAATCGATCCGATTTTTCTATCTCTTTTTCTGCTTTAGAAATTATACGTACTCTCTTTTTTACTTTTTCTGTTCCGTTATAGGTAGATAAACCAATAAACAATAAAATTACAACACTGAGTGTTTGAATCCAACGACTTCTTAAGATAAGTTTAAATTCATATTTAAAATTATATTTTAACATAACTATAGTTTTTCTAGTTTGGAAGAGAGATACAAACTAAAAGAAAGAAAAGTCCAAACAATTAATATTAAAATATTTGAAATATTTTCGTTCAACTTAATACCTAATTCAGGGGGATCGTATTTGAATTGGTTTAGTGTTTTCCAAAATTTTGCATCGGCTTTATAACCACGTTCACCGTATTTAGTGTTTTGTGAAGTATTATCATTTAAAAACTTTTGCATCTCAATTCTATAATTTTCAGCCGTATCAGAAAAATCCCAATGTGAAGCATAATCGGTATTTGAAATAGCCATACTTAAAAAACGCGTTGGTAAAAAAGGAGATATTACAGCTAGATTTTTATATATATTTGACTGTTTATTAAACTGTTCCTTTAAAAACTTATAGTGTTTTAAATACACTTTTGCTTCGTGTTCCTCTCCTTTTTGGGTTCTGTAAGCTGCAAAATTAAAGGGCAGTTTATGAAGACTGTCAACGTTATACTCTTTTAAAACTTTTTGTTCTAATAGTTTGGCTTCTTTACTCCACGGATCATGGCCATCAAGACCGTTTTTTTTATCAATACTTATTGATTCTTGAAACTCCTGTTTTGTAGGGTAAGGATATTTTTCTTCAGCATAATTACTAGCTAATTTTGGAGCCACAAGACATGATAATATCCAAATAGATAAACAGATGACTAACGAAATACTAGATTTTTTGGATTGAAATGAAATAAACAAAATGAGATTTATAAATATGATGTAATAAATAATATAAGTAATGGTCAAACTAATTAGTGAACTCCAATTGTAAAGACCAAAATTGTTAAGGTTTGATAAAATTATTCCAGCTATAAAAAATAAAATGACAGTTAAAGCCAAAATCGGAACAAATAAAGCAAACCATTTTCCAATCATCCATTTCCATTTATTAACGCCTTGACTTTTTAATAACACGAAGGTCCCCATTTCTATTTCTTTTGTAAAGCTGTTAAATCCAAGAAATATGGTAAGCAATGGAACGATAAAAAGAAGAATAAAATCTGGAGACAAATCACCAAATCTTGACAAACCTGTTTGATCACTAGCAGCACTAAATTGAGCTTCATTTCTTTTATGGGACTCTAAAAAAATGGATGTACCAATGTATTTATCTACTCCTTGGTCAATTAAAGACAGAGGATATTTCGGTTTAAATGCGTAGGTTCCAAAATGTGATGCAGAATGGGGGTTTTTTTCTCCCTGATTATCCCAGACTTCTCTTTCAGATATAGTTGCAGACTCATACTGACGATTTATCTCTTTATAGTGGTTTATTTTTATAAGTAAACTTAAACCTGTTAAACAAATTACGATAAAAAATAGTAGTCGAATGCGGCCATCACGAATCATTTCTTTTAATTCTTTAAAAAATATTTTTTTTATCATGATTAATGATTTTTAGTATACATGGTTTTTAAGTACAAATCTTCAAGTTCTGAAAGAGAGACTTCGTTGGCTTTAAATTGTTTTTCAAGAATTCCATCTTTCATTATGCCAATTTGGGTAGCAACATCTTTTGCTCTAAATATATCATGTGTAGCCATAAGTGTAGCCACTCCTTTATCACACAACTTTTTCAATAATAACCCAAATTCATTGCTCGCCTTGGGATCCAATCCTGATGTTGGTTCATCGAGTAAAAGAACTTTTGCATTTTTTGCCAAGGCAATTGCGACACCAACTTTTTGACGCATCCCTTTAGAAAAAGTTGAAATTCTTTTATTAAAAGCATCTTGTTGTAAACCAGCTTGACCCAAATGTTCTTTCAATTGATCAACAGAAAGTTTTTTTCCAGCAATACCACAGAAATAATCAAGATTTTCAATTGCAGACAGAGTAGGATACAACATTAAGTTTTCCGGAATATAAGCCAAAAATTGTTTTGTTTCATTTCCGCTTTTATTCACATCAACTTCATTAATAAATGCTTTTCCACTTGTAGGGGATATAAAACTCAGTAAAAGCTTTATTGTTGTCGTTTTACCAGCACCATTTGCACCTAATAAGCAAAATAGTTCACCTGGTGCAACCTTAAGATTTAGGTTTTTTAAAGCATAATTATCATTATATTTTTTAGAAAGATTGACAGTCTTTAACATGTTTTTAAAATTAAATTATTAGGGAGGTAAAACAATTGAAAATCACATTAGGTGAAGATCAATTGTTTAATATTTTGAAAAATTAGAAGCTATGTTAGTTTATGGAAGGGGGGACCTCTTAGTAAATTGAAGTAAAGATTCAATTTACTAATCGAAAATGGATTGATTTCTATTTCTGAAAATAATATTAAAATAGTGGTGTAGAATTCAGTACCAAAATAAAATAATTCGCTTTGATCATAATAATCACATAAGTCACAAAAATAAGTGTCATTTTCTAAATTTAATTGATCCGCTTGATCTAGTGAACCAGAAGAAATAGTTCCTGAATTTAGATGATGAGAAATAGTATGTTCAAGATAAAAAAAATGAATGAATATCAAGAAGTATGATAGCGAAAGACTTTTTAACTTAATTGATTTTTGTTCCACAAAACTAAATTAAGATTTTCTTTAATAAAATATGAATATTAACAATTTAAGTTGAATGAAGGGTAGGTAAATTTTCCCTTATAATAATTAAAAAACTTACTTATCAAAACTAATTTCTAATATCGAAATCAATGAGATTCCAAATGCTGCTCCTGAAATAAAAAGGGTCCATTTATAGTGTTTTAGTTTTATGATACAAAGAAAAATAAATGAAATAAAAACGATAAATAGAACAATTAATAGCTGGCCTAACTCAATTCCGATATTAAAACCCAATAGAGGAATTACTATTTCATCGGGAGACATTATCAATGCTTTAAAGTAATTGGAGAAATCCATACCATGAATTAAACCAAAAAACAGGGCCACAAAATAGTTTTTATTCATAGATGAGATGTTTCCGGTTTGTTTTAACCCCATTACATTTTGCAAGGAAGTTATTAATATGGTCATGGGTATTAGAAACTTTATGACCTTAGAAGGAATTGAGAAAAAATCAAATGACACAATAAATAAGGTAATGCTGTGACCAATTGTAAAATCCGTTACCAGGATTAGAATTTTTTTCAATTGGTTAATTTTATAAAATGAGCTTAGTTCGATCAAGAAAAGAATATGGTAATAACCATTTAAATTGGCTATGTGCTCAAAACCTAATTTTAAATAAAATTCAAAAGAATGCATTTTAAAATTTCAACTGGTGAATGTCTGTTTTTTTGTTTAGCATAATACTTTTAGATTCTTCGTCAAAATGAATATAAACGATATTGTTTTGATCAAAAAAAAGATCCGTAAATACAGCATTTTTTATTTCCAATGATTTCAATAATATGGGTTGACTGAACTCGAAGTAAACCCACATTGCAGTATTATCACCTTCACCGCTTAATCTTTTTTTCTTTATTTCTAACGGGATGATTTTCCCATTTGCCTTTACGAAAAAATATTGATTAATATAATCCAACAGTAATTCATTTGCTTTAATCGATTCATCAGGTTGACAAAAAGCAAGCTCTTTACTATAAGGGTCAAAGGTTATTGCTTCATTTACATCTGTTAAGAATAATTTTAGATGAATAGAAATCAATTGGGTATTAGAAGAATATTCTATATCACATAGCGATAAGCGAAGTGGATGTGATGATAAACTATGAAAAAAAACAGGAATTATTAACCATTTTAAAATCATTAATTTAAAGATTTAATTAGACTCCTGCATTCGATTTAATTTTATTAGAAATCGCTTGAACATCTTTAAATACCCGAATTAAATTCCCACCCCAAATTTTAGCAATCTGCTCTTCAGTATAACCACGTTTAACCAATTCAATAGTAATATTCATAACTTCACTAGCATCAAAAACTCCTTCAATTCCACCACCACCATCGAAGTCACAACCAATACCCACATGATTAATTCCTGCTATTTTGATGATATGGTCAATGTGATCTACCACATTTTTAACAGTTGCTGGAGGATTTGGGTACTTTGAATTTAATTCTTGATATTTTATCCTAAGGTCAGCTTTCTCTTCATCGGTCATTTTATCAATAGGTTTCATATTTGATCGAAGAGAAGCTATCGCAGAATCACGTTTAATATTTGGAGGCGCTTCCCGAAGATAATCAGCCAACATAGTCAATTGAATTACACCCCCATTTTTTGAAATGAGTTTTAACATTTCATCGGTCATATTTCTTTTGTGATTTGTAACTGTTCTTGCATTGGAGTGCGAAGCTATAATGGGGGCTTTGGATAGCTTTATTGCATCATAAAATACACTATCACTACCATGAGAAACATCCACCATGATGCCAAGACGATTCATTTCACTTACTACTTTGGATCCAAAATCACTAATACCATTGTGTTCTGCTCCATTTGGGTCAGTGGCTGAATCCGCTAAATCATTATTTGAAGAATGAACTAAGGTGATATAGCGTACTCCTTTGTTATAATATGCTTCTATGTTAGAAAGGTCGTTTCCTATTGGATAACCATTTTCAATTCCGATATAAATTGCACGTTTCTCTTCTTTTTCAAGAGAATACGCATCAAGAGGATTAAGTGCCAAGCCAACAATATCGGAATTTCTATCTATGGACACTAAAATTGAATCTATCATTTGCATGCAAAGAGCTTTTGCTCTTGAATTACCATCGTCATTCCGAATATCTTGGGCTACAAAAGCAGCAAAGAAAATCGCATCTAAATCTCCCTCTTTCATTCTAGGGTAGTCTACTTTTGAACCGGTCTCATTTGGATCATGCCGTTTAGACATGTCAAAACCAGGTTCGATCATCCGTAACGGTGTATCAGCATGGGTGTCAAGGGTAAGAACCTTCTTATGAATCTTTAGAGCTCTTTGTACTAATTCTTCCTCGGTTTCTGTTTTTGAATCTTTATCAGGAATATTTTCCGCACAGTGGGTAATCAAAAATAAACTTGCTGCAAAAAGTAAATAATATTGGTGTTTCATACTGAATTTGGTGATGTTTTTTTATGCAAAAAATGGTTTTATTAAAAAGTAAATATAGTTTTTAAATATAACTAAATATTTTGTTTTATAACTTAAATCATATGTTTATCCAAGAATAGGTTTAACTATTTTTTCTGTTCAACTATTGAGGCTAATTTCGATTCCTACACAGATGACAGGTGTTATTAATTTCCCCTCCCAAAAGATTTTTTTATTTTAAACTTATTCGTTTTAAATTAGGTAATTATTTATCATAAATTAATAAAAATGAGAAAATTTCTTTGTATAATTTGTATTTGTTTATCTAGTATCATGAAAGCTCAAGAATGGATAACTCCCATTATAGACGGATATGGTAAAATCAAATATTCAAAAAATGTTGCGGTTCAACCCGACAATAATCTAGAATATAAAATTGTTTACAAGATTACTACCAGTGAAACAAGAGAAGGAATCAATAAAGGATTAAATGGAATTGCTCATGCGATCAATATGTTAGGATGTACAAATATTTTAAGCGATAAAGTTAGAATTGTCGCTACTATACAAGGCCCTGCAACATCGATAGTACTCACTGATGATGCATATCAAAAAAAATTTGGTAAAGCAAATCCAAATACAGAAGTCATCAAACTCTTATCCACCTATGGTGTAAAATTATATGTTTGCTCTCAGGCAACTGCTTATAAGAAAATAGAGAATTCTAAAATTAATAAAAATGTCGTTGAAGCACTTTCTGGTTCAAGCGTACTTTTAAATTATCAGCTAAAAGGTTACGCTTTGATGCAATAGTTCTCAATTAAAATTAATCAATAGCAGTACTCATAGACTTAGTTTAACCATATTTTTTTATGTTCTAGTTTTTTCTATAACAAGCATCAAAAATTGAGGGTGATATTTTTTCAAGACAGTTGGGATGTAGATTAAAAGCCTAATTTGTTTGTGATGGTTGGAGATGAGCAAATGTTGAAGTACTTGATGTAGTCGATCATATTTAATCAAAAGGGTGTTTAATGGCATTAAAATACTTTCCCGTCCTCAAAATAGAGGGTGTCTAACTTGGGATGTAATAACAGCCTTTTATGTCTAATTTGTACAGCTCTGAAATACTAATGTGTTAGGTTTTACCATAACCTATGATTACTTCCCCATTAAGAAAAGAGTTTTATTACTGGACAGGGATTCGTATTTTCTGATGTTATTGTATTGTTTTTTTGATTTTTATAACGTCCTACCCGTTTAATATTATTATTTTAGGATGATGAAAGATTATCGTATCAAAAACATTTTGGGCATTTTTTTTATTGTAATGTTTATATTTTTTGGAGATAATTTACTTGATAGAATACGTTTCATTGGTATCCTAATAGTTTTAGCTTCTTTTTTAAACTGTATTATTTTAGCCTAAAGAAGAAAAAATCAAAAATTATTTTTATAAAATTTATAAATGATGAAAAATAATTACAAGATAGTTTTATTAATGGTTTTACTATCAGGACTTGTTTCATGCAATCTTAATGAAAAGAACATCCAAACTCAAAAATCAAAGAGATGGTCAGAGGAAAGAATTTGGGATTGGTATGGGGATCAACCTTGGCTTGTAGGCACTAATTTTATTACTAGTTCTTGTATCAACCAACTTGAATTTTGGCAAGAACAGACTTTTGATCCCGAGTTAATAGATAATGAGTTAAAACTATCTGCAAGTATTGGAATGAATACCCATAGAGTATTTCTTCATGATTTACTTTGGCAGCAAGATTCGATTGGTTTGATGGATCGTATGGACAAATTTTTAGAAATTTCTGAAAAAAATGGAATAAAAACAGTATTTGTTTTTTTTGACGATGTTTGGCATCCAGTACCGAAACTTGGAATACAACCCGAACCCATACCGCATGTCCATAATTCCGGCTGGGTTCAATCTCCAGGTGCAAAAATTTTGTATGATTCCTTAAACCATCATAAACTTAAACCGTATGTAAAAGGAGTAGTAGGAAGATTTGCAAATGATTCAAGGATTCTTGCATGGGATTTGTATAATGAGCCAGGACAAAAAGGAATATCGTCACATAATATCCCTAGGGAAAGAGTTATAGAATTGTATAAAAAAATCGGAATTGAAATTACCGATAAAAATTATTCAGAGTACAATTTAAATCAAATTGATCTTAAAGATATAAAACAAAAGCATACTCTTTCTTTATTGAAAAAGACAGTTAAGTGGGTTAGAGAGGTTAATCCTTCTCAACCCATTACTATTGGAATCTATGAATGGGATATAGAATGGGGGGTTATGAAAAATTTATCGGAGCTAAATCAATTTATAATAAATAGCTCTGATATTGTATCTTTTCATTCTTATGCATCGAAAAATGAGGTTTTAAGAAGAGTTGAAGAACTTAAAAATTACAATAGACCTATTTTATGTACAGAGTATATCGCTCGTGAATACAATAATACCTTTAAGGATATTTTACCAATTTTTGAAGAAAATAAAATCGGAGCTTATAATTGGGGTCTTGTTTCAGGTAAGACCAATACGATTTATCCGTGGAAAAGTTGGGACTCAACATATACAGGTCCACCAGATAAATGGCATCACGATATATTTTACCAAAATGGAGAGCCTTTTTCAATTGAAGAAATAGAATTTATTAAGAACAGGACCTCGACCATTAACAAATAAATTAAAAAGAAAACGAATCTCAGTTCAAAAATTTTTGTACCTATTTTACTCTATTTTGGCATATTCGTTGTTAGCTTTTGGCTTTCACCTTATGTTTTGTCTATTTGAAAATCTAGAAGCGAAAAAGTAGCAAGGTCTTTGGGGGTAATTAATGAAAAAAGTATTTCTTTGTTTAGATTTAGTAGGGTATCATTTATAATTTTTATAAGTTTTAGATATGAAAAAACATCTCTTAATTTTATTGGCGATAGGGTTTCTCGATTCTTGTACAAATATCGGGAAAGAAAAAAAAAATCCAAATATAGTATACATTTTAGCCGATGATATGGGCTATGGAGACCTATCTTCTTTAAATACAAACTCTGGAATTCAGACACCTAATATGGATAAAATAGTAAAAGAAGGTATTTATTTTACCGATGCCCATTCCAACTCCTCGGTATGTACGCCAACAAGATATGGCATACTGACAGGGCGTTATGCTTGGAGAAGCCCACTAAAAAAGGGTGTTCTTTGGGGTTATGACCAACCTTTGATAGAAGAAGAAAGAGAAACTGTGGCATCCTTCTTAAAAGACAATGGCTATCAAACAGCTTGTATAGGCAAGTGGCACCTTGGTCTGGGCTGGAAAGCTAAAGACAGTCTTAAACCAATTGTTAGATACGAATGGACGAAGGTTTTTAATAAAGAAGACGATAGCAATGTAAATTTTAGCAAACCCGTGAGTGGACCTAATGCATTGGGATTTGACTATTCTTATATAATTCCTGCATCATTAGATATGACACCCTATCTTTATTTAGAAAATGGAAAAGCAGTAGAATTGCCTACAGCCTATACTGCGGGGAAAAATCAAGATGTAGATGGTCGGGGTGTATTTTGGAGAGCAGGAGAAGTAGCACCCGGGTTCGATTTCTATACAGTCTTAGATCAGTTTACTGAAAAAGCGGTTTCCTATATTGAAAATAGAAAAGAAGAAACAAGTCCGTTTTTTCTTTACCTTCCACTCTCAGCTCCACATACCCCTTGGCTTCCATCTTCTTCAGTTGAGGGGACATCAGAGGCCGGAAAATATGGAGACTTTGTCACTCAGGTAGATCAAACAGTAGGACAAGTATTACAAGCATTAGAAAAAGCAGGGAAGTCTGAAAACACTCTTATCATTGTCACTTCCGATAATGGCTCTAATTGGACACTTCAAGACCAACAAAAATTTAAACACCGAGCAAACTATATTTACAGAGGACAAAAAGCGGATATATATGAAGGAGGACATCGTATACCTTATATTGCAAAATGGCCCAGTAAGATTAAACCCGATTCAAAATCAAACCAAATAATATGTACTACCGATCTTTTGGCTACGGTGTCAGCCATAATCAATAAGCCTCTTCCAGATGAAGCGGGAGAAGATAGTATCAACATGTTATCTGCCTATTTGGGAACTGATAAAGGCAAGCAGATCCGTGAGTACACCATTCATCATTCTTTGGAGGGTTTCTTTTCCATAAGAAAAGGAAAATGGAAGCTCACAACCAAGTTGGGTTCGGGAGGGTTTACTACACCAATAAATGACGATCCTAAAGAAGAAGGTAAAGCAGGAACTCTTTATAATCTTCAAGAAGATATAAAGGAACAAACCAACTTATACAATCAGTATCCTGATGTTGTTGGCGAATTGACCCAATTACTAGAAAAAGAAAAAAATAGAAGCTAGTAAGAATCATGTTTTTAAATATTGGGATTCATCATTTCTTTTTTCAAAGTCATAAAACAGGGACTCAAACCGAACTACTGAGTTGTTCTTATCAAAACGGATTTATACTGTAATACAATTGTATAATGGGCTCATAGGGACTATTGTATTTATTTATTTTATAATTCCATATATTCTACAATAATCTGACCCAAATTCCAACTAGGTATATAAAAGGTAAAAGGCGAATCTTCTAAAATTTCGTTAAAAATACGTTTTTGAAGGACAGAGGAATTTCCTGTAATAATGGTTAAGGAAAAAGAACCGCTTCCCTGAGCTTGATCCAGAGCATCTGTGACTGCTTCCATCGCTTCTTTATGCCGTATTCCGTGAAGATCAATACTTTTTATAATAGCAGTTAAAATTTAATAGTTTTCAAAAATAAGCATTTAAGAAGGACTATCTTTTGAGTTTAGAGACATATCGGTCAATATGCATTTGATCCAGTGAGTCCGAATCTCCGTATTGGGTTCTTAATTCCGACAAACGGTTATGCAATTCTTCTTGAACCGTTTGGTATTCAGGATTATTGTAAACATTGACCATTTCACTGGGATCTTTTTCCAGATCGTAGAGTTCCCATTCATCAATATCGTAGTAGAAATGCATCAGTTTGTATCGTTCGGTACGGATCCCATAATGTCTTTTGACCATATGAACAGACGGATACTCGTAATAGGTATAGTAAATCGCATCCCTCCATTGGGTGGTTTTCTTAGCCACCAACTCTCTGAACGATTCCCCTTGGAGCTCAGTGGGTTTTGCCACGTTGGCGTAATCCAAAAAAGTGGGGGCAAAATCTAAATTTTGAACCATTTCTTCTACTACTGTACCGGCAGGAATTTCTTTTGGATACCTCATTAAGAGTGGTGTTCTGAGAGATTCTTCATACATAAATCGTTTGTCAAACCATCCATGTTCCCCTAGATAAAAACCCTGATCGGAGGTATAAACCACAAGAGTGTTTTCGGTCAAACCTTCTTGATCGAGATAATCTAGGATTTCACCAACCCCGTCATCAACAGATTGTATAGTTCTTAAATAATCCTTTAGATAACGATTGAATTTCCACAGTGCTAATTCTTTTCCCTTTAAATTAGCCGCTTTCATTGCTTGATTTTTGGGAGTATAGGCAGAAAGCCATGCCTCTTTTTGTTCGGGAGTGAATCGTTTGAGTTCATTTTCAAAACCGGTATTGTTTCCAAAAGGATCGGTAAGCATCTTAAAATCATGTCCCCATCTTCCATGCCCTCCATTCCCATGAGCATTAGTAATTTGTTCTTCGCTGGCAGCAATGAGCATTTCTTGTGTTTTGGCTGCGGTTCCTCTATTTTCATAGGTGTCAAAAAAATTGGCTGGAGGATCAAAGGTTTTATCGTCAAAAAGGGTTAAATACTTTTCTTCTGCTTTCCAGTTTCTGTGGGGTGCTTTTTGATGATACAGTAAAACAAAAGGTTTGGTTTTATCGCGTTTGTTTTTAAGCCAGTCTAAACTCAGCTTGGTGGTAATGGTAGTGACATATCCTTGAATACGTTTGCTAACCCCATCGATAATAAAGTCAGGGTTGTAATAATGGCCTTGTCCCGGTAGTACTGCTGAATAGTCAAATCCTTGGGGGAGTCCTCGTAAGTGAATTTTTCCGATTAAAGCAGTCTGATATCCATTATTTTGGAGTTGTTTGGCAAAATTATCTTGATCCCAATTGAAATCTTGAATATTATCTACTTTGCCGTTGACAAAACTGTGCTTGCCGGTTAGCATTACGGCTCGACTGGGAGCACAGATCGAATTGGTTACAAATCCTTTTTTGAAAAGAGCTCCTTCTTGAGCGATCCGATCAATATTTGGCGTGTTATTAAGTCCATAACCATACGCACTGATCGCTTGGAAGGCATGATCATCAGACATGATAAAAACAATATTGGGTGGTGTTGTTTCGGATTGACTACAGCTCGCAAATAGTAGAATCGCAGGGATATAGATCAATAATTTTTTCATTTCAAAATATTTTGAGTTGTTTAAATTACAAAATTTTTCCAGTGATTCCCAACCCATGGTTTTTAGGTGCTCTTTTGTGAAGTCGATAGGATTGAAATCTTGAAAATGGGCTTAAGAAAAAACCCCTTTGTAAAGCAAAGGGTTCATGGCCCTTTTTTAAAAAGCATTCATTACTTAATCAACCCGCAAAAATATAGCCACATCCTTTTGCTTGAACTTCTCCAAGAGCCCAAACGCCTGTGGGTACCATTTGAACACCATCGATTAGGTGGTTTTTAAAGTCTTCGTATACTTCCTCTGGATTCATATCCATTCTTTTAGCAAAAATTCCACTAATGATTTTGGTAGCCACACCACAAACACAAAAAAGGGCACCTCTTCCTAACATTTCCGTGGTACCTGTTATGCCCCCTCCCGGTAAATCTCCTTTTTGAGGATGGTTAGTGAAATTTCTAACTGAAGGCTCACCTGTCTGTGGATCGTTAATTTTAAAAAATTCTCCAAAAGCGTACTTTTCCCATAGCGCAGACTTAAATGCAGGGGCAATCCCCATGGCTCTAAATACAGTTACAGCAGTAATTTCACTATCGGGTACCTTTATGTCATTATAGGATTGGTAAAAGGCCCAATTCCAGTGAATCGAAAAACCTTTATTAAAACTGCTTCCATCATAAACAATTTTCTTAGAACCTTTGACTTTTTCTAGCCAGTCATTTGCATCTGCAATTTGGTCATCGCCAATTTGAAGATCTAAATTCATGTCTTCAATTTCTTTTAGAAAGGAGAAGGCACTCGCTGTGGTTCCTAAAGCCAGTGCTGCAATAAAAGATCGTCTCGATTGTGTCATTTTGAGTGATTTATGGTCAATAAGACTCTAAATATAGAGATTCCTTTTGGTTTGAACAATGCTGCAGATAATATTTTCGATTATAAAAAACCTCTAAAAAAAGAAAGGAACCTTTAAAAAAAGATTTAGTTGTAGTAACCAAAACGTTTTAGTTGTTGGGTATTGGAACGCCAATTTTTAGAAACTTTGACATACAATTCCAAGTGAATTTTTTTACCGAAAAAGTTTTGTAAAGATTTTCGAGCTCCAATTCCAACTCGCTTGAGCGCACTTCCTTTGTGCCCAATAAGAATCCCTTTTTGGGTTTCGCGTTCCACAAGAATTAGAGATCGAATTTTAATTATTATTTTTTCCTCATGAAATTCCTCTGTTACGACTTCAACCGCATAAGGAATCTCCTTCGAATAGTGTTCAAGAATTTGTGCCCGAATCGCTTCATTGACAAAAAAACGTTCCGGTTTGTCGGTAAGTTGATCCTTCGGGAAATAAGGGGGAGAATAAGGTAAATACCCAATTAGAAGCTCTAATAATTCAGGAATAAAAAAACCGGTAAGTGCTGCTAATGGATAAACTTTTGCCTTTGGGAAAAGGGTTTGCCAATAGTCTACTGCCGCTTCCAATTCAGCCTGATTTACCAAATCAATTTTATTGATCAAAATAAGTAATGGAGCCTTATTTTTTTCGATTTTTTCAAACAGAACGGGATCCTTTAATTGGGGTTGGTCCACGGTCACCATATACATCAGCACATCGGCATCAATCAGGGCTTCTTTTACAAAATTCATCATTGAAGTTTGCATTTCATAAGCAGGTTTTATAACCCCAGGGGTATCCGAAAAAACTATTTGGTAATCCGATCCATTGACAATTCCCAGTATTCGATGTCTCGTGGTCTGAGCTTTTGCAGTGATGATTGACAAGTCTTTTCCGATCAATGCATTTAAAAGGGTCGATTTCCCTACGTTGGGATTTCCCACTATGGAAATAAATCCGGATTTATGTTTTTGATTCTCCAAAGGTTCTAATTTCTAATCCACAAATTTAAGTATAATTACAAAGAGCTTGAGGATTGTTTTTATACGATCCTTAGTATACTCTTCTGATCTAAAAAAGGGATTAACATTTAATCCTTTAGTTCAAGTCAAAGTACTTCTCTAATATATAGGGAGGTTGCCATTGATCGGGTATTTGCTTAAGTTTTGTGTAGTCATAGTTTTTACTCTGGATGACACGAGGATTTAAATTTAGGGTATCATCCGTCCGTTGGTGTTCTTTTTCTAGGAGCCTCATCATTTTATTTAGCTGAGGTTCGTATTTTGAGACATCGGCTAAATTATTGATTTCTTCTGGATCTTGAATCAAGTTAAAAAGTTGATCATGATCAATTTGCGGATAGTGGATCAATTTCCATTCTTCGTTTCGAACTGCTCGGACGGTGCTTCTATAGGCTGTATAAAGTGTATTTCGAATTTCTTTTTTCTCACCGGTTAGAAGCGGAAGCAGACTTTTACCATCCATACCAACGGGTGTAGGAATTTTTAGATAATCGGTAAGGGTGGGAAATAAATCATATAAATAAACTAAGGCGTTGTTCACTTCATTTTTTGGAATACCGGGACCACTGATTATCAAAGGCACTTTGGTACTGTGCTCATATAAATTTTGTTTACCTAGTAGTCCATGACTCCCGAGGGCCAATCCGTTGTCTGCAGCATAGATAATCAGGGTATTTTCGTATTCACCTGTATCCTTTAAAGTTTGAATTAGATCAGCAACTCGGTCGTCTATATGGCGAATTAATGCATAATATTCCGCTAAAGAAGATTGAATAATACGGGGTGTTCTGGGCCAGGGGGCAAGTGTTTCATCTCGAACATTAAAATTATCGAAACGAAACGGGTGAAGGGGTAGAAAATTTCCTGGCAAGGGAACTTTATTTTGAGAAAGAGATCGCATATAATCCGGTGCGGGAGATCTTGGGTCGTGCGGTGCCGTAAATGCCAAATAGCAAAAGAAGGGTTGATCCGGACTTTCAACGGATTGCCTCTTTAAAAAATCGATTGCAGTATCAGCAAAAAGATCGGTAGAAAAAGAGTTACATTCTTTTTTCTCAAAGACTCGATCCGTATTTAAATCGTTACAGGGTACCTCATGGTGGTTGCTCATCCCACCTAATAGTATGTGTTTGCCCTCTTGAAAGGTGGCTTCAAAACTAGCAGCGCCGTTGTGCCATTTACCTGTTCCAAAGGTTCGATACCCTTGGGTGCTTAAATAATGGGGCAGTGTGAGAACTCCGTCCAATCGATCGTAAACATGAAATAGACTTTTCCCACTCATCAACATGGCTCGACTGGGTGCGCAAATCGCACCGTGATGCCCCCCCATGACATAACAGTTTTCAAATCGAACTCCTTTTTTTGCGAGTGCGTCTAAATGAGGTGTTTTTAAATAGGGATTGGATGCAATTCCTAGTGCATCCGCTCGCTGATCGTCTGCAAAGATAAATAGAATGTTGGGAGTCGAACCAGGAGTTTGGTCTTTTTCTGAACAATTGTTCAACCCTAGAAGCAGCAGAAGTAAATGCCATTTTTTCATTTAAAAGTCATTTGTTGGTATCCCCTAAGGTACTCTTTTCTGCTTATATTTTAAAGGATGCAATTGCTAGAACTAATTTGAGGGGGTACTGTTTTTGGGTTCAATAATTTTAAAAGTTGCTTTTCTATTGGATTGATGATCGGATTCTGGAATCAAATAACACGGGCTGATGTAGATCCAAGCATCATAACCTTCCTCAATGAGCTTTTGCTTTTCTCTTTTGGCAATGGAATAGGAATCGTATTTCCCAACTACTACCTTATAGTATGAGTTGTCGAATAAAATTTCAGCTTGCCCCTTAGAGGAAAACTTTTCGACCAAGGCAATGGCATTGGATTCTATTGAAAAGGATCCAACCACTACAGTATAATCGAAACTTAGATTTTCTTCTTTTTCAACCTCTCCGTATCCTTTTCCATAGATTCTTTTGGGGTTTAAAATCTTCTCTCGGATATAATCGACTATGGATTGGCTCCTTTTTTCGGATAAAACCAAATTGTAAAGACTCGATCCTCTGCAATCAGCAAACGAAGAAACTTCAACTCTAAGATTTTGGTTTTTATTGAAGGCAATGACCATCGAGTCCAATCGAGGTTTTAAATGCTCTGTTAATTTAAATTGATCAAAAGGGAAAAATAAAGGTCTGAAAATAGTTTTAAGAGCATTAGAAGGTGTCGGAGTTGGTTCCAAAAGAACTTGAATGTTTTCAGATTTACCAAAAGGGGTTTGTATTTGATAAGAAAAAGAATCTTTTTTTTGAGTTTTACTTTCCTGTTTGTAGAGAAAGGAACCATTTGAGTTGAGAAGCAAACTCCCTAGATGGACACTGTCAACCAATTGTACTTGCATGGGGATGATCTCAGTGAGTGGATCTTTTGAAATCATAAGATCCCGATCGTTTTGCAAAACATGGTCAAAACCCGAAACTAGAGTGTCTTTTGAGTTAAAAGTATAGCTGTCTTTTTCGCCTTTAATTTCAGGAGTAAAGTGGAAAGCATATATGTCATCATCACCTTTTCCGTTGGGTCGGTTAGAACTCAAAAAACCAAGTTGAGCTTGCTGGACTAAAGAAAAAGAGAAATCATCATCTTGGGAGTTAAAGGGGGGGAGTAGTGGTCGAGTTTTCCACCGATTTGAAACCCGCTTAACTGCCATATAGATATCCAGATTTTGTTCATTTTTTAAATCGGTTGAATAAAACAGTACTTCATTTGAATAGCTAAAGGGAAACACTTCGTTTGCAGCGGTATTAATATCAGAACCTAGGTTAATTGGACTGCTCTGAATTTTGTCATTTTCTATAAGAACATAATAAAGATCCATCCCTCCATAACCCCCAGGGCGATCACTTGAAAAGTAGAGTTTTTTACCGTCTAAGGATACACTGGGATGTTGGGTTGAATACCCATTTATATTTAATTCTGATGATTGGGGGACACTTTTTTTTATCTCATCTAATGGGATTTGAAAAAGATCCAAATGTACCTTTTTGTTCTTATCAGATCGCATACTACTTCTTGTCAAATACAACCGATCCGTTTTTGTGTTTAAAGCAAGAGGGCCGTCCTGAAAAATAGAATTTAAGTTGAGATTTAGCTCTTCCGAATTTCGAATATTAAGAGAGTCTGTATCTAATTCAGCTTGGAAAACATTATATATTTGGGTTGTGGAGACGTATTTTTTTTTAAAAAGCCTCGAGGGAATTTTTCTTTGAGGGCCTAAATAAAAAAAGATCCCCTGGTCATCATTTAAATAGGCAGCACCAAAATCAGACTTTTCTGTATTACTATTTATATTTCTTAAACGGTAGGCAGGATTTCCCGATTCTTTATTTAAATCCGGCTTGTCGCCAAATGTTAGCTGATTTGCTTTTGATAGATATTCATTTGCCAATTTTTTTTGAGTAGGGATTAATTCAGAATAATAGTAATAGTCTTCAATTTCTGCAAGATGGGTTTGAACCAGACGTTCCATTACTCTTGCCGCTTGATTTGAATATCCCATTTTTTGTAAGGATTGGGCAAATGCTCTTATTTGCTCTGGGTTTAAAAACTGTTGAAATTTTGAGTATTGATTAATTGCTTTTGAAAAATCATCGTTGATAAAATAATAATCACCCCAAGAATTTTTTTTGAAAGCAGCGAGTGAATCCGCTTGATTAAAATTTTCTTGAGAAAAACCCATAAAAGTGATTCCAAGAAAGAAAAAGGTAATGGACTGTTTCATGCTTAAAAGATTCTTGGTGAAATTACGATGTTCCTTTGATTTGGAACTAGACGAATACGTAAAACAATTTCATGGGAAGTATTAGTAATTCCTATAGATTGATTGCCTACTTTCCCTTGGTAGGCATACCCTAAACTCATGCTTTTATTTAAATGCACTCCCGCTATTGCCCCAAAATGACCGGATGAACTGGGACTCGGCAAAATATTTTTTACACTTGATCTATACTGAGGCCCAATCCAAAATTGATTTTTAAAAACGATCCAAATACTGTTGTCATAAACGGTATTTGTTCCCTCAATACTTTGGAAGAGCAAGCTCGGCTTGAGTTCAAAAGAATCATTCAATCGAATCAACCCTCCTAGTATTAAATAATAATTTCTTTTGGTGTTAGTAAAATCATTTTCCAGCAAAAAAGGAGAAGCAAGTCCCAAGTAAAAGCGTTTATTGTATAAATAAAAACCGACTCCAAAATTGAGATGTGAATTGTTTTCAGCTTGTGACACAAAAGAAAGATCGGTTTGTTCTAAAACGTTGAGCATAGAATAATCGATTGTATTAAAGCGATTGGATACTTTTAGTCCAAGGCTGAGTTTTAGATTTTGTTTGTTTAGGTTTAAATGATATCCAAAATCGATTGAAGCATTTGTTTTTTGTGTGGGACCAATTTGGTCATTGACCAAAGAGACGCCCAATCCCACTTTATCTGAAAATAGGTTACTGATACTTAGGGCTTGAGTCTGTGGTGCTCCTTCTATTTGCAGCCACTGAGAATGGTTGACTAAGGTTATTTGAGTATAATCATGAGTCCCCGTATAGGCGGGATTGATCACTTGATGGTTGAACATGTAAAGTGAGAAATTAGCTTCTTGTTGACTATACAGAAAAGGAATTGATATTCCCTGTATCGTCCAAAGCATTAAAAATTTTATAAAAGTGCTTTTAATTTTTTTTGACATAAATAAAGCCTTTTTTTATTTCATTATTACTGAGGTGGATCTCATAGAAATAGGTTCCATCGGGGATCGGATCGCCATTAAAGCTCCCATTCCAGTCATTTCGATAATCCTTGCTTTCAAAAACTTTAATCCCTAACCGATTGTATATAACAACATGAGAATTTTTGAATGCTTCTAAACCAACGATTCTCCAGTAGTCATTCACACCATCGCTATTAGGAGAAATGGCGTTTGGAACAAATAATTCATTATAATAAATTTTAATACTATTTGATATAAATTGACTTTCACAAGCGTATCCTATTTTCTCAATGATTACCCTGTAAAGGTTGCCATCATCAATTTGTTTGGGGGCTAGGATTAGTTTGTTTGGGGATTCGGATTCATTTTCAATTGTTTGATAAGTAAATCCTTGGTCCGTACTTACTTGCCATTGATATTTTAATTCAGGATTGTAAATACCACCTATTTCTAAAGTGATGGACTCATTTAAATCAAAACCCATGGATTCAGGTAGATTGAATTGGCTGAAATCAACCTCGATAATTTCCTCAAGAAAATCATAAACACTATTCTGATTAAAATCCAAAGGAGTTTGATAACCATCCTTATATTCTACCAAACCGTTTCTATCAACTTGAACCGGTGAAATTCCTATATATCCATCAAAATCACCATCAGTAAACCCGGCTTCTACTGCATCCGGACAACCGTCACCATCACTGTCAGAATCAATGGAATTAATCTGGCCATCGTTGTCATAATCAAGGTTTGATTCTAAGATGTCCAATATCCCATCATTGTCATCATCTAGGTCTATAAGGTTTGGGATTCCATCTTGATCACTATCCAACAAAACAGTAAGTGTTATGCTAACGGTTCCTAGGGTGTAATTTATATCGGCCAATTGATTAGCCATGATTATTGTAGTCCCAGGACTTTCAAGAGTTACCCAACTACCATTAATAGTTGCAATAGAATTATCTAGTATGTCGTAACTAAATTCACCCGTACTACTAGAGGTAGCACTTAAATTAAAATCAGGGTCTCCATAGGTTTTAGTAATGTCGTTAAAGGTAAGGATAGGATTGGCTTTGTTAACGGTCAAAGTCCTAGTTACCGTTGCGGCATTGTAATTGCTGTCAGCTGCTTGGGATACGGTCACGGAGGTAGTCCCTGCCCCTTGAATGGTAGTGTTACTTCCAGTGAGGGTTGCAATATCGGTATCGCTAATTGAAAAGCTAAAGGCACCCGTACTACTAGAGGTAGCACTTAAATTAAAATCAGGGTCTCCATAGGTTTT
>JAYNHN010000020.1:20063-22287 GCA_038108035.1 Flavobacteriaceae bacterium
AGTAATGTCGTTAAAGGTAAGGATAGGATTTTCTTTGACCTGAGTAAATGTGATTTGTTTAAAGGTAGAAGAGTTAAATTTTGAATCCGAAGGATCCGTCCAGTCTCCATATTCTGCAATATATCCTCCAATACTTGCATTATTTGGAAAAGCAGGGGGTCCGAAGTCATTCCAACAATTATTTCCTTCCCATCGAGTTACCACGTAATCTTCACCAGAAGAATAGTCATTGGGTTCATTGATGCACCAATTGTTGTATTGACCAGAAACATTCCCGGTTGGAGTTCGGATAACAACATCTTTTTCAGGACCATCAACCCATTTGTAATAGCCCTCTTGATCTCTATCAGATAAAGCAATCCAAACATTACTTGCGCTTATTTTAGTGTTGACAAAATCTTGTTCGTCGGCGGAAGTGATGGTAACTAAATAACCATTAACCCCTTCAATAATTGACGTTGATGCGTCGGATATCGCATCATCAATTCTAATTTGATTAGGTACGAACTTATATAGATGTCCGTTGGTTGGGTTATAGTAAGTATTAGCTATTTGTTCGGTAATTAATACGTTAAGGATAATCTCACCATTTTCTATGGCAGTTGTATTTATGGTGATCGAATTTAAAGCATTTTTAATATTGGATTGAGTTCCTAAAAAATTTACAGATGTGATATTAGTCCACGAAGTGTACCCAAAATCTCGAGTTAGGCCAGTAGTTGTATTGACACTAAACGTTCCATTGGCACTTCCCGATGAGGAGAGAGAGACTTTATAGTTGATTGATGCGTCAAAGGCATCCAATATAAAGGTCTCAATCGAAGCACCGCTAGTACTGATTGGCACCTGTTGAGTTTCAGATACTGTTAAAGTTTGTCCCATCATCAAATAGGATGAGAGCATAAGATATATAGCTGTCTTCAAATTAAACATAGTGATAGACAACAAGTTATTAATTCAAGTTTAGATTACAAAAAAAATAGGATGGTTTTAAGATCTAAAAATCATAAGGATTGAAAAGAAAAGGATCTATTTTATTTAAAAGGATTTATTTTTAAATAAAATAGCAATTGTTTTTTAATCAACTAATTCATATTTGACATAGGCAAACTGAGTTCCAGAAGGATTCCAAGAACGAACGTTGATGGTACCTTGTCCTCCAAAAAAAGGAGATGTAAGATCAGTCACCTTTTTTGTTTTAAGGTTCAAAAGCCTTAGTTTCACCATTTTTCCAAAGGGATGAGCTTGTTTTTGATCTTCCAAATAGGATATGATGACCGCTGAATTATTGTCAGGGCTGATGTGAGGAAACCAATTGGAGTAGTTGTCAAATGTCATTTGTTCGGGATTTGATCCATCGGGTTGTATACGCCAGATCTGCATACGCCCCGACCGAAAAGAGTTGATGTAAATAAACGATCCGTCTGGGGCATATTCGGGGCCATCATCTAACCCTTCACTAAAAGTCAATCGAATTTCTTTTTTGGTTTCAATGTTCATTTTATAGACATCGTAGTTTCCGTTTCTTTGCGCACAATAAACAATGTCTTGACCATCTGGAGAAACACCATGCCAATAGGAGGGTGAAAGGGGTGTAATGAGTTCAGCAATACCTTTTGACAAATTGAATTTATAGATAAAGGAACTGTGTTCTTTTATTTCTTTTTTTGCACTGGAGATAAAAAGAATTTGACCATCAAAAGAGAAACCATGATCGTTGTTGGCTTGGTTGATAAAACCAATTTCGAAAGGAGTGATTTGTTTTCCATCAAGGCTTATTTTTTCTAAAAGCCCGTTTGAATTAATCAATAAATAGCGTCCATCTACCGACCAATTAGGAGCTTCAAAATGACGTTTTTCCTTCAGAATTAAAGTAGAACTTTGTTTTGCAAGATCATAAAGATAGAGGGAGCTAACTATTTTTTTGTTTTTGGGAATTTGAGTACAAACAAGCAATGGTAGTAGTAGGAATATACAGAAAACATTCTTTTTCATTTAGAAGTTGTTTATTGATTGGAATCGAATGATGTTTTTTTTATAGTTTCCAAATGTGAATTTATCATTTAATTTAAAATTTTATTTCTGAATAATAGTATTTTTTAGGATTTAAAAAATATCCGAAAGTTTCTTTTTAAAGGCTTAGAGATAGAGATAAGAGATTTGGTTCTTCAATCATAGACTTCAACTACCAACTCAATTTCCACCGCTTGGCCACGAGGTAAAG
>JAYNHN010000021.1:0-12913 GCA_038108035.1 Flavobacteriaceae bacterium
GTATCACTCAGGCTGAAGGATCCTCTTTGATTGATGTCGGCTGTTTTGTAGTTAATGCCAACAGAGTGAAATTTATTGGTTTCAGTCAAAAGTCAAATAGTCAAAATTCATTTGCAAAAGTAAGATAGTGAGCCTTTAAAAAATAACGCTAAAAAGGTTTTAAATAACACAATACGTTTTTTTTGACTAATTTTGCAGTCAGATATTTCATTAGCTTGATTTATCAACGATTTAAATACTTTGAGCATCATTTCAATTTATCTAGAAAAAACAGTTTATGGAATTCAAAAATAACGATAAAAGTTTTTTTAACACGACGCAAATTGATTCGGGTTTTAATGTACTTAGATTTAAAAATGATCAAGACCACTCGCTTAAAAAAACATACCCTGTTGAACAGGAATTCATCCAATTTCACTTTTGTTTAAAAGGGCAAATGAATTTTGTGTTTAATGAAGGCAATTACACATTTCCAGTAAATGAAGATCATTCGATTTTATTGTATAATCCACAAAAAGCCCTACCTATCAATGTGGAGTTAGCCCCTCAATCATGGCTAATAAGTGTATTGATTTCAATTAAAAAATTCCATGCATTGTTTTCATCAGATGCGAATCATATCCCATTTTTGAGCACAGAGAATAATTCTAAAAAATATTACGACAATCAACCTTTTGGTTCTTCCATAGCGGTTGTTTTGAGCCAAATTCTTCAAGCCAAAGTCCATGATAGTATGAAATCGTTGTACTTTAAAGGGAAAATATACGAGTTATTGAGTCTTTATTTTAATAAGAGCGAGGATCCTTCTATCGAGCAGTGCCCCTTTTTAGTAGATGAAGAAAATGTCCGGAAGATTAGAAAAGCCAAGGAAATTATTTTGGATCGTATGGTTGATCCGCCTACCTTAGAACAGTTGGCCATAGAAATAGGACTTTCTTTAAATAAGTTAAAGGATGGATTTAAACAAGTTTATGGGGATACCGTCTATTCGTATCTTTTAGATCATAAAATGGGTGAAGCCATTAGAATGTTAGAATCCCAACGATTTAATGTAAACGAAGTGGGTCTCAAATTGGGATACAGTACGGCCAGCCATTTTATTGCTGCATTCAAAAAGAAATACGGAACTACTCCCAAGAAATATTTAGGTTCAGTATCTTCGTAAAAAATTGTACATGAAAGGAGTTTTATTAGTGAATCTGGGTTCCCCAGATAGTACTGAAACAGCTGATGTTAGGGATTATTTAGACGAATTTTTGATGGACGGTCGTGTGATAGACCTACCTAAATGGTTTCGAACTTTTTTAGTCAAGGGCATTATCTTAAATACACGCCCCAAAAAATCGGCAGAAGCTTATCGTAAAATATGGTGGGACGAGGGATCACCTCTGATAGTTCTTTCTGAACGATTACAGGAGAAAGTTCAGAGTAAAGTTACGGTTCCTGTTGAATTGGCTATGCGGTATGGAAATCCGTCCATTCATTCAGGTTTGGAATCATTATCCAAAAAAGGGGTAACCGAAGTATTTTTGGTGCCTTTGTACCCTCAATTTGCGATGGCGACAACTGAAACCATTTTGGTGCTAGCCGAAACCATTCGTAAAGAGCACTTTCCCGAAATGGAATTTACTTCTTTACCTGCATTTTATAATCACCCGGATTATATTCGGGTTTTGGGTAATTCGATTCAAGAGGCGCTACAAGGGAAAGATTGGGAACATCTATTGTTTTCCTATCACGGAGTACCCAATCGTCATATACGTAAATCAGATATTACCAAATCCCATTGTAAAATGGATGGGAAATGTTGTTTTACTGACTCACCGGCACATGCATATTGCTATCGACATCAATGCGAAATGACGAGTAAAAAAGTTGCCGAATATTTGGAACTGAAAGACGACACCTATTCCAACATTTTTCAATAGAGTGTTTCCATTTTTGTGTCTTGTTTGAAACCCTATACCGATAAAACTGTTGCTAAATTTGCAGAGACAGGAACAAAAGAACTTGCTATCGCAACACCTGCCTTTGTTTCGGATTGTTTGGAGACTTTGGAAGAAATCGGTATGGAAGCAGCAGAAGATTTTGAAGAAAAAGGAGGTAAAGAGCTGCATGTAATTCCATGCATCAATGATCGTGAGGATTGGGTTAATGTTTTGAGTCGCTGGATAGACGAGTGGGCACATAATCAGGGTGCTTAATGAAAAAAACAGCAACTGAGCTTTTGGGGACTCAGCCGATACCCAAACTATTGGTACGCCAAGCTGTACCGGCTTCCATCGGGATCTTGGTCATGTCTTTGAACATTCTAATAGACACTATTTTTGTAGGTCAATGGATCGGATCCAATGCTATTGCGGCGATCAATGTAGTACTTCCCGTTTCTTTTTTCATTGCCGCTTTGGGAATGTCAATTGGTATTGGAGGCGCATCCATAATATCCAGAAGCTTAGGAGAAGAAAATGCAACCAAAGCAGAGCAAACCTTTGGAAATCAGATTAGCCTGACTTTTATGCTTACGATTGTTGTTGTTGTTTTTGGTTTGCTTTTTGTCGATCAAATTATACCAATTTTTGGAGGAAAAGGTTCGTTGTTCTCTTTTGCCAAAACCTACTATGTAATTGTTATGTATGGGGTGCCTGTGTTGGCATTTTGTATGATGGCCAATAACACCATACGAGCGGAAGGAAAACCCAAAGATGCCATGTATGCCATGCTCCTGCCTTCCGTTTCTAATTTAATATTGGATTACATTTTTATCAATATTTTGGATTGGGGTATGACGGGTGCAGCATGGGCCACTACTTTATCTTACGGAGTGTGTGCTTCTTACATTGTCTATTTTTTCTTATCAGGTAAATCTCTGCTCAAACCCAAATGGAATGCTTTTGCGCTCCAGTTATCCCTAGTCAAGGAAATAAGTGCATTAGGTTCTGTCACACTTGTTCGACAAGCCATGGTTAGTATTACAGTTTTACTGGTTAATAATATTTTGTTTGACTACGGAGGAGAATCTTCAATAGCAGTCTATGCAATCCTCAGTAGAATGCTCATGTTTGCTACCTTTCCTATTTTCGGGATTACCCAAGGGTTTCTTCCTATTGCCGGATTCAATTACGGGGCTAAAAATTGGGATCGTGTTCGGAAAGTCATTAATATCTCGATTGGTTATGCTACTTTGTTAGCCACTATAGTATTTGTTTTAATTTTTTTATTAGCGGATGGGATTCCCAGTCTTTTTTCAAAAGATGTTTTGGTAGCTGAACAAACTCCTTCTGCATTGAGATATGTTTTTGCTGCACTCCCCATCATAGGGATTCAATTGATTGGAGCAGCTTATTTCCAGGCAATAGGCAGGGCTTTTCCCGCCTTGATGCTCACTTTGAGTAGGCAGGGTTTGTTCTTTATTCCTTTATTGTTTTTATTGCCCATCTATTTTGGTGAATTAGGGGTTTGGATGGCATTTCCCATTTCGGATGTTCTTTCCACTTTGGTAACTGCTTTTTTTCTAAACAAAGCTGTTCGCAAAGAATTGACTTAAAAAAAAGTATATTTATTGAAAATTAAACCCATCTGAAGGCTTATTTCTCAATAATTGGAATCAACCCTTTGGTTTAAACAACATATTAATTCAGTTATGAAATTTAAATCGTTACAATCTAGTTTAACAGCCCCTATATTTCTTTTTACACTTCTGACGCTGCAACCTTTTTATGCTCAACGAAAGAAAAAAGAAAAGTCAGTACCTACGATAACTTATTCAGAGAAGTTATACGAATCCTTGTCTTATCGATCCATAGGACCACACCGGGGCGGTCGATCTTCAGCGGTAACAGGAGTCAAGGGTCAACCCGATCTTTTTTATTTTGGAGCGGCTGGCGGAGGCGTATGGAAAACTGAGGATGGCGGTCAGACCTATATGAATATTTCGGATGGATATTTTGGCGGGAGTATCGGATCTGTTGCAGTGGCTCAAAGTGATCCAAATGTGATTTATGTTGGAGGAGGAGAGGTAACCGTACGGGGAAACGTGTCTTCCGGTTATGGAATCTGGAAATCGGTAGATGCAGGGAAAACGTGGAGTTTTTCCGGGCTGCCTAAATCGAGACACATACCAAGAATTGTTATCGACCCTCAAAATCCAGATATAGTGTACGCAGCTGTTTTGGGAAATATTTATAAGCCCACACCAGAACGAGGCGTTTATAAAAGTATCGATGGTGGTAAAACTTGGGACAAAGTCCTTTTTTCTAACGCAGATGCTGGAGCAGTAGAATTAGTGATGGACCCAACAAATTCAAGAGTATTGTATGCCGCTACTTGGAGGGTCAATCGAACACCTTATAGTTTAAATAGTGGAGGAGAAGGTTCAGCACTTTGGAAAAGTACAGATCAAGGAAGCACATGGAAAGAGATCAGTTTGAATACCGGTTTTGCCGAAGGGACTCTCGGAATCATAGGGGTTACTGTTTCTCCATTGAATGCTGAAAAAGTATGGGCAATTGTAGAAAATAAAGACCAGGGAGGGGTATACCATTCTAAGAATGGAGGTAAAACATGGGATCATATTAATGACAGCAGAGCCTTGCGTCAACGGGCGTGGTACTATTCTAAGATTTATGCCGATACTCAAAATGAGGATATTGTATACGTCATGAATGTATCCTATCACAAATCCACCGATGGAGGTAAAACCTTTAAAAGAAATAATGCCCCCCATGGTGACCATCATGACTTGTGGATTGCACCTGAAGACAATAAACGGATGATAATTGCCGATGATGGAGGAGCTCAGGTATCTTATAATGGAGGTGCTACTTGGAGCACGTATTATAACCAACCTACAGCACAGTTTTATCGCGTAACAACTGACAATTCTTTTCCGTATCGAATTTATGTTGCCCAGCAGGATAACTCGACCCTCCGAGTTCATCACCGTTCAGATGGAAGTGGAATAGGTGAAGAGGACTGGGAACCTACCGCCGGTGGTGAATCTGCACATATTGCAGTGGATCCCCTTGATGATGATATTGTTTATGGAGGAAGCTACGGTGGTTTTCTAACAAGAGTAAACCATAAAAAAAATACCGTCCGAGGGATTAATGTTTGGCCGGACAATCCTATGGGTTACGGCGCTGAGGGAATGAAATATCGTTTTCAGTGGAATTTCCCCATCGTATTTAGTAAACACGATCCTAAAAAATTATATACTTTTTCCAATCAAGTTCACGTTTCTGAAAATGAAGGACAAAGTTGGAAAATCATCAGCCCAGATTTAACACGAAACGACCCAGAGCGTTTGAAATCTTCCGGTGGGCCTATTACTCAAGACAACACAGGAGTCGAATATTATTGTACGATTTTTGCTGCCAACGAATCATCCATAAAAGAGGGTTTGATGTGGGTTGGTAGTGATGATGGTTTAATTCATTTGACTCAAGACGGAGGGGAAAATTGGAAAAATGTGACTCCCTCAGGAATGCCTAAATGGCTGATGATCAACAGTATTGATCCTTCTCCTTTTGATCCGGCAGTTTGTTATGTCGCTGGAACCTTATATAAAACTGGGGATTTCAGACCTTATCTTTATAAAACGTCCGATTATGGACAAACGTGGACAAAAATTACCAATGGAATTCCAAATGAACATTTTACAAGAGTTTTAAGAGCAGACCCAGCTCAAAAAGGCTTGCTCTATGCTGGTACCGAAACAGGCATGTACATTTCTTTTGATGACGGAGCTTCTTGGAATCCTTTTCAACTGAATTTACCCATTGTTCCGATCACGGATCTCACTTTGAAGGACAATAGCCTTATTGTAGCGACTCAGGGAAGGAGTATTTGGATGATCGATGATTTGACGGTTTTACATCAAATTAATAAAGATACTGCTAACGAAGAAATGACTTTGTTTAAACCTAAGGATACTTACCGAATGCAAGGGCGAACAAGCAAACCCTCTCTGACCAAAGGAACCAATTTACCCAACGGAGTAATCGTTTATTTTAATTTAAGAGATTTCGATGCGACCAAAGACAGCATTCAACTCCACTTTAAAGATTCCGATGGGAAATTGATTAAAACTTTTAGTACTCAATCTAAAGAAGAGGCACTAACAGTAAAAGTCGGTGGGAATCAATTTGTATGGGATACTCGATATGAGGGTGCAGAACGGCTAGACGGAATGATTTTTTGGAGTGCTTCTTTTTCAGGAGCTAAGGCTGTACCTGGAGATTATAAAGTCGTTTTAGAAAAAAATGGTGTAGAGGTAGAACAAACGTTTACGATTCTCCCTGACCCCCGTTCCGAGGCGACTGTTGCCGATATGAAAAAACAATTTGACTTTGTCAACCAAGTCAATGCAACTGTAGATAAAGCTCACAAGGCCATAAAAAACATTCGGAAGATCTATAAGAAATTGAGCAACTTTGAGGAAAATTATGGAGATTTAGAAGAGACTCAAGTACTGCTTAGTCAGGTAAAAGAACTCAAGAAAAAGTTTTCTGAGGTAGAAAAAGCACTTTATCAAACGAAGAATCGAAGTAATCAAGATCCTTTGAATTTCCCGATCCGATTGACTAATAAATTGGGTCACCTCAATCGACTGGTTACCATAAATGATTTTCCTCCCACGGATCAAGATGAAGCGGTTCATTCTTATTTGACATCAGAGGTTGAGAAACATTTAAGTATATATCAACAAATGATTGATCAAGATTTGGAAGATTTTAATACGGCCTTTGCCAAATTAAACCTTGACTATTTAACGGTAAACTAAAAGAGCAATGTATTATAATTACATTAAAGCATTGCACCTTATATTTGTAATTACATGGTTTGCAGGTCTTTTCTATATACCTAGGCTTTTTATTTATCATATAGAAGCCTCCAAAAAGCCAGCAAATGAGCGGGATATTTTGATTCCTCAGTTTAAAATTATGAGCAAGCGATTGTGGTACATTATCACTTGGCCATCGGCGGTTTTGGCGGTTGTATTTGCTATATGGCTTTTGTTTCTTATGCCCGAATGGTTGGTTCAACCCTGGATGCATGTCAAACTGACTTTTGTAGTTTTATTAATCGTTTATCATTTAAAAACGCATCGTATTTTTCTAAAGTTACAGCAGGGTCAGATTACCCATAGTAGTCTGTTTATGCGTATTTGGAATGAAGGAGCAACACTTCTGCTATTCGCTATCGTGTTTTTAGTTATTCTAAAGGATAGCTTACATTGGATTTCGGGAACCGTAGGGATTTTAGGTTTGGCAGTAATCTTGTTTTTGGGAATTCGTTTGTATAAAAAAGCAAGAAGCAAAAAATGAAATTACCGTTTTCAATACCCAAAAAGTTCTCTTTTAGAACCCGTCTTTTTCTGGTAATGATCGCTTTATTGGTCGTGGCAGGTTTATTGATCTTGGGGACAACATCCATACAATACGAGTCTCAAAGAGAAAATTATCATTTGGGTCGTCTCAATCGAAAAGAGGCACAGATTCAAAGACATATTGATCATTTGGTTAACAAAAACGACTTATACAATCAGCCCGATAGTATTTGGTCAAAAATGGAAACAGATTTTGAAAAAATCAACTCCATTCACAGCGTTCAATATTCCTTGTTTAATCTGGAAGGAAAGCCCTTGTATATTTATCATATTCCACTAAAAGTAATTGCGAACGATTATGCTTTGGAGGCAAGTTTACTCAACAAAATTAAAGAAAGCAAAGAGGGAAGGTATTTAGAAGAATACAACTCGGATATTGATAAATTCCACGCATCATATCGTCTATTAAAAGACGATTTTAACCGACCTTATGCCATATTATTTTTCCCTTATTTTGAAGATATTTCATTCTCTGAAAATGAGTTGAATACTTTTTTACAAAACCTGTATCAAATTTATATTTTACTTCTTTTCGGAGTTTTATTCGTTGCTTATTTTTTATCAAAACTCATTACTCGATCCTTGGAGACCATCAGGAGTCGGATGGAACAAACTGGATTTCAAAAAAAGAACGAAAAAATTTATCTAAAAAATGCGACTCGTGAAATTGATAGTTTGGTCAATTCATACAATAAAATGATTGATGATTTGACTGAAAGCGCAGAAAAATTGGCCAAAACTGAACGCGAACAAGCTTGGCAAGAAATGGCTCGACAGGTAGCGCATGAGATTAAGAACCCACTCACTCCCATGCGCTTGACCATACAGAGTTTTGAACAGAGATTTGATCCTGAAGATCCGGATATTAAAGATAAAATGAATGATTTTTCAAAACTGTTGATCCAGCAAATAGATACAATGAGTGAAGTAGCAGAGGCCTTTTCAGATTTTGCTACTTTACCCAAACCCAATATTAAGGAATACGATTTGGTAGAGGTTACAGAAATGGCTGTCAACATCTTTCAGAAAGAGCGGATCGTTTTTCAGTCTGATCGAGCGTCAATTTTCCACAAGTTAGACCGTACCCAGTGGATTCGAGTGATGACCAATTTGATTCAAAATGCGCTTCAATCCGTATCGAAAAAAAAGACGCCATTGATCGGTGTACAACTTATTTCTGAACCCGGTCAAACTCGAATTACCATAAGTGATAACGGGAATGGAATTTCACCGGAATTGAAGGATAAAATATTTGAACCCAAATTTACTACCAAAACCTCGGGAATGGGACTTGGACTCGGAATCGTAAGAAATATTATTGAAAACCATAAGGGAAGTCTTTCCTATATATCTACTCCTAAAAAAGGGACTACTTTTACTATTTTGCTTCCCTATTAGTGGTATTTAAATTCTCCAACCCCTTGTTTGATTGTTGACTCTATACGATCGATTAGTTCTTCGGGCTTTTGAGCAGGAATCTCCAGTGGTGGATGAACGGTGAATTTTATTTTGATTCCCATGGGCATGGGGAAGTAGTTGTATTTTGCTAATTTCCATGAGTTTCCGATACTGATGGGAACGACCAGTGCGTTGGGCATTGTTTCCATTAAATGAAGCAATCCTCCTTTGCGAAAAGGTTTAGGTTGACCGTCTCGGCTCCTAGAACCTTCGGGAAATATAACGGCAGAATGTTTTTTTAGAGTAAGTTGTTTTCCAAATTCCTGAATTTGTACTAAGGATTGTTTGGTTTTTTTACGATCGATCAGAACCGATCCTCCATGTCGAAGATTAAAAGAAACACTTGGAATTCCTTTGCCCAACTCTTTTTTACTTATAAATTTTGCATGATGCCTCCTGAGATGCCAGATCAGTGGGGGGATATCATATGTGCTTTGGTGATTTGCTACAAATATAATGGGACGGTCGGTAGGTAACGAATAGGGATGATTGAAGTCAAAACGAGTGCCGAGTAAATTCAAACATCTCATGATCATAAAGTTTAAATAGTCTACCGTTATTTTGTGGGCAGAATAGCCAAAACCGTAAAAAGTGATCCATTGGAGTATATGGAAAACAATTAGACAACTCCCAAAAGCTAGATAATAAAAAACACTGAAAAGAGTGCTGATAATTTTAAGCATTACCAGTTTAATAGATATTTTTTTTTCTAACAGTGATCGTTGTAGGCTGATTTTAAATTCTCTGCGATTAATTCTGCGGGGCGACCCTCAATGTGATGACGCTCAACCATATGAACCAATTCTCCATCTTTAAACAAAGCGATACTGGGAGAAGAGGGTGGAAAAGGAACCATCATTTCACGTGCAAAATTGGTAGCTTCCGTATCAACCCCTGCAAAAACAGTGACTAACTGATCCGGAGATTTTTGGTTTTGTAAAGAATGATATACCCCGGGTCGAGCATTGGCAGCGGCGCATCCGCAAACAGAATTAACCACGACAAGGGTAGTGCCGGATTGGGCAAGAGCAGAAGAAACATCATCTTTTGAAAAAAGTTCTTTAAAACCAATATTGGTCAATTCTTCTCTCATGGGCTTTACAAGTTCAGCAGGGTACATAAGTTTAATTTTTTTCAAATATATAAAAGTAATGGCATCTTTAAAATGTTTTGTTGCGCCGATTTTATTTGTCAAATTTGTAAAAAAATAAAAAGAAATATGATTAAGTGGATCACCGCCTTTTTAGGGTACTATTTATTTCGATTTCCAGGCGCGATATTTGGGTATTTTATAGGTAGTTTATTCGAACAATTTACGGGAGGAACCAAGGCTTTTTCTTCCACTCGATTTTCTTCAGCCGAACCGGCATTATTTCAACTTAATCTTCTAGCACTTGCCGCTACGGTCATTAAAGCCGATGGACAAGTAAAAGCACAAGAACTTCAGTTTGTCCGCAATTTTTTTATTACCAATTACGGATCTCATAAGGCAGCTTCAATATTTGAAACTTTTAATAGTGAGATCAAGAAAAAAGCACAAAACATTTCCAGTTTAGCTCAAGTTTTTGTTCAGCAAACACGCTATGAAACACGTTTGCAAATTCTTCATTTTCTTTTTGGTGTGGCTCAAGCCGATGGTTCTATTTCCCAATTGGAATTAAACAAAATAGAACAAATTGCCGTTGCTCTGGGAATTCGGCCTTCTGAGTTGGACAGCATCAAAGCGATGTTTATTAAGTCCACTGATAATGCTTACAAGATTCTTGAAATTACCGTTTCTGCAACAGACATAGAAGTGAAAAAGGCCTACCGAAAGATGGCTAAAAAATACCATCCTGATAAACTTCAATCCAAAGATCCCGCTTTAATAAAGGGAGCTCAAGAAAAGTTTCAAGAGGTTCAAAAAGCATATGAATTAATTCAAAAAGAAAGAGGTTTATAAATATGGATACATTTGGATTTTATTTGGATTTGGGATTTTGGCATGTAATCGATTGGGAGGGGTTGGATCATTTTTTCTTTATCATAACCCTTGCGATCCCTTTTACTTTTGCCGAAAGTAAAAAACTCATCTGGTGGGTTACTCTCTTTACGTTCGGACATACTTTGTCTTTGGTTGGGAATTTTTATGCAGAAATTCCTTTCTCTTCATATTGGATTGAGCTGCTTATTCCTATCACAATTGGGTTAAGTGCTGCGTCTTTGTTGTGGCAAAAGAATACATTCTTTTTTTCACATCGAATATTTTTTCCACTGATAACCGTTTTGTTTGGGGTTATTCATGGATTGGGATTTGGTCGCTATTTTGCTATGTTGGTGCCTGAGGATGCAGTCACCCTTTCCTTATTTTCGTTTGCTTTAGGGGTTGAGTTTGCTCAACTCGCGATTGTTTTGATCGCATTGCTTGTCAATTGGGTGGTCGTTGACTTTTTAAAGCAAATCAAATTTAATTGGGAATTTTTAATCGGTGCGATGATTCTTTCTCAGGCAGTATCGATGATTTTGGAACGAATTTAAATTTTTAATGAGTCTGAATTTGATATCTTCGTAAAGATGGTGAGACAAAAACAAGAAAAGTACGATAGAGCATATCTTAAGATGGCACAGATATGGGGGCAATTATCCTATTGTAAACGAAAAAAAGTGGGTGCACTTATTGTTAAAGATCGAATGATTATATCCGATGGGTACAATGGAACCCCCTCAGGCTTTGAAAATATTTGCGAAGATGATCAACTTTATACCAAATGGTATGTTTTACACGCCGAAGCCAATGCAATTCTCAAGGTAGCTTCTTCTACACAATCTTGTAAAGGAGCAACTCTTTACATTACGCTATCTCCCTGTCAAGAATGCAGTAAATTAATCCATCAGTCGGGAATTGTACGGGTGGTTTATTCACAGGCATATAAAGACACCAGTGGATTGGATTTTTTAAAAAAAGCAGGGGTAGAACTCCATCATATAGCCCAATTAAAAACTCAAGAAAGTGAATAGAAACAATCTTTTTTTAAGTTTAATTGTATTGCTTTCCATGGCTATTGGCTACCTCTTTGGTGCAAAAGATATAGTAGGAACCAAAAAAGCATTATCTACTCGTTCCAGTGTAAAAAAATTGGATCGTCTGATCTCCTATCTTTCAGAAGATTATGTAGATAAAATCAATTCAGATAGTCTGGTTCGTGAGATTATAGAGGATATTGTTGACGAGTTGGATCCCCACTCAATTTATATACCTGCTGTACAAAAACAAGACCTTGCCGAAAGTATGCAAGGAAATTTCCACGGTATTGGAGTCAGTTTTTTCATGGTTGAGGACAGTATTGCAGTGGTTCGGGTCTTGGAGGGAGGTCCCAGTCAAAAAGCCGGTTTGAAATCCGGCGATCGAATTTTGATTGCCAATCAAGATACGCTATACCAAAAAGGATTCACCAGTACTGAGGTGGTTTCAAAACTCAATAGAAAATCAGAAATTCCTCTTAAGTTATCGGTCTATCGAAAAAAAACAGATTCTATCTATGAATTTAATATTGTTCGGGGTCCGGTTCCCTTACCGAGTGTTTCTTCTTCTTATATGATTAATGAAAAGACAGGTTATGTAAAGATCAATCGTTTTTCGCAAACTACTTATGAAGAATTCAGTTCGTCGCTCAAGTCTCTGGTGAACCAAGATCTTGAAAATTTGATTATAGATTTAAGAGGAAATCCAGGAGGTTATTTACTTCCGGCTAAACAAATTGTCGATGACTTTTTATCAGCCGGAGAGCCCATTGTGATAGTAGAAGGGAATAATGGATCCCGTCAAAAAACCGTAGCCTCTGCTTCTGGACTTTTTGAAACAGGAAGTCTTTATGTTTTGGTTGATGAGAATTCAGCTTCCGCTAGTGAAGTGATTGCAGGAGCAATTCAAGATAATGATAGAGGAACAGTAATTGGTCGGAGATCGATTGGTAAAGGATTAGTACAAGAACAACTTAAAATGACTGATGGATCGGCAATTAGATTAACTACACAAAGATATTACACTCCTTCAGGTGAATCAATTCAGGGCAAAGGAATAAGTCCTGA
>JAYNHN010000021.1:12923-21207 GCA_038108035.1 Flavobacteriaceae bacterium
ATAGAGGTTGGATCATCGGGAGGCGTACTTTTGGGAAAGGCTTGGTGCAACAACAGATGCCTTTGGGTGGTGGCGACCAAGTCCGATTGACTACCGCAAGATACTTTACACCCACCGGTAGATCCATTCAAAGACCCTACGGTATGAGTAGTAAAGAAGACTACTATGCAGAGGTCCAAGATCGTTTTAGAAGCGGTGAAATGAAAAATCCAAATAAAATTCCTCAAAACGATAGCTTAGCCTTTAAAACACCCAAAGGAAGAACCGTCTACGGGGGGGGAGGAATTACACCGGATTTTTATATTTCAAATGATGAAACTCCTGAAGAAGCTTGGAATAACTATTTGATTCGATCCAATTACGTCAACCGTTATGTCTTCAATGAATTGGATAAAAACTATCAGAAATACAATTTTGACAATGCCGCTCGCTTTTTTAATGAACCTCTTCCGGAACCCGAAGAATTTATAAAATCGTTTGAAGCGTATTGTGTAGAAAACAATTTACAGTTAAAAAATCAGAATAATGAAAAAATTCTCAATTCAATAAAAGCTTTTATGGCGATCCAACTTTTTAATGAAAATATGTACACGCGTATCATTAACCAACAAGATCTATTTATCAAAAAGGCACTAAATAAAATTGAAGCGAATTAAATTATTTTTTCACTTTACTAGCAATTTTTCTTGAAAGCATTAGAATAAGAAGCAACAAAAAAGCACTCGCAGAGGCAATGGTTCCAATAACAGCAATACTACTCTTTCCACTCAGAGGTTCTTCCCAGTGGATTTGAAAAAGATTGAATAAACACATGCCGATGGCCAATATCATAAGTATTCGAAGAGTAATTTTCATGAGTGTTTCTTTTTTAAAATGATGATGAACAAAATAGCTTTTATTGGCGTATTGTACAATGGCATTGTGTTCTATTACCTCCATCTGGCTGATCGAATCAACAAGATGCCAACCACAAAGGTACTACATTATAAAAGTTGACCAATATTGGTGGTGAAAAGTTTAACGGCAATAGCCAATAAAATGATACCAAATACCTTTCGTATAATTCCGATTCCGTTTTTACCTAACAATCGTTGAATCCATTTGGATGACTTTAGGATAATATACACAAAGACGATGTTAATTATAATAGCAATAATGATGTTCAGAACGTGAAATTCGGCTCGTAGCGATAGTAATGATGTCATCGTTCCTGCACCAGCAATCATTGGAAAAGCAAGAGGAACCACTGAAGCAGTTTCTGGTGCATCGTCTTTGTAAAGTGAAATTCCCAAAATCATTTCAAGAGCCAAAAAAAGAATCACCAACGAACCAGCAACGGCAAATGAATTCACATCAATTCCAATTAGTTTTAGGATTTCTTCTCCTAAAAATAAAAACCCGATCATCAAAACCATTGCTATGATCGATGCTTTTTCGGATTGAATATGACCTACTTTTTCTCGTAAAGAAATAATAAGAGGGATATTTCCAATAATATCGATTACGGCAAAAAGAACAAGGCTGGCAGTCACTATTTCTTTGAAATTTAACATGATTTTGAAAATTTTCGCAAATGTAATCCCAATCCTTTAATTATACACTCCTAAATTGTTAATTTTGCAAAAAAAAATTGCAAATGCTTTCCATAGATAATACCCTAATTTCGGATGACTTAATAACAGAAGATTTTGTTTGTAATTTGTCTCAGTGTAAGGGTGCGTGTTGTGTTGCTGGTGAGGCAGGAGCTCCTCTTGAAAAGGGAGAAGTTGACTATCTTCAAAAGAACTACTCTAAAATCAAACCCTATTTAGATAAAAAAGGAATTAAAGCACTTGAAGATCAGGGTGTTTTTGTAAAAGGAATGGATGGAGATCTAGAGACTCCTTTGGTCAATGGTCAAGAATGTGCATTTACTATTTTTTCAGAAACAGGTGCTGCTTCTTGTGGAATTGAAAAGGCGTACAATCAGGGAGTCATTGACTTTCAAAAACCCATTTCATGTCACCTTTATCCAGTTCGAATTCAACAATATGATAAAATGACCGCAGTGAATTATCACAGTTGGTCTATCTGTTCAGATGCATGTAGTTTTGGAAAATCACTTAAAATTCCGGTGTTTCAATTTGTAAAGACCGCCTTGATCAGAAAATTTGGACAAGAATGGTATGAAGCTCTCGAAGACCACGCAAAAAAAAGGTTATAAGAAGTTTCAGTGTTCTGGGGAGATCCAAGATTTTATGATATCATAAAACACAGAAAAACAGGCAGTTAATGTTTTTTGATAATTTTGATAATTTCTCAAAAAATATGCGTTTTGTTAAAAACTAACCCTCTTTGTGGAAAAGTAACTCTTTTAATTTTGCTTTCAATTTAGAATCTTTGTAAGAGAATTGATTAGTCAAATTTTTTATAAAAACAAATAAATATGTCCGCAATAGAACCCATCCTCCAAGAAAACGAAAACCGATTTGTCATCTTCCCAATTCAGCATCATGATATTTGGGAATGGTACAAAAAAATGGAGGCGAGTTTTTGGACTGCTGAAGAAATCGATTTACACCAAGACTTGACGGATTGGAATACAAAATTAAATCAGGACGAGAAGTATTTTATCAAACATATTCTTGCATTTTTTGCTGCTTCTGACGGAATTGTTAACGAAAATCTCGCAGAAAATTTTGTAAACGAAGTCCAGTATTCTGAAGCAAAATTTTTCTATGGGTTTCAAATCATGATGGAAAACATCCACTCAGAAACCTATTCATTACTAATTGACACTTACGTTAAAGATGATGTAGAAAAAGATCGATTGTTTAAAGCAATTGAAGTTTTTCCTGCCATCAAGAAAAAAGCGGATTGGGCGTTGAAGTGGATCGAATCGGACTCATTTGCAGAAAGACTTATTGCTTTTGCAGCCGTAGAGGGGATTTTCTTTTCTGGTGCATTTTGTTCTATTTATTGGTTAAAGAAAAGAGGTCTTATGCCCGGCCTTACATTCTCTAATGAGCTAATTTCAAGAGACGAAGGTGTTCATTGCGATTTTGCTGTACACCTTCACAATCACCACTTAGTTAATAAGGTTCCCCCTGCACGAATTAGGGAAATTTTATTAGACGCTCTGACAATTGAGCGTGAATTTATTACAGAATCACTTCCCATTAGCCTCATTGGCATGAATGCCAAACTCATGACTCAATATCTGGAGTTTGTCACTGACCGTTTGTTGGTTGAATTGCAACTAGAAAAGGAATTCAACGTAACCAATCCTTTTGATTTTATGGACATGATCTCGTTGCAAGGAAAGACAAATTTCTTTGAAAAACGAGTGGGTGAATATCAAAAAGCGGGCGTACTCAATACGGAAGACCAAGAAACCAAGATCAGTTTTGACGCTGACTTTTAATTAAAAATAAACCCCGTTCATACAGATTTCTATTTGACCGTGGAATGCTGTGTTTAATTCTTAAACTAAAAAATTATGTTTGTAATCAAAAGAGATGGACGTAAGGAACCCATCATGTTCGATAAAATTACGGCGCGAATCCGTAAACTAAACTATGGATTAAATCCTCTGGTAGATCCCGTTCGTGTGGCCATGCGTGTAATTGAAGGATTGTACGACGGTGTTACTACCTCCGAACTGGATAATTTGGCGGCTGAAATTGCAGCAACTATGACCACAACACATCCTGACTATGCGAAGTTGGCAGCTCGAATATCCGTTTCTAATTTGCATAAAAATACCAAAAAGTCCTTTTCAGAAACTATGGTTGATTTATATTCTTATGTCAACCCAAGGACCGGAAAAAAAGCACCATTGCTATCCGATGAAGTTTATGAAATCATCCAAAAGAATGCAGACCAGTTGGACTCAAGTATCATTTATAATCGTGATTTTGGATACGACTACTTTGGATTCAAAACCCTCGAACGTTCTTATCTTTTGAAACTAAACGGAGCCATCGTTGAACGGCCTCAGCATATGCTTATGCGAGTTTCAGTTGGGATTCATTTGGATGATATTGAGGCTGTGTTGGAAACCTACGAATTGATGTCCAAGCGTTATTTTACCCATGCAACCCCCACACTTTTTAATTCCGGAACCCCGAAACCACAAATGTCCTCTTGCTTTTTGCTCACTATGAAAGAAGACAGTATAGATGGTATTTATGATACACTAAAACAAACTGCCAAAATATCTCAGTCGGCGGGTGGGATTGGTTTATCCATTCACAACGTTCGAGCTACAGGGTCCTATATAGCCGGTACCAACGGAACCTCCAATGGTATTGTACCCATGCTTCGGGTATTTAACGATACAGCGCGTTATGTAGATCAAGGGGGAGGGAAACGAAAAGGCTCTTTTGCAATCTATATGGAGCCTTGGCATGCGGATATCTTTGACTTTTTGGAACTCAAAAAAAATCACGGAAAGGAAGAAATGCGTGCACGTGATCTGTTTTATGCAATGTGGACCCCTGACTTGTTTATGAAGCGGGTAGAACAAGATGCAGAATGGACATTGATGTGTCCTAACGAATGTCCTGACTTGTACAATGTCCACGGAGAGGAATTTGACAAAATGTATTTAAAATATGAATCAGAGGGAAGGGGTCGAAAAACAATTAAAGCTAGAGACCTTTGGGAAAAAATTCTTGAATCTCAAATTGAAACAGGAACCCCCTATATGCTTTATAAAGATTCTGCCAATCGTAAATCCAATCAAAAAAATCTTGGAACCATCCGATCTTCAAACCTCTGTACAGAGATCCTTGAATACACCGCTCCCGATGAAGTAGCTGTATGTAATTTGGCCTCTATTGCACTCCCCATGTTTGTTAAAGAAGGGTCTTTTGATCATCAAGCACTGTTTGATGTGACCGTGCGTGTGACTAAAAATCTCAACCGAGTGATTGATAGAAATTATTATCCAGTCAAAGAAGCCGAAAATTCTAATTTCAGACACCGCCCAATAGGACTTGGTGTTCAAGGATTAGCTGATGCTTTTATCATGTTGCGTATGCCTTTTACATCCGATCAAGCCAAACAATTAAATCAAGATATTTTTGAGACTCTTTATTTTGCGGCTGTTACAGCTTCAAATGAACTGGCTCAAACAGAAGGAACCTATAAAACCTACAAAGGTTCTCCTATGTCTAAAGGAGAGTTCCAACACAATTTATGGGGGATCAAAGATGAAGAACTCAGCGGTCGTTGGGATTGGGCTCAGTTGAGAAAAACGGTTGAGAAACACGGTGTTCGGAATTCGCTTTTGGTTGCCCCTATGCCCACTGCCAGCACTTCTCAAATCCTTGGGAATAATGAATGTTTTGAACCCTATACCTCTAACATTTATACCCGTAGAGTTCTCTCTGGTGAATTTATTGTGGTCAATAAGCATCTACTCGAAGATCTTGTTGAAAGAGGACTGTGGAATGAGGACTTAAAGCAAGAGTTGATGCGAAACAATGGATCGGTTCAAAATATTGACATCCCAGAAGATCTAAAAGAATTGTACAAAACCGTCTGGGAAATGAGTATGAAAGATATTATTGATATGTCGCGTCAAAGAGGCTATTTTATTGATCAATCTCAATCTCTCAATCTTTTTATGGAAGGTGCCACCATGGCTAAATTGACCTCTATGCATTTTTATGGTTGGAAATCCGGACTAAAAACAGGAATGTATTATTTAAGAACGAAATCAGCCGTAGATGCCATTAAGTTCACACTTGATAAATCCAAGAGCAAGAATAAAACACCTGTAGCGGTATCTCCCACTGTTGGCGTTGCTTCTCAATCAGTTGCTCCACAGGCAGCAGTCCCAGTTGAGCCTTTATCACCTGATGAACTTAAGGAAATGCTTTCTCAGGCCAAAGAAAGCGAGGATGACGATTGTTTGATGTGTGGTTCCTAGAAAAAACAAACCTTTCTTTTAAAAAAAGCCTTCGTATGAAGGCTTTTTTGTTTTATTAAAACACTGTAAATAAGTTACTTAGCCCACAATGTTAAATTAATGTTACCAAAACGTTACTTAAACTTAAAAATAGTATTAAATTTGGATAGTAATATAAAATAGAATTTGTCATGAAACACTTTATATGGATCGCATTTTTAGGAACTACACTCCTTACCGCACAAAAATTAGACAGAACTAGGATTCTAACAAACGAAGGTGATCAGATCAAATTCTCTGAATATTATGAAAATGGTCAATTGGCGCAAACTGGGTACTTATATCAAGGTAAAAATCACGGTACTTGGATTAGTTTTGATCAACAAGGAAACAAACTCTCCGAAGGTATTTACCATATGGGTAAGAAAGTAAATCGGTGGTTTTTCTGGAATCAAGATGCACTCTTAGAAGTAGAATACAAAAACAATGTAATTGAACGCGCTGTAAAATGGGACAACGGATCTGATATTCTCGCTTCACAATAAAATTAAAATCACAAACTTTTTACAACGTTAAAATATTTTTCAACCAACTCAAACTTATGAGTTACTAGGTCTTTGGTTCGGATTAAGAAATTAAAATAAAGCGTTGTGTTTTTTGGGCTGGTTTCCTCACCACGAGTGCGTTCAATTTGAAGATTTATTTTTTCATTAATCAACTTAAACGTATTGTTCTTTTCCAACAAGACATCTTGAAATTCTTTCACATCTTGACGCATTTTAAAAGCTTCTCTAGATTCTTTAAAAATTAGGGTTATGGTCTCTTCAATCTGTTGAAGTTCTTTGATTTGTGAAAACATTAATTTAGGGTGATTATTGTTCACGTGGTTATAACTAATCTTTGATAAATAAGTGAGATCTTCGGACAAATCGTGTAAATATCCTAAAAGCTCTATGTAAAAATTACTAGCTGAAATCGAACTTTCTTCTAGGTTTCGAATAAAATAAAACAAGCTGTTATTTAAGTTGTCAATATCATTGGACAGCTTTTTGGCTTCTTTTTTTGCCTTATTCAGCTTTTTTATTTCATTTTTAGAGAGTCCTTCGACCAGTTTATTGTAAATATTGAAACTTTTCTTCATCACAATTTCGATGGTATCCCCAGTTTGTTCGATGACGCCAAGGTAGGAATTGCTCTCTACGATCAAAGCCCTAATTTCCTCACGATCATTTTTACTCTCTTTGGTATGATTAATATAATTTTTTCCAATGATCAGAAGCACAATAAACAATATGATCGCAATGACTTGATTTCCTCCAATATGAAGAAGATAAACAATGAATCCCCCTACTAAGAAAGCGGAAATTGCCGTAATAAACCAACCGCCAATAACATTGAGAACTCCAGCCACACGAAATACAGCACTGTCTGCACCCCAGGCACGATCTGCAAGAGAAGTACCCATGGCTACCATAAAAGCGACATAGGTAGTGGAAAGAGGAATCTTTAAAGAGGTAGCTAATGATATTAAAACAGCAGCGATAATTAGATTCACCGAAGCCCTTAACTTATCAAAAGCAGGGGCATCTTGGGTGTTTCGTTTTATTTGCTTTTGGACAAATGAGGAATTTAGGGTATTGATATTATTAGGGCCTACTAATTTGACAAACAAAGAGTTTCCAGTCATAAAAAGTCGAACCAAGGATCTTGACAAGCCATTGGGTTCAAAACGTTCTCGTGTATCGTACTGACTGGATAAATCAATGGATGTTTTGACTACCTTTCGCGCCTTGGACGAAAACCAAAGTGTAAGAATCATTATCAAGCCGGAAAGTAATAAAAAATGAAGTGGTGTTTGAACTTCACGACTCAAAATACCCATACTGAATTCGGATGCCGCTACTCCAGAAGCTTCCCATGCTTCATAAGATTGATAGGCAGCCATGGGCACACCGATAAAGTTCACCAGATCATTTCCTGCAAAAGCAAGAGCAAGGGCAAAGGTTCCGACCCCGATGATCAATTTGTAAACATCTACTTTTAGAATTTTGATAATTGCTACTGAGACCAGAAACCAAAAGAAAAAGTTGACAATTAGTGTTATCATTAAATTTGTGTCTACAAATTGATTGATTGTTAATCCATTGAGGAAATCAAATTCCTTGGCCGTATAGGGCGTACTTTTTAATCCTTTAATTAAAATAAAATAAAAAATGGAAGACAATGCGACTCCTCCAAAAAGACCGTTGATTGCTGTCGATTTTTTTTCAAAATCAAAACTTAATAAAATTCGAGAAATCCATTGAGAAATCGCACCCACTGTAAAAGCAATTAGGATAGATAACAAGATTCCAAAAATGATTTGAGTGGCTTTGTCTGTATTAATAT
>JAYNHN010000022.1:0-3570 GCA_038108035.1 Flavobacteriaceae bacterium
TATTGAGTAAAACTAGGATAGAGTAGTAAAAACAGAAAGAGATTGAATACCTAATTTACTGTTATACAATACATTAGTAAATTTTGTAAAAGATTAGGAAATTATTCTTTTGATTACGGCTCAAGAGGTTGCAGGTTTGAATCCTGCCGAGGTCACTAAGCCAACACTAGGCTAACTTCTTTAAGGTGTGTGTCATGCACACCTTTTTTTATGAGCAAATTTTTTGTAAATTTCTAAAGTGTGTACAAAACTAAAATGAATGTGATAGCTTTAATCTTATCACACTAATTTACAACCTTTATGCTTCTTCAGATTTAATATTTTACTATTTCTATTAAAAACAAAACCATCAATCAAAATGAATCAATTCATCAAAGAAACGACTTTCTTTTTTCTTGTAATTTCATTGGTCTCTTGTAAAAAAGAAAGTGAAGATCAATTAGACATTCCTAATTCAAATACGAATCAGATCGAGACCAATGAAGAAGTATCTGAAAATACACCCGAATCTTCAAGCGATAATAGTTCTTCTAGTACTGACAATTGTCAGACCTATGAATTTTATTCAACTCGGCCGGAATGCGAGGTCACTTTGTCTCTTAGCAATGAAGTATCTATTGAAATCGTAAATAATAATCGGGTGATTACTTCCAATAATATTCCGGAACACAAAGTAGGTCTTTTTGGTGATTCCATGGGCTCACTAAATCCAAATACGATCCAGACTCAAAATTCAATCTATACGATTAGTTCAAATCCCGAAATAGCCAATGATTTTACACCCTTATCCAATGATGAAGGTAATCAATACAGTTTTGGCATACTCTTGAACGGTGTAGAACTTGATCCGGTACCGGCAGAACCCTGGCCTCATGAAGGTATGTTTAGCCCAGATGTCAACTGGGACTGGAACTTAGAGGCACCCAATGTAAATATCGGTATGGATTGTAACATAGCTCATGTTCAACCTACCGGAAAATATCACTACCATGGGATGTCTCCCAACTACTTAGAATCTGTTAATATTCAAGAAGATGAGATGACTCAGGTAGGATATGCTGGTGATGGATTCCCTATTTATTACAAATATGTTTATTCCGATCCCAACGATTCGAGTTCAGAAGTGATCGCGATTGAATCCAGCTATCAACTTAAAATCGGTGAACGACCTGGAGATGGGATTACAGCTCCCTGTGGAGAATACACCGGTATTTATGGAAACGATTTTGAGTACATTTCGGATCTCAGTGATTTGGATCAAGCTAATGGCAGAAGCGGTATCACACCCGAATATCCAAATGGAACATATTATTATGTTATAACCGATGACTATCCTTGGATACCAAGATATTTCAGAGGCGAGCCCTCTAATGACTTTAAAATTGGTGGTGGTGGACCCCCTGCTTATTAGTTTGAAGTCTCTTATTTATATTTTTCTAATTTGGCTGGGGGTTCAAACAAATCTTTTTGGACATGACTCTAGGTTTGCTTTTTTCAAAATCACATCTGAGCAAAACACTACACAAGTAGAAGCAGAATTTCCCTGGCTATTGAGAAATGCACTTCTCAAGTTTGAACCCGGATTAAAGTACGCAAAACAAAAAAATGAATTTTTAGAGGCGTTCGAAAAATACATAAATTTTCATTTGATTTTAAAAGATGAAAATCATAATCGGATGCCTCTGATATCGATATCTGAAATAAAAGATGAATCTAAGCATCCTGGGGTATATCTTCTTGTTTTTAATGGAATAAACCCTTCTTGGATATATAATCAACTACTGATTGATGTAGCGCCTAACCATAAAAATCTTCATACACTAATTAAAGACCATTCATCCTATTTTTTTACAACAAATCAATCCAACAAAAACCATTCAATTGAAACTTCTAAAATTCAAAACAGCTCTGCAATTCCCTACCTAGCTCTGGTTTCATTGTTCATTTTAGGATTTGTATTTATAAACTACACTAAAAAAACAAATTAAAAACACATCTTTTAACCCATCTACTTCTAATAATCACTTTTTGGAATTATTGAGCCGTGAGGATCTAAGGAAACGTCTCCTAATATTTCTCGCATGCGATTGAAGAATTTGGAGTTCTCTATATGTTCTATTTCTTCAGCAATCTCGTGTACCTCATCCATGTTAAAATTCATTTTCTGAACCAGATAAAGTTCAATGAGGCGGTGTTTGGAAACAATTTCTATTGCTTTGGATTTCCCTTCTTCCGTTAGAAGTATTGGGCTATAAGGAGCGGTATCTACATATCCCATGGCTACCAATTTCTTAATCATGTTGGACACTGTTGATTTGCTTACACCAAAATGATGGCTTAAAGCCGTTACTGTAATTCGCTCGTTCTTTTCCTCTAACTTGAAAAGTGCCTTGAGATAATTTTCTTTTTCAATCGTTTTTTTCATAAAATGTTTTGTTGTGCAAAACTTTTAATTAGTTTTGTAGTATAAAACTTAATTATATTGTCACGCTTTTTACTCCTGTTTAGTTTTTTACAAATTGGATTTGCTCAAGAATATACTGTCAAAGGCTCTGTATTTTCAGAGGGACAACCTCTTGAAGGAGCTTCCATTGCAATATCCAACTCAAAGCAAGGAACTACAACTATTGCAAATGGTACATTCATTTTGAATTTTTCCGATATTAAAAGTCCCAAGATAATAATTTCTTTTCTAGGGCATCAATCTGTTTTTATTAACATCGATAGCCTACAAACACAGTTGGGTATTATTGAACTCCAACCCGAAGATGCTCTTGAAGAAATAGTCCTCTCAGGAACATTAAAACCCGTTTCTAAACTCAATAGTCCAGTTCCAGTAGAAATATACACACAAACCTTTTTTAAGTCCAATCCTACCCCTTCAATTTTTGAAGCACTTGAAATTATCAATGGAATACGACCTCAACTCAATTGCAATGTTTGCAATACAGGAGATATTCATATCAATGGTCAAGAAGGAAGTTATACCATGGTTTTAATTGACGGACTTCCTATTGTTAGTGGTTTATCAACTGTTTATGGATTGTCGGGTATTCCTCAATCATTAATAGAACGCATTGAAATAGTCAAGGGACCTGCTTCTACTCTTTATGGATCAGAGGCTATTGGAGGTGTTATCAATTTGATCACAAAACTCCCTGAAAATGCACCCAAATTTTCCTTTGATTCATATGCATCCAATTGGGGAGAGGTCAATACGGATTTGGGATATCAATATCGCTTTTCAAATAAATCCAGTGGCTTGCTAGGTGTTAACTATATGAATTATTCCAATCCAAAAGATATAAATGGAGATGGATTCACCGATTTGACACTTCAAGATCGTATTTCACTATTCAATAAATTAAAATTTGGAAATAAACTATCCCTTGCTACTCGATATGTTTACGAAGATCGATGGGGTGGACAAATACAGTGGAGCCCCAAATATAGAGGAGGAGACCAAATTTACGGTGAAAGTATTTATACCAGTCGTGTTGTTTTTTTTTTTAAAAATAAAATTTATAAAAAAAAATAAATTCAAATAAATTTTAATAAAAAAAAACAAAA
>JAYNHN010000022.1:3580-9027 GCA_038108035.1 Flavobacteriaceae bacterium
CTATAAATTTGATAAAGCATTCTCATTGCAATTCAGTTTTAATAATCACCATCAAAACTCGGTGTATGGAACGACTCATTTTAATGCAAATCAAACCATTGGTTTTGGACAATTTTTGTGGGACAAAAGCTTTCAGAAAAATGATTTCTTGATTGGAATTGCCTATCGATATTCCTTTTATGATGATGATACAACTGCAACATTTAACGAAGGACTAAAACTCAATCAGAAAGAAATTACTCATCTACCCGGAATCTTTATTCAAAATGAAATAAAAATAAATGCTAAAAACTCGTTACTGCTAGGAGCACGCTATGATTTTAATTCAATACATGGAGGTATTTTCACCCCTCGATTTAACTATAAAAGAAACAATGCTGACAACAGTTCAATTTGGAGATTGAGTCTAGGATCTGGGTACCGAATTGCTCAAATTTTCACCGAAGATCACGCTTCATTGACGGGTGCACGAGAGGTGGTTTTTTTAAATGATTTAGATCCTGAAAAATCATGGAACGCCAACTTAAATTATGTTCAAAAAATATATCTAAAACAGGGAACCATTTTAAATTTTGATTCACAGTTTTTTATCACTGAATTTTCTAACAAAATAGTCCCAGATTACGACTCCAACCCCAATCAGATTGTGTTTGACAACCTTTATGGTAGATCCATTACTCAAGGAGTTTCTCTCAATATGAATGCGCTTTTTAGAGGTGGAGTACGAGTCAACTTAGGAGCTACCTTTATCGATTCTTACATTGAAGAAAATGGACTAAAATCCATTCCTTATCTGACAGAAAGATTTCACGGTGTATGGAAATTACAGAAGAAAATAAATCGCAGTAATCTTACCGTTGATCTTACCGGAACGATTACAGGTCCTCTTAAACTTCCTACGCTTGGAGATTTGGATCCTCGTGATCAATTTGCTCCTACTTTTAGTATTGTTAACTTACAAATAACAAAAGCTTGGAATTCTAGATTTGAGACCTATGGAGGTGTCAAAAATATCTTAGATTTCACCCCACCTTCTAACAGCATTGCTCGTTCCTTCGATCCTTTTGATCGAGGCGTAGATTTTGATTTAAACGGAAATGCAATTGCTACCGAAAACAATCCGTTTGCATTAACTTTTGATCCCTCCTATGTCTATGCATCCAATCAAGGAATCCGAATATTTTTCGGTTTGCGATGGAGTAGTCTCGAGTTCTTATAAGAAATACCCGACAATCAACTAGCTAGCAAGACAAGACTAAAAATCTCGATAGGCGCCACTTAAATATTGATTGGCTTCTTCCTCATTAAATCGGGCATTTTCACTATCCCAATGCAAAATTTTATTTGGAAAACGCCCAGCAATTACTCCCAATAAAATCGTTTCTGTAAGACGTGCAGAATACGAAAATGGTGCAGAGGCTTTATCTTTACCCAAACAAGCATCCACAAACTGATGGTAATGCTTTGGTGCATCCCGTTCGTAATCATTTTTATTGTTCCCGAGTGCGTTGGTTGGATCGTATTTTTTGATATCAATTTCCTGATACTCCCCTTCTACAATATGACGGGGTAACTCCATAAAATGAGGGAGTAACAAACGTCCTTTTTCACCTATAAACATGGCACCCTGAAGAGGTAATTTCTCTTTGTTTGGTAATTTTAAATCCTTGTGGTTTTTTGGAGCACCGGGTCCGTCCGACCAGATCCAAGTCAAAGTATCCGTTGTATAATCTGTTCCTGGAAATGTATAGGTAACACTATTGTTTTCTGGATAACCGTAATTATTGGGTTTTCTACATTTATTTTGAATAGTCATGGGTACATCCAAAGCCAGTGCATTGTATGGGGTGTCAAAAATATGTACGCCCATATCGCCCAATGTTCCACACCCATAATCGACTAATTTTCTCCAATTCCCAGGATGATAATACGTTTCTTTAAAAGGTCGTTCTGGAGAAGTTCCCAACCATAAGTTCCAATCTAGGTGATCCGGTACGGCATCCTCACCTTTTGGAATGGGTCCATCGTAACCCCAATTTTTGGGCGACCAGGCTCTTACCGTATGGACTTTACCAATAATTCCTGACTGAATCAAAACGGTGGCTAATTTATAATCATAAAAAGAATGTACCTGAATCCCCATTTGTGTAACCAAATTTTTCTCTTCAGCTATTTTTCTCATCTCTCGAGCTTCGGAGACAAAATGAGTTAGTGGCTTTTGACAATAAACCGGTTTATTCATTTCCATAGACAATATAGAAGCAGGAGCATGAGTATGATCGGGTGTTGACACAACTACGGCATCTATATCAGCCGACATTTCTTTCAATAGCACTCGATAATCGGAATAGGTTTTGGCGTTTGGGTGTTTGGAATGAGCTGAATGTAGGTTTTTTGTATCTACATCGCATAGTGCTACTACCTCAACTTGTGGATGAGATGAAATCGATTCAAGATCCGCTGCTCCCATTCCGCCAACACCAATATGGGCAGTTCTTAATTTTTGCTCATTTTTAGTTAATGCCAAAAGTGAAGAAGGCAAAAGTGTTGCTGAAGCAAGTGCTGCCGAAGTTTTTAAGAAGTCTCTTTTTTTCATGATTTTGTTTATCTTATTTTTTTGATTTTTATATTCCGAAACCACAGATCACTTCCGTGATCTTGTAGTCCAATATATCCGCTTTTAAATTTTCCATAATCCGGATTGTTATCCCATTTCCCTGAATTTTTTCTATCATTCCAATCTTCTGACCAAGGAACAAAAGATAAAACTTTTAGATCATTGAGCCAATATTCAACTTTCTGAGGTGTAAATACGATACGCGATCGATTCCATTCACCTGCAGGATTTAATTTCTTTTGTGAAGGATCCGCTGCATACATAGCATAATCCGATGCGGTTTGCTGAAGGGGGTGCAATTTTGATGGATTTTCAAACCCAACACTCGTGTTATAGGCAACTAAATCGTGAATATCTGCATAGTTTTCATCGTCAATAAGTTGGTATTCAGGAGCTACTTCAGATGGTCCTCCGTATCCTTCTTTAACATGATAAAAAATACCGCTATTTCCTCCTAAAGGTATTTTCCATTCTATAAACAACTCAAAATTATCAAACTCTTCTGCACTGTAAATTAAGTCTCTACTACCCTGATAATCATAGTCTTGCTCTAATATCTGCTCTGTGTTAAAAGTGAGAACACTATCGATTATCTTCCAGCCGGGAGGCATTTGATCCCCGTTGTAGGCTCTCCAACCCTCTAAAGTAGTTCCATCGAAAAGAGTAATCCATTCAGCCGGGCCATTCTGAGCTTTAACACAAAATACAAAACCTAACAGAATAGAAATAGGTAAAAGTTTTAATTTAAACATGTTTTTTCCACTAAAATAACAAAGATTCGTTTTATACAGTTATAAATAATAAAAATTTAGCTTCAATACTTTCTTCTAAAATGCTTTTTAGCATAACTTTAAATACAAAATATTTTAAAAACCAAAATTTTACGTGAAAATCATTATATTTGTAATTATAAAAAATAATATCATGATCTCAAACAAAAATATCCTACTGTTATTTGCCCTTATGGCAATGTCATTTACAAGTTATGCTCAAAATGCAGAAAACCCATGGGCCATAGCCGTTGGTGCTGACCTTATTAATTTACAAGGAGATAATGTTGAATCGGGAATTAACTTTGGTGCACCGGCTCTCAGTCTCTCAAGATATATCGCTGCTGGTTTTTCTTTGGGCGTTCAATATGCTCTAAACAATGTTGACAACAACAACGAAGAATTAAATTATACATCATTGGATGGAGTTGTTAAATACAACCTAACCGATGGCAAAATCATCCCATATCTATTTGGTGGATATGGTTTTTCAAGATTTTCAGATAATATTGAAAGAGAAGGATTCTTTCCATCTACTGAAACGAGCCGAACTGTTTTAGGAGGAATTGGAGCCAATTTCTTCTTAAATGACAACTTTGCAATCAATTTAAGCACCTCATATAGAAACAGTCTCGAAGAAGATGGTTTTAATCATTTACAACATATTGTAGGACTGAGCTACAATTTCGGTGCTGGCGATGCAGATAAAGACGGTGTACCTGATCAAAAAGACATTTGTCCTGACATTCCTGGTTTAAAAGAATTTGAAGGATGTCCTGACACAGACGGTGATGGAATCCCTGATAATAAAGACCGTTGTCCAGAAGAAGCAGGAACCGAAGCACTTCAAGGTTGCCCTGATACGGATGGAGATGGTGTTGCTGATATGGACGATGCTTGTCCAGAAAAAGCAGGTCCTGCATCTATGAGTGGTTGTCCTGATAGTGATGGAGATGGAGTTGCTGACAACGAAGATAAATGTATCGATGTAGCAGGAGAAGCAGAAAACAATGGGTGCCCATGGGAAGATCGCGATAATGATGGAACACCCGATAAGGACGATCAATGTCCAGATGAAGCAGGAGTTCCCTCTAAAAATGGATGCCCCGAAGTAGTAGAGCCCACCGATCTTATAAACTTCATTAACAGTGAAAACAACAATGTATTGTTCCCTGCGAGTAGCAGTGCATTAGATGCTAGCGATAAAGAAGTATTAGACCAATTGACAGCCTTGTTGAACCAATATCCAGAAACAACCATTACCATTGAAGGATATGCTTCAAAAGATGGTAGTGAGGCATACAACATGAAATTGTCAGAGCAAAGAGCAGAATCTGTAAAGTCCTATTTAGTTTCAGCTGGAATTGAAGCAGGTCGCTTGAATACTGTTGGATTTGGTGAATCCAAAACAATAGGTGACAATAACACTGCAAAAGGAAGAAAAATGAGTCGTCGTGCTAGGATTGATCGAAAAACGGAGATTTCGATTAACTAACCATTTTTTTGAATAAAATAAAAAAACCCTCTCTTAATTGAGAGGGTTTTTTTATTTTTAATAATACTTAAATTCATTTCAATGAAAAAATCAATCAAAATTCTTACTTTTTTCGTACTAATCAATCAGTTCATTTTTGCTCAGAATCGTGAAATTCCAATTGATACAATGGTTGTATCCAATCATTCTACAACCATTAAGGGTAAGAATGTTAGTTATCAAGCACAGACAGGAACACAACCGGTTTGGGATCAGGATGGAAAGCCCATGGCCACTCTTTTTTACACCTATTACAAGAGAACAGATATAAAAAACACTGCCAGTAGACCTCTCATATTTTCATTTAATGGAGGCCCCGGTTCTGCTTCGGTATGGATGCATTTAGCCTATACAGGACCTAGGGTACTCAAAATTGACAATGAAGGCTATCCAATTCAACCATACGGGTATAAAGACAATCCGAATTCTATTCTGGATGTTGCTGATATTGTATTTATAAACCCGGTCAATACAGGATACTCAAGGATTGTAGAACAAGACGGGAAAAAAGTCGAAGGGAAAAACT
>JAYNHN010000022.1:9037-21125 GCA_038108035.1 Flavobacteriaceae bacterium
ATTAAATATTTAGCGGAGTGGCTTAATACATTTGTCGGTAGAAAACAGCGATGGGAGTCACCTAAATATTTGATTGGTGAAAGTTATGGAGGTACACGAGTGATGGGACTTTCGGCAGCCCTTCAGGAAAATCAATGGATGTATATTAATGGGGTCATTATGGTATCTCCCGCAGATTACAAGGTAATTCGAGTGGGTGGACCAGTTTCTTCTGCTCTCAATCTACCCTATTTTGCCGCCGCAGCATGGTATCACAAACAATTGGAACCTGAATTGCAAGAAAAAGACCTAACGGATATGCTTCCTGAAGTGGAGGATTTTACTATAAATCGTTTAATTCCGGCCTTAGCCAAAGGAGGATTTATTTCTGATAATGAAAAAAAGGAAATTGCAGGAAAAATGGCACTTTATTCAGGACTTTCTGAACAATCTATTTTACAAAATAATTTAGATGTTCCCACTCGATTTTTTTGGAAAGACTTATTGCGCCATGAAGGTAAGACCATTGGTCGGTTGGATTCAAGATACTTAGGTATTGATCGAAAAGACGTTGGGGTTCGTCCCGATTACAGTGCCGAACTGACCTCTTGGTTACATTCTTTTACCCCAGCTATCAATCATTATCTACAAAAAGAACTGAAATTTAAAACGGATGTGAAATACAATATGTTCGGCCCGGTTCGACCTTGGAACAATGACAATGATAATACTCGAGAAGATTTACGTCGGGCAATGGCATCGAACCCCTATTTAAAAGTACTTTTTCAGTCAGGTTACTATGACGGTGCTACAACGTATTTTAATGCAAAATACACTATGTGGCAAGTAGATCCAAGTGGTAAAATGAAAGATCGATTTTACTTTAAAGGGTATCGGAGTGGCCACATGATGTATTTAAGAAACGAAGATTTGATTCAAGCCAACGATGATATTAGGACATTTCTAATACAGACCACAACAAATGGTAAAGCAGCTAGATACTAAACATCACAGCGTTTAATTGCATCGGCAAGAGAATTCATTCCGTTATTCGTTCGATCATTCGGAATGAATTCTTGAGCTACTACCCCTTTAAAACCGGTTGCTACAATGGCCTCCATAATTGCTGGATAGTACAATTCTTGGCTTGCATCAATTTCATTCCTTCCTGGAACGCCAGCGGTATGGTAATGCCCATAATATTGATGATTTTCATTGATGGTATGGATAATGTCTCCTTCCATAATTTGCATGTGGTAGATATCGTATAGCAGTTTAAAATTTTCAGAGTCCAATTCCTTACAAAGAGCTACTCCCCATTCAGAATTATCGCACATATAATCGTTGTGATCGACTTTTGAATTCAAAAGTTCCATGGTCAGGGTTATCCCTCTTTTTTCAGCTTGAGCTAAAATTCGTTTAATCCCTTTGACCGTATTTTTAAGTCCCAACTCGTCATCCATTCCACGACGATTTCCACTAAAACATATTAAATTTTTATATCCAGCTTTTGCGACTAAATCAATATGTTCTGTATAACGATCTACAAGCTTGTCATGAAATTTAAGATCATTAAAACCATCCACTAAATTCAATTCCGCTCCATTACACATAGTGGATTCGAGCCCATATTTTTTAAGGGTATCCCAACCCTTAGGTCCAATTAAATCAATACCTATCAAACCTAACTTCTGAGCTTCTTGAGCCAAAGTCTCAAGGGGTACGTTTCCGTAACACCATTGACAAACTGAATGATTGATATTTCCTTTCAAAGGTGAATTTGTTGATTCCTTTTCCATATTAATCTGAGGAAGTATTGCTGAACTTGCGCCCAAACCCATAGTTTTAATTGCATCTCTACGATTTAGTTTAGGAGATTTCTTCATATTTCAATTTTAGCGTTCTATCAAATGTAATAATAATTTCAAAATAATTTACTCTATTGTTTTTTCCCAATTCCATGCGCTTTGCAAAGCCTCTTCTAATGAATATTGAGCTTTCCATCCAATAATCTTAGAAATTTGCTCAGGATCTGCAAAGGCAGCTACTGTATCGCCAGGTCTAGGATCACTTAACTCATAGGGAACTTTTTCTCCAGTGGCTTTTTCAAAAGTTTGAATGACCTCAAGTACCGTTGCGCCTCTTCCAGTTCCTACATTAAAAACTTCGCAATTCTGCGAATTCTTGGATTCAATCAAATAGCTCAAACTTTCAATATGTGCTTGTGCCAAATCCATCACATGAATGTAATCACGAACACATGTGCCATCCAAAGTATTGTAATTCGACCCAAATACTTTAAGTTTGGTGCGTTTACCTGCAACTGTTTGAGTTAAAAACGGAATTAAATTTTGCGGAACCCCTTGGGGATATTCGCCAATTTTAGAAGAGGGATGCGCCCCAATGGGATTAAAATAGCGCAACAAAATTGCTTTAAAATCTTGATCTGAATGACAACAATCTTTAACAATTTGTTCACCAATTTTTTTAGTATTTCCATAAGGGGAAAATGCCTCCTTCAACGGAGCTTGCTCATTAATTGGTAAGCTTTCCGCTTGTCCATAGACGGTACATGAAGAGCTAAAAATAAATGGAATTGAATATTGAGTAGCGACTCTGAGAATTTCAATGAGTCCCCCAACATTGTTTTCATAATATTTTAAGGGTTCTTCAACACTCTCGCCCACAAATTTATAAGCTGCAAAATGAATAATTCCATCGAAATCAGGGTGTCTTTTTAAGAGCCCCTCAACTTCCGCTCGATTCCGGACATCTATGCATTCAAAAACAGGTCTTTTGGTAGTAATGGATTCGATTCCATCTAATACATCAAGACGAGCGTTTTCGAGATTATCAATAGACACAACTGTAATCCCTTTTTCTAAAAGAAGGACGGTCACATGGGAGCCAATATAACCCAATCCTCCTGTCACTAATATTTTCATGTATATGATCTAAGAAAGTTCCCAACCCTCTCGGTAGGTACGGCCAACAAATTGATTGGCCTCATCCATATTGGTAATTTTCATGTTATCGCCATCCCAAAGTAATTTTTTACGACCAATAAATTCAGGTCTTCCTTTATTATTTTTCTTTTGAAGCATATAACTTCGAATAGCGATATTCCCCATCAATACCGTCTCAGTTAATGGTCCTGAATAGTCAAAGGAAGACGTGAGTGCCTTATGCTCTGTACTATTAAATCCTGCTTTACAAGCATCAACCCATTTGCGTTGATGACCAAACTCAGGTTCCGTAATTTTGACTTTTTCACCTTCTAACACTGGTTCCCCTTTTCGATACATTTTTGGGTCTTCTCCATAAGCATCGCAGGTGATCACTCCTTTATCACCGATCATAATGACTCCATTGGGAGCGATGGGTACATCAGCAGGCAAAAGATCCGGATGGAATGGTTTAATACCGCCATCAGACCAAGTCATTTTGATTGGACCATTGTTTTTCTTTGTAGCATCAAAATGGATAGAAACAGATGACGAAGGAGGACATCCTTCGGGATAAAAGTCGGGTGACCACATCTTGGTATATACGGTACCTACGCTGCATTCAACGTCTGTAGGGTATTTAAGACCCAATGCTTTAAAAGGGATATCGATTAAATGACATCCCATATCGCCTAGCGCTCCCGTTCCGAAATTCCACCAACCTCTCCAATTAAAGGGATGCATTTTAGGAATAAAAGGGGTTTGTGGAGCCGGTCCTAACCATTGATCCCAGTTAAGAGTTTCGGGTTTCACCGAATCATCGGGCGGAGACATGGCAACACCTTGTGGCCAGACCGGTCTAGTGGTCCAAATATTTACTTCGGAAATGGTTCCAATGGCACCTTCATTGATCCATTTTTGGATCTGAAGTTGATCGGGGTTAGAAGCCCCTTGATTACCCATCTGGGTCACTAGTTTTTTCTCGCGTGCCATCTCAGTGAGAAGCCTTGCTTCGTATATATTGTGTGTCAAAGGTTTTTGAACATAGACATGAATCCCACGCTGCATTGCATAGACAGCGGCAGAAGCATGGGTATGATCGGGAGTAGAAATGGTAACTGCATCAATTTCCTTTTCCGTATCTAACATTTTTTTAAAATTATCATAAAAACGGGCGTCTGAAAAACGCTTCATTGTTTTTCCAATTCCGTTCCCTTTCGAGCGATCTACATCACAGAGTGCAATGACTCGCTCTCTCCCTTTTACCGATGCATTTCGGATATCGCCAGAACCTTTCCCACCGGTTCCAATAGCGGCCAAGGTTAATTGATCACTCGGTGCTGTATAGCCAACTCCTCCCAAAACATGTCTAGGTACGATAAACAATGATGAAGCCGCCAATCCATGCTTGAGGAACGTTCTCCTTTTTTGTAGTGAAAATGATTTTTTAGAAGACATTTTTTATTTTTTATGATTTTAGATTATGAAATTAATCAAATCTGTAATCAAAACCAATTTAATTTTCAAGGGTTTAGAAAGACTCCTTCCCATTGGTCTGAATTTGAAAATCGTGCTCTCAGATGATTGGGACGTTTTAATCGAAGATATTCAATGGAAGAAGCATTGAATATCAACTGAGTAAAATAGTTTTTGGTCTCCAGATAGTCCACTTGATCGGGAGCTTTAATTTCTATTCCGGGAGCCAATTTTGTAGTGTAATCCTTTTTGCTTTGGTCAGGAATACGACTGTAAACCTCTAAATTCTGATTGATTGAAATGCATTTAGCTGAAACCACGATTTGAACTAATTTCTTAGGGTCGTAAAAAAATAATTGAGCTCTTGGGTCTTGTTTCAATTCACTGATTTTTTGAGATCGTAAATCTGTAAAAACTACGAACCTATTTTGTAAACGATCATAATCTCTCAAAACAACCGTTCTCAAATGTGGACTTCCATCATTAGCCACCGTTGCCAAAGTAAAAAAACGAAAAGGGTGTTTTTTATTATGTTTTGCTCGAATCCACTGATTTTTACAATCTTCTAAAAGTTCTTTAATCATTTCGATTCAGATTTGTTTTTTTGAAACCAAGCTTCTGTTCTTAAAAGGGCATTCTGTTGAATATCTACCCAAAAAAGATTGATGTCAGCAAAATGATAGTTCTTTATAAAGGATAAGAAAAATCGTTTGGGTATTTTAGGTACGGTTGACCAAAGCATTCCATTGGTTTTTTTGACAGAAATACTTTTAGGATAAATTTTTCCGTCAGAACTGAGTACACCTAATTGATTTATTATCAAACTATTTTCTTCATCTGTCAAAGTTACAGGTTTGGTAACGACTCCATCTTTATACCACTCGTCATACTTCTTGGGAAGTTTATTAAGCTTATAAGTATTCCAACTGACAAAACCTCCGGTCGCATCTGGTTGATTTAAGGGAACAATATTTTTAAACTCATTGGGCATTATTTTTGCCCCTACTAAATAAGCTGCAATCAATCGGTTTTGCAATTCTTTTCCGTCAAAAAATTCTTTAATCAATCGCTTAGCATGTAGTGAACCTTGACTATGAGAAGCAATAATAATAGGTCGCCCTTGGTTTTGATAGTCCAAAAAATACTGAAATGCTTTTTTGACATCTTGATAGGCCAAAACCCCCGCTTGTTTTCCTTGTTGCGCGTAGGGATCAACAAAAATTCTATAATGGGCTTGTCGGTAAAAAGGAACGTATAAATTGGCTGCAGCTGTCCATGCTGAGGATTGAAAAGCCACAGCTTGATCAATTACTTGGTCACGTATCAGCTGGTTATTAATGTCAGCATTCCATCGAGAATCTCTTTTGTCCGAAAATAAAGTAGGATAAATAAAAAAAACATCTGCCTTTTTTTCTGATGGATCTCCAACAATTTCCCTGAGAGCATCGGGCCAAAGATCGGGTTTTACTGCCCAATATTTTGATTTGCTATAATCGGGTGGGGCTGGAACACTACCTTCGTTAAAGTCTTCTGTATTATACACAGTCTTACAAGACACCAGCATTTGGATCAGTAAAAGACATAGAATCCTTTTCATTGCATTTTTTTGTTAAAGATACTTTTTTGATTCCAAAAAAACGAGCTCATCGGTTTTTTTGAATATCAATTAGCTTACACAAATACATAGAGATGATTCATTTAAAATCCAAAACCTTAGAATTAAATAAGTAGCCCAACATAATTTTTTTATTGTCCACATGTGCGAAGAAGTACATCTATCTCTTTCAATAAAATAAAAGACTGATTATGAGTTTCTTTTCGGAAAAACTTTGTTGGTTGGCACTGTCGAAGGCTTTAAAGTCTTTAAACTACTTGAGGGGACGGAAAAATTAGTCGAAAGGTTTAATTCGTATCCGATACTTTAATATTCCCACTGTCTTGTAACGTCGAGTTTTCTTTGTGCTTCCAATTCTTCTTTTGGGATCACTTTAAGAAAAGAAGGGTGCTGTTCGATGGCATATTGAATCTTCTCTAATATGCTATCCACACTTTCATTTTCATAATCGATTTCTAAGGGTTCTTTAATAATCATGGATTGAAGGATCCCTCTTTTTTTGATCAGTAATCCTTTTTTATCAAAAGACCTTCTAAAGCCATCGATCACAATGGGTATCACAATGGGCTTGTAGCGTTTAATTATATGTGCGGTACCCTTGCGAACTGGTTTAAATGGTTTGGTTGTTCCTTGTGGAAAAGTGATGACCCATCCGTCATCTAAAGCTGTTCCGATATTAGTGATGTCACTCATCTTTACTTGACGGTTCACATCTTTACCACTTTCACGCCAGGTTCGCTCTATAGATACAGACCCTGCGTAGGCAAGAACTCTGGGCAATAATCCCGCTTTCATGGTTTCTTTTGCAGCGACATAGTAAATGTTCAATTTAGGATTCCACAAATAGCCAACGTTTTTGATGGAATCAATACGACCACTCAAACTAGCATTGAAAACATGAAACATGGCGACTACATCGGCAAAATAGGTCTGATGGTTCGAAATAAATAAGACATTTTTATCCGGAAGATTTTTAATGACTTCTGAACCTTCAATATGAAGTTCATTAAATCCTCGATACCTTCGATGAGTCATAAAACCCAAATAACGTATCAACCATTTCTTAAGGATCAAATAGTGTCCGAATGGATTCTTTTTAAACATCTAAAATCACTAACATTAAATCGGTTTAAAGATAGAATTATTTTAGTCGGTATTTCCCTAAAAAAAATTTAAATTCGGATAAAATCATAGCTGTTGCACCCCAAATTATATGATTTCGGTAGTGATAGCAAGGAACCTGATAACCATTAAAAGGTTGATAGTTTAAGGGTTTTTGTTTTACTTTTAGATTCATCAAATCACCTATGGCAATTTCAATTTGAAAATCCACTTCTCGAGCATCCGGTCTAAAATGGGGTTCCTCCGAATCGATCACAACATAAGGGTTGACCAAAAAATTGCTAGGAGGAATATACAAAGGGCTTAAGGAAAGTGAAGGCTTGGAGTGAACCAAACGAACCCCCAACTCTTCATTACACTCCCTTAGTGCCGTTTCAAACAGATCACGATCTGTGCGTTCTGGCTTTCCTCCCGGAAAACTAATTTGACCGGAGTGCGGTCCATCGTATGCAGTTCGTTTGATTAGGGCTAAATGCATCCGATCGTTTTTGGGGTAACAATAGAGTAAAACAGCTGCCTTCTTAGCATTTGTATAATCCTGTTCTAGTTGATTCAACCCATCTATTCGATGCAGAGGTGCGGTCAATAAATGTGCTTGTTTTCCTGGTAAAGATAAATCCTTTACTTTTGAAAATTGTTGTATAAAAGTTTGATAATCCATGACCAAAACAAAACTAGTCATAATCTTTTTAATTTCTTTGATTGCTTTGAGTCAATGCACTCACTCAAAAAAAACAAAAAACAAAAAAGAAAATCTACAGAAGCCTCAACTAAAAGTTCAAGAAACCCAAGTCATGCAAAAAAAAAGGAAAGAAACTTTAAAGGATTCGGTTTTTCTTTTAAATGATGATAATGCCATCCCTTTTTTCTTTGATTATGAAAAGAAAAATCTAGAGGATAAAGTTCGAATATCTACACGTTTTGGAGATATTGACATCAAACTTTACAAAAAAACACCTTACCACAGAGCCAATTTTATATATCTGACTAAAAAAGGGTATTTCAATGGAACTACTTTTCATAGAGTAGTTCCTGGTTTTGTAATTCAGGGCGGTAATTCCGATCGAACAGAAACGGCTCAAAAAAGAAGAGAAATCGGAAGGTATCTTCTCCCTCCTGATACTCGAAAAGGGTTTAAACACCATCGAGGAGTGATTTCTATGCCCAGCAGTGAGATTGAAAATCCTCATAAGCTTGCTTCACCTTTCGAATTCTTCATTGTTCAACAAAGCCCGGGAGCCTACCATTTGGATGGTTCTTACACCATTTTCGGTGAGGTAATTTCTGGTATGGACGTGGTTGATCAAATCAGTAAACAGCGGATTGACAGTCGGGAAGCACCTCTTACCAATATCCATATGAATGTCAAAATCATACCATAGATTTTTCAAATAGTTATTTGATAAATCGTATAAAAAATCCAAGTCATATTTATTTGTTATAATTTTTTCTTATTACTTTTGGTTAAATTATAAATTATTATGACACTTACTCAATTATACTACACGTTGGCGGTTGCAGAAGAGGGGAATTTTACACAAGCAGCAGAAAAATGTTTTGTAACCCAACCCACCTTGAGCATGCAAGTCCAAAAACTCGAAGAAGAATTGGGTGTGAAAATATTCAACAGAAACACAAAACCCATTGTCTTGACCGCTATTGGACAAAAAATTTTGACACAAGCAAAAACAATTATTGAGGAATCCAAAAGAATGGACGATATCGTCTCTATGGAAAAAGGCTTTGTAGGGGGAGATTTTAAACTAGGGATCATCCCTACCGTAATGCCCACCTTACTTCCTCTATTTCTAAAAACGTTTATCAACAAATTTCCCAAGGTGAATTTAAAAATTGAAGAACTAAATACGGCCACCATAACGGAAGGTTTATCCAGTGGAAAATTGGATGCAGGGATTGCAGCCACCCCACTTGATCACTCCAAATTAATCGAAAAACCACTTTATTATGAACCCTTTGTTAGTTACATTCCCGAATCGCATCCGCTTTCAAAATTGGAGAACCTTCAAGTAGAAGATTTGGATAAAATAGACATTCTCGTTTTGGAGGATGGTCACTGTTTTAGGGAACACGTGCTTAATCTTTGTCAAACAAGAGGGAGTACAAAAAATTTTGATTTAAAAAGCGGTAGTTTTGAAACCCTAATCCACCTTGCCAATGAAGGAATGGGAATGACACTCCTCCCCTACTTACAAACCCGAAACTTATTGGCTGAAAATCAGAATAATATTCGCTATTTTGAAACCCCAGAACCCGCTAGAGAAATTAGCATGATCTATGCAAAAAGTCAATTGAAACTGCCTGTAGTTGACGCTCTGTGTGAAACTATTGAAGGCATTATAAGAGGTGCTATAAAGTTTGATAATATTAAGGTCATTGCACCTAAATAGCTCAAGACTCCAAAGAGGAATTCAAATGCAAGTTTTTATTGGCAAAAACTCGAAGCCATTGTTGTAATAAAATACGATCATCGTCATCTAAATTTCGATAAGCCTTTGCCAATTCCTTGTCAAACAACTGAGAGTCGAAACTGACTTTTTTCAAAATCATACGGTAGTAATTAAGATCTTTTGACATAAGAATATGAATTTTGATTTCAACTAATTTAGAGCGAAAAATTTATTCCAAATGTTGTAAAAATGTTAAAAAAATATTTTAGTATTATGTTATGCATAGTTCTATCTTTTATTTATATATTTGCATTACATACATTAAAGATTTTATGAAAATAGAAAATACAACTGCGCAGATGCGAAAAGGAGTATTGGAGTATTGCATACTGGCTCTTATCTCGGGCAGGGACTTGTATACTTCAGAAATTCTAGATACACTAAAAAAAGCTGAGATGTTAGTTGTAGAGGGTACTGTTTATCCGCTCTTAACCCGTTTAAAAAATGCAAACTTACTTCAATATCGCTGGGAAGAATCCACCTCGGGGCCCCCTAGAAAATATTATTCCATTACTCCTAATGGAAAAGCCTTTTTGATCGAACTAGAAACCGCATGGAAAGAATTGAATCAAGCAGTAAAAACCATTACCACAAAAAAATAAGACCTCATGAATAAAACAATAAACATCAATTTAGCCAGCACTTTTTTCCATATAGATGAAGGTGCCTATAAAACCTTACAATTCTATTTGGACAAGCTCAAAAAAAGATTCCAGAAAACGGTAGGAAAAGAGGAAATTCTGAGAGATATCGAAGCGCGCATTGCAGAACTTTTTCAAAAAAGAAAAAGCCATCCTGATCATGTGATCAGTGAGGAGGATGTTCAGTATGTCATTTCCGTTTTAGGGCAACCAGAAGACTTTTTGCTAGAGGATGAAGAGGCACCAGATTCTCAATCCAGTGAATCCTCAAAAAAACTATTCCGGGATCCAGACGACAAATATATCGGAGGTGTTCTCTCTGGAATAGGACACTTTTTTGGCTTGGATTCTTCCTGGCTTCGTTTATTATGGATCTTTTTGGGGCTGTTTTCTCTTGGTACCCTCTCGATCATTTACATTGTTCTATGGATCATTATTCCACTAGCCGAAACGACTGCTGATAAACTAAGAATGAAAGGAGAACCCATCAATATCGCGACCATTGAAAAAAAAATTAAAGAAGAATTTGAAGAGGTTTCCTCCAAAATAAAAAATGTAGATTATCAAAAAACCACTAATACATTAAAAAAAAAATCCAAAAACTTCTTCAGTTTTTTAGAAAAGCTTTTGGGACTTCTTCCTAAAGTTGTTGTTAAAATTTTAGGGATACTATTTATTCTTATAGGAATTTCGAGTCTTTTGGGAATTACTATTGGAACGATTGTTTTCTCCTTTTTCGGATCCATCCATTGGCCTTTTGGTCTTTATTTTGATTTTTGGGGCTTTAATTTTTTTCCAAACCTCTATTTGTTATTGGCTTCATTTTTGTTTGTTATTCTACCCTTCCTATTTCTGACTTCACTTGGTATTCGAATGGTCAATTCCAAACCTAGTACCCTGGGAACTGTAGCTCGGTTAGTACTTTTAGGTCTTTGGTTGGCTGCCCTGATCTTATTGATTGTATTTGGAGCTCATGAAATTCGAAAAAATAACGTGACCGCAATCAAAACCAAACAAACCGAACTTACTATTCAAACTCAAGACACTCTTTACATTCAATTGAGTGGGAACGAAAAAAAGGAGGGATCCGCTACATGGTCTTTTAAGCAGTCTAAAATTATCCAAGATCCTTTTTCAAAGGAATGGAAAACAGTAAAAAATCTATCTCTTGACATTCAAAATAGTTCAAAGAAATTACCTTATCTGGAATTAAAATATAGTAGTAATGGACTGAACATCGAACGAGCTCAAAAAAATACCAACGCAATTGAGTACGATTGGATTGAATCAGGAGGTATTCTAAAACTGAATCCGTATTGGGAAATGGGTAAACAAAAATTATTTCGCAATCAAGAGGTTCAACTAACTATTTATCTTCCCGAAGGCCAAACTTTCTACCTCGATGAAAATCTTAGAAGTCTTCTGGATCATTCAATACCAAACGATCAATCTTTTTCAAGAAGTAGACTGGTTGGTCATTATTGGGAAATGGGTAATCAAACCATCAAATGTCAAAGTTGCGTAAGTAGTCAAAAACGATTGCAACTGAACTATCAAGACGCATCCGGTGAAGAAAAACTTCACTTAAATGTTGATTCTCAAGGTATAACAATAAAAAAGAAATAAAGTTAGAATAAACCCTAAAAAGAGGTTTGTAGTCAATTGATTATATGTTATATTTGCGCACACTTTTTTCGGGGTGTAGCGTAGCCCGGTCATCGCGCCTGCTTTGGGAGCAGGAGGTCGCAGGTTCGAATCCTGCCACCCCGACTAGTACATACCAATTTAATTCGGGATGTGGCGCAGCCTGGTAGCGCACACGCATGGGGTGCGTGGGGTCGC
>JAYNHN010000023.1:0-5128 GCA_038108035.1 Flavobacteriaceae bacterium
GTTTAGAGGCTAATTTTTAGAGCTCCTTTTTTACGAGTATCATAAAAAGGCACTCGATTTTTTCTACAGCTTTCTTTCCATCTTATTACATTCCAAGGTAGATTGGATCCATCTGATATGACCATTTTGGGTTGGTGTTTTTCTAGCAATCGATCCACATTAAGCTTTGGATTATTACGAAGAAGAAGATGGCTAGGTTCAAATTGAGAAAGCGTATAGGGCTGATCATTATTTAAAATAAGTAGACGAAAATTCCCGTATATATATAAATTTTCTATATCAATCGGGTTCATTTCTTTAAGGATACGCGAAGTCATAAAATCATTTAGAATTCTTTGGGTTTGGGTGGAGTCGGAACTAAAATAGAAAAAGGAGCCTCCTATTTGATGCCCTAAAAGACTTTGATTGTGTTGATGAAAAATCCACAAGTCATTTTGCTTGATTACATACTTGAGTTGTTGTTCTCTTGAATATAATAGAATCATTAAGCTGATAAAAAGTAGGCTCAATCTCCAAAAGTTTTTTTTGTAAAACCAAAGAATCATTAAAATCAATACTCCGTAAAGAATGATCGTAGTCTCTAAGGATAGGAAGAGGTCTTTGAAAAGAAAGCGCTCTTGTTGAGCGATCCTTAAAACGGTTTGATTCAACAATGACACAATTTGCTCGTAAAGTGCGACTATAGAGTTGGGAAGACGACTCAGCGTAAGAATTAAAAAAACGAATAGATTCAAGTATAAAAAGATTCCAAAAAAGGGAATGATTAACAGATTACTGACTAAAAAAAGAATTGGGAACTGGTGAAAATAATAGATGCTTAAAGGACTCACTACGATCTGAGCGGATAAACAAACTGCTGTCCATTCCCAAAAAATATTAATCAATCTTACTTTGGGATTCCATAGATTTTTAAAAATAGGATAAAGAATTAAAATCCAAAATACAGCTAAATAACTCATTTGGAAACCGATTGACCTTAAATAAGGGGGGTAAATCAGTACCAAAATCCAAAATGAAAGAACGGTATAGTGAAAGGAATTTTTTCCATAATGGATCCATTTTCCAATCACTATAAATGAAAAAAGGGTAACCGCTCGAACAACTGAAGCGGGGAACCCGATTAAAAAGGCATAACTCCATAAAAAGAATAGAATGGTAACCGAGCGAAGGGTGTGGCCATATTTCCAAAATAAGAACGGACGGAAAACCATCCATAACAGACCCACAAAGATACCGATGTGCAGTCCGGATAAGGCCAATAAATGGATCACACCCGCTTTTGAATAATTTTCAATTGTGTCCGAGTTGAGTGCTTTGCGTTGGGCTAGCAGTAGAGCTTGAATCATCCCTTTGCTTTCCGTATTGAGCTTTGAATTTTGAATACGATCAATCAAAGTTTCACGAAGCTGTTGGATGCGTACCCCTAAAGAAAAAGAAGTGTTTGGGGTTTCGATTGAATTTTCTTTATGAACGTTTATTTGATGATAGACTCTTTGATTTTCTAAGTAGTTTTTAAAAGAAAAACTACCGGGATTTAGAGGTTCACTAACGGTTTGAATTGATTCATAAGTGAGAAGTATTTGACCGATCGAATAGGGTTTTGTAAATGAATCTTTCTTTTGGTTTATCAAAATGACCCCGTCTGTTTCGTTTTCTCCGTAACGTATAATCCTTCCAATATAGGAACTTGAAAAAGAACTTTGCCCTATAGTTTTAACAATTTCAATAGTTTTTAAAGCTTCTGGGTGGTTTTTTATTTGAAATTGAAAATGATCGGAAGGAAGGCGATAATATTCTTGAAAATGAATACAGCCGAATACAAAAAAACTCAAATACAAAAGCAGACTCTTGAGGGTGTTGAAAAGTTTAGTCCTTTGAAAAACGATTTGTAAACCCAAAAAGACAACTAAAAAACCTGAGAGTTGGGTAGTGCCTAAATCGATATAAAATGAAAAAATCGCACCAAGGGTAAATAAGATGACTAAGGGATAAAGAAGAGATTGAGGCAGATTCATGCCTCTAAATTACGTGGAATTTCTAAAAAATCAGAATTGAGACTCTGATCTATTGAATTCTTTGATAAATCAGGGAAGCCGCTTTTTCACTGGCACCCCCTTCCCCTAAAAGGATTTTTAGTTGGTGGTACTCTTTTTTTATTTTTTTTTGTTCTTCAGAATTAAGCAGTCGTTTGAGTTCTTGTGACAAGTTTTTTAAAGAGCAATCCTTTTGAATGAGTTCTTTAACCACTTCTTTATTTAAAATTAAATTGACCAGAGAGATAAAGGGTAATTTCACAATGCGTTTACCAATCCAATAACTGATCGTACTGGTCCGATAACACACCATTTGTGGGACTTCAAACAAAGCGGTTTCTAAAGTTGCGGTTCCGCTAGTAACCAGTGCAGCGGTACTGTTTTGTAATAAGTCATAGGTAGCTCCATGAACGACTTTTATGTCTGTATTTTTAATAAAAGGCTTGTATTGTTCTATTTCCAAACCCGGAGCACCGGCAATAATAAATTGGTATTTGGGGAATTGTTTAGAAACCAAAATAAAAAGAGGAAGTATTTTTTTGATTTCTTGCATACGACTACCGGGGAGAAGTGCAATAAGGGGCTGATTTGAAGTGAGTTGATGCTGCTCAAAAAAGGATTTATTCACAGGCCTTTGGGGTATAGAATCCATCAAAGGATGCCCTACGAAGTCTACCGGGAATTGGTGTTTTTTTTCAAAAAAGAGTTTTTCAAAAGGTAGGATAACGTACAAAGCATCCAAACATTGTTTCATTTTAACCACTCGATTTTCTTTCCAAGCCCATACTTGTGGACTTATATAATAGTGATTTTTAAACCCCTGGCTTTTTGCCCATTGGGCAATACGGAGATTGAAACCAGGATAATCAATGTAGAGAATTACATCGGGTTGATAATCTAAAATATCTTTCTTACAACTTTTTATATTGTTTAGGATGGTAAATAGATGGGTAATTACTTCCCAAAATCCCATAAAAGCCAACTCTTTGATGTGCTTGACCAAGACTGCTCCCGATTCTTCCATCAAATCGCCACCCCATGCTCTGAATTCAGCTTGTGGATCCTTTTCGCTTAACGCATTCATTAGATAGCTTCCATGCAAATCTCCAGAAGCTTCCCCTGCAATCAAATAATACTTCACCTTATCGGGATTAAATATTGATTTTTAATAAAGCGATTAGTAAAACAGTTACTAATGAAATAGCTAAGATGCCAGCGGCAAAGGCTGTTTTATTCTTCCGTAAAGCAATAAAAAAAATAGGCAAGTTGATCAATGCTGCTAAGGAAATTAAGCCGCCCAGGCGTTTCTCTCGGTACATATAGTTAAAACTGTCTTCTAAAGGTGCGCTTGAGAGGAAAAAAAGAAGTAAAAGAATTCCAAAACTAGTCCAAAACAAGCCTGCTAAGACACCGTAAAAAAAGAATTTGTCTTTTATAAATTCCATGTATTCATATATTGGATGCTGTGATGAGCTGTTAAATCAAATTGAGTAGGCACCACCGATATATACCCTTGGCTTAAAGCCCATTCGTCTGTATCTTCTCCTTTGTCTTCGTTGATAAAATTTCCGGTAAGCCAATAATAACTTCTTCCCATTGGGTTTTTTCTTTTGTCAAACTCTTCTATCCAGTTGGCTTTGGCTTGACGACATATTTTGATTCCTTTTATTTGATCTTCTTTGAGTTTTGGGAGATTGACATTTAAAACGACATCTTTGGGAATACCTTTATTGAGTGCTTCTAACGTGATTTTTTTGATGTATTTTTTTAGAGGTTGGAAATCCGCATTCCAACTATAATCCAATAGTGAAAACCCAATGGCAGGGATTCCCTCGATACCGGCTTCCATAGCAGCACTCATCGTCCCCGAATAGATGACATTGATGGAAGAATTTGATCCGTGATTGATACCGGATACACACAAATCGGGCTTGCGATCCATCAATTCATTGACTGCAAGCTTCACACAATCTGCCGGAGTACCTGAACAACTATATTCTTTTTGAGGGCCTTCGGAAACCTTGATCGGATCGCAATACAATGTAGAATTGATCGTAATGGCGTGTCCCATTGCCGATTGCGGACTGTCTGGAGCCACAACAAAAACATCCCCGATTTCATTCATCACATCAATTAAAGTACGGATTCCAGGGGCGGTAATTCCATCGTCGTTAGTTACTAAAATTAAAGGTCTTTTTCCCATTGTATCTCTTTCATGGCTAAAGTAATAAATCTTTGAGCAGAAAAAGAGATTCTATCCGTTAAACCCTTATACATCATTAGAAAAAATTTTTACCACTCTCAATTGGACGCTGGTATGCTGAGGATTCTGTTATTTTTTAATAAACCGCTAAATCCCCTCTTTGTAGAGGGGATTTTTTCCTATTTCCTCAAAAAATAGTTCGAGTACTGCTTTTTTTTCTCCCCTAATAAGGGGATAAAAGGGGAATGGGGAGCAATTTTTTTTTCAGATCTATTGAAAAAGTTCTCTAAAACACACACTAAATTCCCTAATAATAAAGAGGACTTTTTCTTTTCCCTAGAAAGCGGGACTTGACTTGGTTGAATTCTCGATTTTTTGCGTTCACTGTAGTTATCATAAGGAATCGCCTTTTAAAACAAAATTAACATTTCTGTTTGTAGAAATACGTATCTTTAGGGGCTATGATAGAAAAAACCAAAAAACCCTTTATGCGACCCTTAATTATAATATCTACCTTTTTATTGGTTAGTGGTTTAGTTTTTGGTATTACTTTAAAAGAAGAAGATCCCAACAAAGACAAATTACTAATCGAAATTATTTCCTACGTTTTAGAGCGGGGACATTACGACCCCAAAGAAATTAACGATGCTTTTTCTGAGAATGTGTACATGAATTATTTAGACAACTTGGACGGGCAACATCGCTTTTTTCTTCAATCCGATATCAATTCTTTCGAAGATTACAAATATCAGGTGGATGAACAATTAAAAACGGCTCAATTGGACTTCTTTCAATTGACGTACACCCAATTGATGCAACGCATGGAGCAGGTAGAAGACTTTTATAAAGACCTACTCTCCACTCCATTTGACTTTACTAAAAAGGATGAAAT
>JAYNHN010000023.1:5138-8729 GCA_038108035.1 Flavobacteriaceae bacterium
CGTAAACGTTTTAAGTTAAATACTTTGGAGGGCTTTACTGCCCGTAAATATATTTAAATAAAAACGGCCGATAAAGATTCAACTTATATTCCATTGACGGATCTTGAAATTGAGGTCAAAGCTCGAAAAGAAGTTGAAGAGAGTATGGACTACTTTTTTGAGCGGTACAACGATTTAGATCGCAAGGATTGGTTTTCCATTTATATCAACTCCATTGTTATCCAGTTCGATCCGCATACTTTTTATTTAGCACCTAGCGATAAGGAACGTTTTGACACCAGCATGTCCGGAAAATTCGAGGGAATTGGTGCTCGCCTACAAAAACGAAACCAGCAGATCAAAATCGTAGAAGTAATCTCCGGAGGACCGGTTTGGCGTGATGAATTGTTGGAAATAGGGGATGTTATTTTAAAAGTAGGGCAAAAAGATGAGGAACCGGTTGATATTTCAGGGATGAGTATCAATGATGCGGTAAAATTAATAAAGGGCCCCAAAGGGACTCAAGTATTTTTAACCATAAGACGAGTGGACGGAACTATTGAAGAAGTTGTGGTTACTCGAGATGTTGTAGTGTTAGAAGAAACCTATGCCAAATCTTCATTGATTAATGACGGAAATGGAAAGTATGGTTTGATTGAGTTGCCCAAATTTTATATAAACTTTAAAGACTATCAAGAGCGCAATGCCGCTACTGATGTCAAAAAAGAACTAGAACAACTCAAGGAGAAAAATGTCAAAGGAATTATTCTCGATTTACGAAATAACGGTGGAGGATCGCTAAAGACGGTTGTTGATATGACTGGCTATTTCTTTGAGGAAGGGCCCGTTGTACAAGTAAAAAGTACTGGTGGAAGAAAAGAAGTTTTAACTGACACAGATAAAAGTGTCATATGGGATGGACCCTTGGTCATTTTGGTGAATGAATTTTCAGCTTCCGCTTCTGAAATCTTAGCGGCCGCATTGCAAGATTATAAAAGAGCCATTATTTTGGGTAGTAAGCAAACCTTTGGAAAGGGAACGGTTCAAAATGTATTTGATCTCAATCGAATGATCACCGGGGGTACCTATGGAGATCTAGGAGCCTTGAAGGTCACAACGGATAAATTTTACAGAGTGAACGGTCGTTCTACTCAATTGGAAGGTGTAAAAAGCGACATTGTTTTTCCAGATCGTTATGCCCTTGTTGACATGGGAGAAAAAGATCAAGACAATCCACTGGCATGGGATCGAATTACTCCTGCTAGTTATCGTCCGAAAGGGATAACAAATTATGAATATTCTCTAGAGAGAAGCAAACAACGACTTAAAGAAAGTCCCTACATTCAATTGATCTACGAACAGGCAGAATGGGTCAAGCAACAACAAAATGACTACACCTACCATTTGGATTATTCTTCGTTTAAAGCGGAGCGTGAAGCCGATAGAGACTATTCCAAACGATTTAAAAAGCTAGGTGAGTTCAATTCTTCACTGGAGTTTCAATGGTTGCCCGAGGCAGGAACTTCTGAGGAACCTAACGAAGATTTAATAGAAAAAAGAAAACGTTGGGAAAAATCACTAAAAAAGGATATGTATATCTATGAAGCTGTTCAAATTTTAGGAGATCTTTCCAATCAAATCAAAGGAGTCAATACGATCGCTCAAAATAAAGAATAAACGAATCCTTGGAATTTAATTCTGCCTGGCACCGCTTTAGAAAAGACCCTTGGGCAGTCGGTAGTGCGCTTTTTATTGTAGGAATTACCTTATTGGCTCTATTTGCTTATCCCTTGTCACCCGACAAAACTCAGTATGGGAATCAAATGCATCTTTCGATCCATTCCAGACCTCCTGGATTTTCTTGTCAGGTATTGGTAATTCCTCACCAAAGCAAACATGGGAATACCTCTTTTTTTTTCGGAGGAGTTAATGCAGATGAAGAAATCCCCATTCAGGATATAATCTGGAAAGAAGAAGGATTGGAAATCAAACGTTTTGGGAATGCCACTGACTATTACGAAAAAATAGAATGGGATCAATTTCCGAAAGGGATAAACCGATCTGAAATTGAAAACAAGTATCTCATAACCAAACGATTTATATTAGGAACTGATAAATACGGGCGAGATTTATTAAGTCGTTTAATTATCGGTTCCCGTATCTCCATATCCATTGGTTTTGTAGCCGTATTTATCTCCTTATTGGTTGGTGTTTTCTTCGGAGCAGTTGCTGGATATTTTGGGGGGATTTGGGATCGCATTATTATGTGGATCATCAATGTGGTCTGGTCAATTCCTACCCTGCTTATGGTAATTGCTATTACCTTGGCATTGGGCAAAGGATTTTGGCAAGTATTTGTAGCAGTTGGCTTAACTATGTGGGTTGAGGTGGCAAGATTGGTTCGAGGTCAAGTCAAGTCAGCCAAAGAAGAATTGTTTATTCAAGCGGGAAGAGCTTTGGGGTTTTCGGATGGACGTTTACTGATACGCCATATTTTACCGCTTCTTTTCGCTCCTTTGATTGTAGTTTCAGCCGCTAATTTTGCCAGTGCGATACTGATGGAAAGTGGATTGAGTTTTTTAGGCATAGGAGCCCAACCTCCTATGCCCAGCTGGGGTGGAATGGTTAAAGATCATTTTCGTTATTTATTGCTTGGCAAACCTTATCTGGCATTATTTCCCGGGTTGGCAATAATGAGTTTAGTTTTGGCATTTATGATGTTGGGAAACAGTTTGAGAGATGCTTTAGATGTAAGAAGTTAACTGAGACGGTTGGCATCAAAGTTTAAATAAATAAAGAACATAAAACTAAACGCCAGTAAGCAGGAACCTCCGTAGCTTACAAACGGTAAGGGAATACCTACGGTGGGGACTAACCCCAATGTCATGCCTATATTAACAAAAAAATGAACAAACAGGATACTGGCAAAAGCGTGTGAATATATTCTAGGGAATTTTAATATTTGCCGTTCTGAACGATACAGTATTCTTATGATCAATGCAGCAAAAGAAATAATTAAAAGACTGCTTCCTAAAAAACCCCATTCCTCACCTAAGGTACTAAAAATATAATCGGTATGTTGTTCAGGAACGAAATCACCTTTTGTCTGGGTTCCATTTAAAAAACCTTTTCCGGAAAAACCGCCCGACCCAATAGCAATCTTTGATTGATTGATATTGTATCCAATCCCTTGGGAATCCGTCTCTAATCCTAGAATAATATTGAAACGATCCCGATGTCTTTGCTCAAAGACAGAATTGAAAATAAAATGAACCGAATGAGTAAAAATTACACAGGCTCCCAAGATAAACAAAAAGGGTGTTTTTTGAATTCGAGGATATTTTCTCTTTGACAATAAGTAAGTCAAAAACAACAGAGCTGTCGATCCCAAACTGACGATTTCTGTTCCGTATAGAAGAGTACAGATAAATAAGAATATAGATCCGATCCCGAAATAGAGTATACGAATATCCAAACCTTCTCGAATTAAGACAAAAAACAAACCCAAAAAAACCAATGCGGATCCAGCATCGGGCTGAAAGAGGATTAGAATAATAGGCAGTGCCACCAGAAGTGCGATTTTTAATAGGGATTTTCTTTGGATCGTCTTTA
>JAYNHN010000023.1:8739-9970 GCA_038108035.1 Flavobacteriaceae bacterium
TGCTTAAATTCGATGACACAACTCACGACGTTGTAATTTTTGCAAATTCAGCTGGTTGAAGGCCAAAGCCTCCTATAAAATACCATGAGGTAGCTCCTGAGATGGTTTGTCCAAAGAAAAATAAACCGATTAAACTCAGCAGGGATAAGGCGTAAAAAAGATAGGAGGTGTGTTCAAAAAAACTCGGTTTTATCGACATCCAAAATGGCAGAGTCAAAAAGCAAATCAGAAAAATCCATAATTGCTTTACAAATGGACTGCTTATATCCCAGATGGATATGGTAATTTCGTTGTAGGTAGATGAATAAATATTGATCAATCCACAAGTCATCAATAATAAATACAAAAAAAGACTGAACCAGTCGAGACGAAAAAAAACATTTTTATTCATTGATTGTAAAAGCCTTTCCAGATAGGGGTTTGGCATACTCATTTACTAAACTACCCTCTAACATTTTCTTTTCGAGCCATCTTCTTTTTACGTCGCCCTTTAAATACTTCTCGATCATCAGACTGGCAATGGGTGCAGCCCATCGCCCTCCCCAATAACCATTTTCTACAAAAACGGCTATAGCAATTTTGGGGTTTTCTTTTGGAGCAAAAGCCACAAAAATAGAATGATCAGAAAGTTGAGTTTTTTGATCATTGAGTCGGATGAAGTTTTCGGCAGTACCTGTTTTTCCACAAACTTCAATTCCACGAATTCTTGCAATCCGAGCAGTGCCTTTCTCGACAACTTGATGCATCCCCTCTATGACTGTTTCAAAATGTTGGGTTTCCACCAAAGTATAATTTTTAGGATAAAGAGAATCCTTGATTTTTTGGGTTTCGGGTATCGTGAAGTGAGGTTTGATAAAATACCCTCTGTTGGCAATTGCTGCCGTGAAGTTGGCCATTTGAATGGGTGTAATCAAAACTTCGCCTTGACCAATCGAATTGGAGATAATTGTACTTGCTTTCCATCCTCCTTTTTGATACCACCGGTCATAGTATTCGCTTCCGGGAATAAATCCTTTTCTTCCTATGGGAAGATCATACCCTAAATAATTGCCGAGTCCAAACTTTTCCAGATGGGCTTTCCAACGATCTACTCCTTCCGATACTGTAAATGCGTTTTCAATAATAGACTTGTAAGTTTTTGCGAAGTAACTATTACAAGAATTGTATATTCCTTTAACAAGATTACTTTGGGTTCCAATAGGACAATGACACTTCATAAAGGCTCCTCGAG
>JAYNHN010000023.1:9980-13457 GCA_038108035.1 Flavobacteriaceae bacterium
GCGTAAAAATGACCTTGATTGCAACTAAAAAGAGTGGAAGGGGTAATAACTTGTTCTTGAAGTCCGATAAGGGCATTGAGGGTTTTGAAGGGTGAACCCGGAGGGTATTCGGCTTGCAGGCCTCTATCAAAAAGTGGTTTTTCGATCGTATCCTGAATGAGTTTACGAAAACTTTCAGAGCGTTTTCTACCAATTAATTTATTAGGGTTATAGCTAGGTGCTGTAACCAATGCTAGTACTTCGCCAGAGCTAGGTTCAATAGCAACAATCCCACCCCGTTTATTGGACAAGAGGGACTCTCCATACTGCTGAAGTGAAATATCAATAGTCAAATTGATATTTTCCGAGGCTTCTGGCTGTTCATCGAATGATCTATTTTCAAAAGGGCCAATAATTCGATTGAATCGATCTCTTTGAAAATAGTTAATCCCTTTCTTGCCTCTCAACTTTTTTTCATAGGTTTTTTCTATACCTTGACGACCGATCATTTCTCCAAGATCATAGTCTTTTTTAGTTTTTAATTCATTTTGATTCACCTCGCTTGTATATCCCAGTAGGTTTGCCGCTGATGCAGTCATGTAGTTACGAACGGATTTTTTTTGAAAGTAAAATCCGGGATATTTCCAAATCTTCTCTTGAAAATAGGCATGTTCTTCTTTTGAAATTTGTCGCAAAATCACGGACGAACGTTTGGAGGAGAATCGCTTTGCTTTTTGAAGTTTTGTAAGTAGTTCTTCCGAAGATATTTTTAAAAAAGAAGTCAATTCTAAAGTGTCAAATACTTTTAGATTTTCTGGAATCACCATTAGGTCATAAACAGGCTGATTGGATACTAATAGAGTTCCCTCACGGTCATAGATTAATCCACGATTGGGATAGACAGGTCTTTTTGCTACTGCATTGTTGAGCGATAGTGCTTCGTAGTTGGTACTAAACAATTGAAGATACATAAGTTGAAAAATAAAGAGTAGAGCACTACCAACTGTAAACCCCAATAAAGTTATTTTTCGAATCATTGCTTAGGAGTATAAAGATTTGTGGTTAAAAAAATTAAAGTTAGCGAAAATACAGAGGTTAGAAAAGTATTTTTTAAAATTAGAAAGAATGCATCCCAGCTAAAATACACCACAATGAAATAGATCAAATGGTGGAAAGTAACGGTAAGAAGCATGAAAATAAATTGATTTGTCTTCCTAGGGTCGCTTTTAAAATCTTTATTCATATCCGCAGCTACACCGTAGGAATTTCTTATAAATAATGGTCTTACAAAGCTTATAAAAAATGATGCAATAGTATGTGCCCCTGCAATATGGGACAGAAGATCGATACAAAAACCCATAGCGAAACCCAGCAAAATAAAATAGGTTTGATTTTGAGTGAAACGGTAGCTAATAAAAAAAAGAAGATAAATCATAGGGTTATACCCACCCAATACATGAATATGGTTAAAGATTAAAGTTTGTAATAACACTAATCCTATAAAAATAAAGAAGGTTCTTAATGTATAACTTGTCATCGGTTCAATTCTGATTTTAATTTTTCAATTTCATCCTGATATTCATTTTTGATGACATAAGCAAAATAAGCTTGCGATGGATCTTTAAAAAGTTCAACCGTTAAATCATGGTAACCCGATGTCGGTAAGGTTTCCATTTTTTTGATTCTACCAAGGGGGATTCCCATAGGAAAATAAGAGGACATACCTCCTGTGATTACGGTATCTCCAACCGCCACTGGAGCACTGGAGATGACCCCTTCAATTTTAAATTCTGAAGGAGATTTACCGCTCCAAGTTAACGATCCAAAATCAGCTCTGTTTTTAAGTCGGACATTGATTTTTAAATCCAAGTGTAAAATGGAAATTAAACTCGCATAATGTTTAGAAACGGATTTTACGATTCCTAAAATACCTCTTTGGGAGAGAACAGCCATTTCAGGTTTTATACCATCTGCACTTCCTTGATCAATAATTATATAATTTCTCAGACCTAGAACATTGTTTTGAATCACTTTAGCACTCTTAATAGAATAAGGAAAACGTCCTATGTCATTTAATGCGGAAGGATATAATGGTAAAGCATTCGATTCTAATTCTAGCTTTTTGAGTGCTGTATTCTCTTGGATCAACTTTTGATTTGCCTCAACAAGCGAGAAATAGTCAGTAAACTTGCTGGAAAGTTTATTGATTCTACTGGAAACGTAGAGTCCATATTTTTCAATTTTATTTCTGTGGAAATTACTATTGGAATTCAAAAAGAAAAAAGAAACTCCAAGAAGTAAAAAAAAGAGTATTGGATTTCTAAATTGTACGAGCGCATTAATGATTCGCTGCATACTTGTCTATTTAATCAAAACGGTTTTAAAGCGTTCTGTGTTTTTTAAAGTAATTCCAGTTCCTCTAACAACTGCCTGAAGAGGATTTTCAGCCACGTAAATGGGTAGATCTGTTTTTTGAGAGAGGCGTTTATCCAAACCTCTTAATAGCGCTCCTCCACCGGCTAAATAGATTCCTGTATTGTAAATATCAGCAGCCAATTCGGGTGGAGTCTGAGACAAAGCTTCCATAATAGCATCTTCGATACGGATGATGGATTTGTCCAAAGCTTTAGCAATCTCCGTGTGGTTAATAGTTACTTGTTTCGGTTTACCGGAAAGCAAATCCCTTCCTTGAACGGACATTTCTTCGGGTGGATTTTCGAGTTCTTCCAAAACGCTTCCCAAAAGGATTTTTATTTTTTCAGCAGTTCGTTCACCCACATAGAGATTGTGCTTACTTCTCATGTAATTAATAATGTCATTATTAAAAACATCTCCCGCTATTTTGATTGATTTGTCACATACAATACCTGAGAGGGCAATGACTGCTATTTCAGTAGTTCCACCTCCGATATCAACTACCATATTTCCTTTGGGTTGCATAATGTCAATTCCGATGCCGATGGCTGCAGCCATGGGTTCATGAATCAAATAAACTTCTTTTCCGTTGACGCGCTCTGCAGATTCTTTAACAGCTCTCATTTCCACTTCAGTGATCCCAGATGGAATACAAATTACCATGCGTAGGGCAGGTGAAAAAAATCGTTTATTTAATGAAGGAATACTTTTAATTAAACGATTAATCATTTGTTCAGAAGCATTAAAATCGGCAATGACCCCATCTTTAAGTGGGCGTATCGTTCGAATGTTTTCGTGAGTCTTTCCTTGCATCATACTTGCCTCTTGACCAATGGCTATAATTTTGTTTGTACTGCGATCCATTGCCACAATGGAAGGGCTATTAACGACCACTTTATCATTATGAATAATCAAGGTATTTGCAGTCCCTAAATCAATAGCTATTTCTTCTGTGAAAAATCCCATTTGTTTCCTTGTTTGAAGGTAAAATTATAAATTAATGTTTAAAGTGTCGTATTCCTGTAAATACCATTGCTATTTTGTTTGCATTACAGTAATCAACTGTAAGTTGATCTTTAATGG
>JAYNHN010000023.1:13467-20024 GCA_038108035.1 Flavobacteriaceae bacterium
GGTTGAATCACTGCCTTGATCCCAGCCTGATCCGCAATTTCAACACAGTCAGGAAAAGGAAAAAAAGCATCACTGGCCATGACGGAACCAGTCAAATCAAAGCCAAAACTCTTTGCTTTATGAATAGCTTGATGTAATGCATCTACTCGGGAGGTTTGACCTGTTCCAGATGCTAAAAGTTGTTTGTTTTTTGCCAATACAATTGTGTTGGACTTGGTGTGTTTACTCATTTTTGAAGCGAATAAAAGATCTTCAATTTGATCATCGGTGGCTATCAGATTGGTAACTTGGGTGAGATTTTCTCTTTGATCTGTTTGAGAGTCTTTGTCTTGAACTAAAATTCCGTTAAGACAAGTTCGTATGTTCTGTTTGCTCAATTCTTTACTTTTTTGGATCAATAGAATGCGATTCTTTTTCTCCTGGAGTAAAGACAACGCTTGGGGGTCGTATTCTGGAGCGATAACTACTTCACAAAAAAGGGAGTGTATGGCAGTTGCGGTTTCCAAATCAATGGCCTTATTAGAGATTAAAACCCCTCCAAAAGCAGAAACAGGGTCTCCAGCCAGTGCATCTTTATAGGCTTCGAAAAGCGTATCTCGAACCGCAAATCCACAAGCATTGTTGTGTTTTAAGATACCAAAAGCAGGCGATCCCTCATAAAATTCTAACATTAGTTGAATTGCTGCATCGATATCCAAGAGGTTGTTATAGGATATGGCTTTGCCATGAAGCTGTTCCAGTAAATCATCAAGGGGTCCGTAAAAAGTACCCTTTTGGTGTGGATTTTCACCATAACGAAGTTCCTTAGAATCTCCAATACTGAGTTTAAGGACACTTTCAGTTTTATTAAAATAATTAAAGATTGCGGTATCGTAATGCGACGAGGTATTGAATGCTTTTACGGCAAAGACTTTTCTGTCTTCTAATGAAGGGGCTCCGTTGGATTCTTTGTACAACTCCAAAAAAGAGGGGTAGTCTTCTTTGCTTGATATGCAAAACACATCATTAAAGTTCTTTGCAGCAGCACGAATTAATGCGATTCCTCCAATATCAATTTTTTCAATGATAGCACCTTCTGTTGCATTTCTTGCAACGGTTTTTTCAAAAGGGTATAGATCGACGATGACCAAATCGAAGGCAGGTATTTCATAGGTCTGGAGCTCCTTTTGGTCGGAGGAGTTTTCAGAACGGTTTAAAATCCCTCCAAACACTTTGGGATGCAAGGTTTTAACTCTACCACCTAAAATGGAAGGATATCCGGTGAGTTTTTCAACTGCATTTACGTCATGACCCATGTCGCGAATGAAGGTTTCCGTTCCTCCCGTAGAATACAAAGAAACTCCGTTATCAATTAAAGATTGTATCAAGGGTTCTAAACCTGTTTTATCAAATACTGAAATAAGTGCAGAGGTAATTTTTTTTATTTGCATGGTACATTAAAGCCTTAAAAGTTCGGAACCGTAGGTTTTGGAAATCAGATCACAGCAATTGACCAGTAGTTGTTCGTCTTCTTTGGAAAAGGGATTTTTTTTGTGGGAGTCGATATCAATTTGACCAATATTTTTTCCTTCAAAAAACAGGGGAACCACTAACTCAGAACGAACCTCCAGGCTGCATGCAATATAATTGTCTTGGGCTTGAACATCGGGAACCATAAAATTCTGGTTTGAAACGGCAACTTGTCCACATATTCCTTTTCCAAACGGAATGGATACATGCTCGGTAGGTGTTCCTGAAAACGCTTTAAGATGGAGGTTTTTTTTTGAAAAATCAGCAAAATAAAATCCTACCCAGTCATAATAATCAATACGATTTCTCAGTATAGAACAGCATTGCTCTAAACCGTTAAAAACATCTGTATGGGATGCTTCTAAAGCGACTTTAATTTCATTGAGAATCGGCATATGAATAGAAGTAAACATCTTGAACAAAAGTACATATTATCTCTTTCAAAAAAGGAAATTTAAGTCCATTTTATGATGAAGGTGAGAATTAACTTTTTTTTAGCTAATTAACCATTGGGATAGTTTTATTTTTATTTAAAATTTCTTTATTATGGAACAAAAGTTTACTATTTTAGGGATGACGTGTGAAGGTTGTCAAAAGACAGTCAGTTCAAAGATTGGTACTCTTGATGAAGTTCAATCTGTAGAGGTGTCTCTCGAAGATAGTCTTGCATTAATAAAAACTGAGAGTATTCTGTCTTCCGATGATATTTCAAAAGTTTTGGGATCAAAATACAAGGTTCAAAATACCGCTTTTTTAGAAGATTCTCCAGTTGAAAAGTCTAAGTTAAGACAGTTGGTTCCCTTGTTATTAATTTTCACTTATCTAGTCGTAGGGACTCTTTTTTTTGCTCTTGAATTGCAAGCAACTCCCCAAAAGACGATGTTAATTTTTATGGGTCTGTTTTTCATTGTTTTCAGTTTTTTTAAGTTTTTGGATTATCGGGGATTTCCAGCTTCATTTGCAAATTACGATCCCCTTGCTCAAAAGAGCCTTTTATATGCCAAGATTTATCCCTTTTTGGAAACCCTTTTGGGTATTGCTTTTTTGTTGGAATGGCAGCTACAGCTTACTTTGGTTGTAACATTAGTTCTTTTATCTCTTACGGCTTATGGCGTGCTACGAGCTCTTTTAAAAAAGTCAACTATTGAATGTGCTTGCTTAGGAACTGCGCTTAAATTGCCCATGACGGAGGCAACTCTGATTGAAAATAGTATCATGATCGTAATGGCGAGTATTCTTCTAATGGAATATATAATTTAAAAAACAGTATCTTTGCAATATGGATTTTAAGCGTATCTTCAGTTTATTGTTCGCCCTCCTGGTACTGGGTACGCGGATTGGTTTTGCCATAAACGTTCATTATTGTGGGCACGAGATCGCCAAAATCTCGTGGGCACAAAATCCTTCCGACTGTGGAATGGAAATGGAGGCGTCCAAATCAATATCTTCAGAGCATACTCTATCTAAAAGCAGTTGTTGTAAAGACCAAGTACTACTCTTTCAAAATCAAGAGCCTCAAAAAGCGGAGGCAGATTTTACGATTATACACAAATTACCTCTTGTTTGGGCTGAGGTGACGGCTCCTATTTTCAACCCTTTCCAAATCATACAAAAATTTCATATTAGTAATTGGAACCCTCCGCCACCCAATTACAATCAATTACTTTCTTTATATCAATGTTTTGTTTTTTATGGTTAATTACGGTTTATATTATTAAAAGGCTTGTAATTCAATCATAAAAAATTAAAAATGAAAAAAACCAGAATGCTATTTTTTGGACTCTTATTGGGGTTCATGATGACTGCTCAAGAAAATTTTGAGGGTCAAGTTTTTTCCAGAGAGAATGGAAATATGTTTCCTCTTGAAGGAGCAAGTATTTATTGGATGAATACTCATACAGGAACAACCTCTAATCTGGAGGGATTCTTTACTCTTCCTTTTTTGGGTATTGATAATAAATTGATCATTAGCTATTTAGGACATAAATCAGATACAATTTCTGTTTCCAAAAATGAAAAAAAGATTTATTATCTTGATGCCAACTCAGAGGAAGCTTTGGACGAGGTAACGTTAATACAGCGAAAAAAAGCAGTTCAAAAATCGTATCTCGATGCGCAAAACATAATCAATGTCAATAGTGCTGAACTATTAAAAGCGGCTTGTTGTAATTTATCTGAAAGCTTTGAAACCAATCCCTCAATTGATGTAAATTTTTCTGATGCTCTAACAGGAACTAAGCAAATTAAGATGCTGGGATTGACCAGTCCTTATTTATTGATTACGGAAGAAAATATACCCATGGTTCGAGGGGCTTCGCAAGCTTACGGACTAACTTTTACTCCTGGAACATGGGTAGAGAGTATCCAAATCACTAAAGGAATGGGGAGTGTGGTCAATGGCTACGAGAGCATTGCTGGGCAAATCAATACCGAAATCAAAAAACCGTTTTCGGATGTGCCTTTGTTCTTAAATGTATTTACCTCCGCCAATGGGAGACAAGAACTAAATGCTCAAGGGAATTTTAAGTTAAACGAACGGTGGAGTACAGGACTTTTTCTTCATGGAAATCAAAGAACCCAATTGAAAGATCGAAATCAAGATTCTTTTTTGGACGTACCCTTGGCTCAACAATACAATTTTTTAAACAGATGGCAGTTCACAGATGCAGAAAAGGGATGGTTAGGTTTTGGTAGTATCCGATGGATGCAAGACGATAAACAACTCGGCACACTGGATTATGATCCGTTCCAAGATCGAAATACCCCATTGGCATGGGGTAGTGAGATTGAAACAGATCGACTGGATGTTTCACTTAAAACAGGTTATGTTTTTCCAGAATTACCTTATCAAAGCTTTGGTTTTCAGTCTGCTTACAGCAATCACAAACAAGATGCATATTATGGATTAAGGACCTATCAAATTGATCATGAAAGCTTTTACACTAATTTATTATTCAATTCCATAATTGGGAATACCAAAAATAAATTTAAGCTGGGGGTTAATTTTGCTTACGATCAGTATTTCGAAAATGTGGATACTTTTTATTTTAATCGGATCGACCGATCGGTCGGTAGTTTTTTTGAATACACGTATGACAATCTTGAAAATTTAACTCTAGTAGGTGGAATCCGCTTGGACAATCACAATCGACTGGGAACCTTTATGACTCCAAGAATGCATTTGCGTTATTTACCCCGAGAAAAAACCATAATAAGAGTTTCAGTAGGAAGTGGTCGTAAGGTGGCCAATATCTTTGCGGAGAATCAGACGCTGTTTGGAACCAACCGACTGATTTCTATTGAACAGTCTGGAGGTTCTATTTATGGTTTAAATCCAGAAAAAGCTTGGAACTATGGGGTAAGTATTCGACAAATTTTTTCGTTGTGGGGAGGAAGTGGAGATTTAACAGTAGACTATTACAGAACCTTGTTTACGGATCAGGTAGTAGTGGATTGGGAACAACGCGGTCAAATTTCGTTTTACAACTTGGAGGGCAAGAGTCGTGCCAATAGCTTTCAATTATCTGTGGATTATTCACCCGTCAAGTCTTTGAGATTTCGTTTGGCCTATAAAAATTACGATGTTAAGACTACTTACAAATCCGGATTCCTCCAACGTCCTCTTCAGGCGCAAAATCGTTTCTTTGCCAATGCTGCCTGGGAAACCGAACGAAATGAAAAGGGAGCCCAATGGAGATGGGATTGGACCTATCACGCTTTGGGAAAACAACGTTTGGTTGAGACAGTCCGAGACGGTTCGGGCAGCTATTCCGGGGGCTATGGATTGTGGAATAGTCAGTTGACTCGTGCGGTTTCTAATAATTTAGAATTCTATGTAGGAGCCGAAAATATAGGAGATTATACTCAAAAGAATCCCATTATTGGAGCGAACGATCCTTTTGGAATCGATTTTGATACTGCTCAAATCTACGCTCCGGTTTTTGGACGGATGCTTTATGTAGGTTTTCGATGGAATTTATAATTTTGCAAAAAAGAGAAATTAAAATAGAAATAAATACCGAAAGGAATGATCTCAAATCTATTCCAGATTATTAATAAACAATTAAAAATTACAATATGAAAAATTTAGTTTTATCAATAATGTTTGCAATCCCATTGATGGGGTTTGCACAAGAAAAAACAAAAAAGAATACAAAATCCACTTTTGAAGTAAATGGGAATTGTGAGATGTGTAAAATGCGGATTGAAAAATCGGCATTAAATATTAAAGGGGTAAAAATGGCTACCTGGGACATTCCCAGTCAAACCTTGTCTTTAATTCATGATCCCAAAAAGGCTTCTTTAGAAAACATTCAAAAAGCGATAGCAGGAGTGGGTCACGATACGGCTTTTCAAAAAGCAAATGATTCTATTTACAATACGTTGCCTATGTGTTGTCTTTACAGGACGGTTGAAAAACACTAGACCATCATAATTTTAATTAAAAAACCCGCCTATAGGCGGGTTTTTTTAAATATTGATTTGATTCGGATTACATCATGCCGGGCATTCCACCACCTCCCATTGGAGGCGCAGCGGGTGCTTCTTCTTTGATGTCAATCAATGCACATTCTGTTGTAAGGATCATTCCGGAAACGGAAGCTGCATTTTCCAAAGCAACACGTGTGACTTTTTTGGGATCAATGATTCCCTCTTTTAACATGTCAACATAGGTTCCTTCTTTGGCATTGTAACCAAAGTTATCTTTTTCTTCGGTTACTTTTGAAACAACTACAGAACCTTCACCTCCTGAGTTTTCAACGATAGTTCTTAGGGGTGCTTCCACCGCTTTATTGATAATTTGAATACCAGTAGCTTCGTCTGCATTATCCGCTTTTAGTTTTTCTAAAACTTTTTTGGCGTTGAGTAATGCGACTCCTCCACCGGCAACGATCCCTTCTTCAACAGCTGCACGGGTTGCATGCAATGCATCGTCTACTCGGTCTTTTTTCTCTTTCATCTCCACTTCTGAAGGGGCGCCTACATAAAGTACATCAACACCACCGGAAAGTTTCGCCAAACGCTCCTGAAGATTTTCATTGTAGTAA
>JAYNHN010000024.1:0-346 GCA_038108035.1 Flavobacteriaceae bacterium
GTACACGTGTTGATTTATAAATAATTTATCTATGAACGAAGAAATGGATTTTATTGTAGATACAGCCAAAGAAAGCATGGATCAAGCCATCGCTCACTTGGAAAAAGAAATGCTTAATATTCGAGCGGGAAAAGCCAACCCCATTATGCTATCGGGAGTCAAAGTAGATTATTACGGTGCACCGACTCCATTGACTCAAGTAGCCAATGTAAACACCCCTGATGGAAGAACCCTAACGGTTCAGCCATGGGAAAAAAACATGCTCCAGGAAATTGAAAAGGCAATTCTAATAGCCAATCTAGGCTTTACTCCCATGAACAATGGGGAGTCGATTATTATTAACATT
>JAYNHN010000024.1:356-4604 GCA_038108035.1 Flavobacteriaceae bacterium
CACTGAGGAGCGACGAAGAGATTTAGCGAAACTCGCCAAATCGGAATCCGAAAATGCTAAAATCAGTGTTCGTGCAGCACGAAAAGATGCCAACACTGAAATTAAAAAATCAGATGCCTCCGAAGACATTCAAAAAAATTATGAAATTGACATTCAAGAATTAACCGATTCATACATTGCTAAAGTTGAAGAGATTTTTAGAATTAAGGAAAAAGAAATACTAACCGTATAAAAAATCCCAGATTCAAAATTATTGAAGTCTGGCTTGCATGAAAAAGAAAAAAAAATCCAATATATGGGACCTTGTAGCTCGTCTCATTCTCCGAAATAGAATTGTCATTCTTATGGCAATTATTGTGCTCACCGGCTTTTGGGCTTCGCAATGGAAATACATGCAGTTCACCTTTACAGAGGCCAACTTGTTACCGGATGATCATCCCGAAAATGTACTCTATCAATCCTTTACCGATCTGTTTGGAGATGAAGGCAATGTAGTGGTCATTGCGGTTCAAGATTCCCTCTTTTTTACCCCTGCCAAAAGAAACGCATGGCGCTCGTTAAATGAACAAATTAACGAATTCAAAGAAATCAATTTTGTACTCTCAACAGACAACATTCAAGAGTTGGTCAAGGAGAATCAAGAAAAACGTTTTTTATTAAAACCGATAGCGTTGAGTTCAGCCACCGATTCGGCTGCTCTTCTCAAATTCAAGGAAAAGCTTTTTCTCGAATTGCCTTTTTACAAAAACCTTATTTACAATTCCGAGACCTTTACTATTCGAACGGTCATTTACATGGATCCTGATATTGTGAATACCGCAGCGCGTAAAGATTTTATTTTTAAAGATTTTATTCCACTAATCAAATCTTTTGAAAAGGAAAATAAAATGAAAGTCCACATATCCGGTATGCCGTATATAAGAACGCTAAATGCTCAAAATATTGTGGATGAAATTGGGCTTTTTGTTTTAGGAGCTACTTTGGTCACTTCTCTTATTTTCTTTTTATTTTTCCGTTCCTTTCGAGCCACTTTTATTTCCTTACTAGTGGTTGCAATTGGGGTTATGTGGGCTTTTGGGATTTTAGGATGGCTGCGCTATGAAATCACGGTACTTACCGCTTTAATTCCTCCGTTGATTATTGTTATTGGCGTTCCCAACTGCATTTTTTTAATCAACAAATACCAACAAGAAATTGCAAAACACAGCAATCAGGCAAAATCTCTTCAACGCGTTATTGTAAAGATTGGTAATGCCACTTTGATGACCAATTTAACTACGGCATCCGGTTTTGCTACCTTTATATTAACCAATAGTAAAATATTAAAGGAATTTGGTGTAGTTGCCTCGATCAACATCATCTCAATTTTCCTTCTTTCCCTTTTGATCATACCTATCGTGTATAGTTTTATGTTTCGACCCAAAAAGAAACACTTGAAACACCTGAAAAATAAAAAAATCAGCCTTTTTGTCAACTGGATGGAAAATACGGTCAAGAAAAAAAGACTTACGATTTATATTGTTTCTCTAATGGGTTTGATCTCAGGAATTATAGGTATTTATCAAATTCGAATCTCCGGTAGTCTTATTGAAGACATGCCAAAAAGTGCTGCCTTTTTTAAAGATATACGCTTTTTCGACGACAGTTTTAATGGTATTGTTCCTTTAGAAATTTGGCTCGACAGTAAACGAGAAAACGGAATCGTCAAACCCGCTACGCTTCAGCGAATGAATCAACTGCAAGAAGTCATAGAGGATATTCCAGAGTTAGCTCCTCCAATTTCCGTGGTCAACGCAATCAAATTTGCGAAACAAGCCTATTATAACGGCAATCCAAATTACTTCAATTTGCCAACTTCACAAGAAAATAGTTTTATTTTTCCTTATCTAAACAAATCCAATGGAAAAAGTGAACTCTTGGATGGATATGTAGATCCGAGCGGACAGTTTGGGCGTATAACTACCTACATGAAAGATATCAAAACGGAGCGAATGGAAGAAATTGAATCCGAACTGCGAAAGTCAATTGCTAAAATATTCCCTGAAGAACGCTACGGTGTTCAAATAACGGGTAAATCCTTACTTTTTTTGAAAGGAACAAAATATTTAATCAACAACTTGATTCTCTCTTTGTCCTTAGCTATTCTGTTGATTGCCTTTTTTATGGCCTATCTGTTTCGGTCTTTTAAAATGATCATTATCTCTTTGATTCCCAATCTTCTACCACTCATTATTACGGCAGGTGTTATGGGTTTTTCGGGCATTCCTCTAAAGCCATCTACCATTTTGGTTTTTAGTATTGCGTTTGGAATTTCTGTAGATGATACCATTCACTTTTTAGCCAAATACCGTCAAGAGCTGATCGCCAACGGATGGAAAATAAACAAGGCGGTCTTTGCAGCCCTCAGAGAAACGGGAATTAGCATGTTTTATACTTCGATTGTATTATTTTTTGGTTTTTCTGTATTTCTATCCTCTACTTTTGGTGGAACCCAAGCTCTTGGTGGATTGGTTGCCGTTACCCTAATGATGGCTATGCTTGCAAACCTTATTCTACTTCCCTCATTACTTATTTCCCTTCAGGACACGATCAGTAATGATCAAGTACTAAAGCAACCCAAAATCAAAAATCTAGACCAGTAAGGAACCTGATTTACACTATCACTTTTTCTGAAATAAACTTATCTTTGCCACGCAAAAATAAGCTAAATGAAAGCAGTGAAAATCAAAGAAATTCTTAACTCGGATGCAACCCACGAGGTTTGTGTGGTTCAAGGATGGGTAAAAACCTTTCGAGCCAATCGTTTTATCGCTTTAAACGATGGTTCTACATTGGATAATCTACAGTGTGTAATTGATTTTGAAAATCTTCCTGAGAACATCCTAAAACAGATCACAACCGGTGCCGCTCTTCATTTGAAAGGAACCATTGAAGAAAGTCAAGGAAGTGGACAACGAGTTGAGCTTCAAGTAGATAATATTTTGATTTTGGGTACTTCTGACCCTGAAAAATATCCCATTCAACCAAAGAAACACAGTCTGGAGTTTCTGAGAGAAAAAGCACACCTACGAATTCGCACGGCAACTTTTTCAGCTGTTATGAGAATCCGTTCCGTTCTTTCGTTTTCGGTTCATCAATTTTTTCAAGAGCGCGGTTTTGTTTATGTCAATACACCCATTATCACGGGTAGTGACGCCGAAGGAGCTGGAGAAATGTTTCGGGTTTCTACCTTAGATCCCAAATTTCCCCCACTAACAGAAGAAAACACCATCGATTACAAAAAAGACTTCTTTGGGAAAGAAACCAACCTGACTGTATCGGGCCAGTTGGAAGCCGAAGCCTATGCACTGGGTCTAGGAGAGGTCTATACCTTTGGTCCTACTTTCCGAGCCGAAAACTCAAATACAACTCGACATCTTGCAGAGTTTTGGATGATCGAACCAGAAATGGCCTTTTACGATCTCAATGACAATATGGATTTAGCAGAACAATTCATTACCTATGTCTTAAAAAATGTTTTGGAAAAATGTGAAAATGATTTGGCTTTCCTAGATGATCGGTTTACTAAAGAAGAAAATCAAAAACCGAAAATCGAAAGAAGTCCCATGGGATTATTGGAAAAGATCAAGTTTGTTATTGAAAATGATTTTAAAAGGGTCACCTATACGGAAGCTATTGAAATTCTAAGAAATTCTAAACCCAACAAAAAGAAAAAATTTCAATATCCGGTTGATCAATGGGGTGTAGATTTACAAAGTGAGCACGAAAGATATTTGGTTGAAAAACACTTCAATTGTCCCGTAATCCTATATGATTATCCCGCTACCATTAAGGCATTTTACATGAGAAGAAATGATGATAATAAAACCGTACGGGCTATGGATATTTTATTTCCTGGGATTGGAGAAATTGTCGGAGGTTCACAGCGAGAGGAGCGCTTGGAGGTTCTAGAAAAACGAATTGAAGAAATGGGAATCGAAGCGGATGAACTTTGGTGGTATTTAGATCTGAGGCGTTTTGGTAGTGTTCCACATAGTGGATTTGGTCTGGGATTTGAGCGATTGGTTCAATTTACAACGGGTATGAATAATATACGCGACGTGATTCCTTTTCCTAGAACTCCTCAAAATGCTGAATTTTAAACACTATTGCGCAAAAATTTTATCTTTATATGATAAATTAAAGCTATGCTAAAACAACAGCTCCAAATAAAACTTTCACAGAAGTTGTCCCCTCAACAAATCAAGT
>JAYNHN010000024.1:4614-18275 GCA_038108035.1 Flavobacteriaceae bacterium
TTGATTTGGAACAGAAGGTAGAATCTGAACTGGGTGAAAATCCGGCTTTGGAGAGTGGCATAGAAAAAGATATCTCCACTCAAGAGGAAGATGATTTTGATGAAGGTACCAAAATTGAAGCAAACGAAATCAACATCGATGAGTATTTGAGTGATGACGAGGTTCCTGCTTATAAACTTTACTCAAACAACTATAGTGATGACGATGACAAAACCATTCCAGTGAGTGGGGGGATTAGTTTTCACCAAAATTTACTTCAGCAAATGTCGAATTTGATTTTGAATGAAAATGAAATGCAGATTGCTGAATTTTTGGTGGGGAGTATTGATGATAGTGGGTACTTAAGAAGAACCACGGAAGAATTAATCGATGATTTGGCTTTTACCCAAAATATCATTGTAGAACCCGAACAACTGAATAAAATCTTAAAAGCGGTTCAATCTCTAGAACCTACCGGCGTAGGAGCGCGGTCACTTCAAGAATGCCTCCAACTACAACTGGAAAAAAGAAAAAAAGACCGACCAGAAGTAGACCATGCATTACGGATAATACGCGATGAATTTGATCATTTTTCCCACAAACACTACAGCAAACTTCAAGACCGTATAGGAATTAACAAAGAAGAGCTTAAAAAAGCTTTAGAATTAATTGGTCGATTAAATCCAAAACCAGGGGGTGCGCTATCCAACACAATCCAAAATACGCATGTAGTTCCCGATTTTATTTTGACTATTGAAGACGGAGCTCTCGAAGTAAAATTAAATCAAAGAAATACACCTCACCTAAAAGTTTCAAATACCTACAAAGAAATGCTGGCGGGCTATCAAGAAAGTACCAGCAAAACCAAAGAACAGGAAGATGCTGTTTTATTTATTAAACAAAAATTGGATGCTGCCAAATGGTTTATCGATGCCATCCAACAGCGTTATCAAACCCTTTACCTCACTATCAACGCAATAGTAAATCATCAACGTGATTATTTTTTGACAGGCGATGAGCGTAAATTAAAGCCCATGATCTTAAAAGATATAGCCGATAAAGTAGAAATGGACATCTCTACCATCTCTCGAGTGGCAAATAGCAAGTACATTGACTCTCCCTATGGTGTAAAACTTTTAAAGACCTTTTTCTCTGAAGGTCTGAAAAATGAGGAAGGAGAAGATGTTTCATCCATAGAGATCAAGAATATTTTGGAGCAATTGGTTCAAGAAGAAAACAAAAAAAAACCGCTAACCGATCAGACAATCTCAAAACTATTAAAAGAAAAAGGGTATATTGTAGCAAGAAGAACCGTCGCCAAATACCGCGAGCAACTTGATATACCCGTTGCTAGACTTCGAAAAGAGCTCTAGTTAAAACAGATAAAAAATCAGCCCAATTTTTATGGGAATTAACTTGACAGCTGAAATGGCTTCAAATTGAACCTCTTTGGTGAAAAAAGAAGATAGAGGATAAGATAGATAAAAATTCCAGGTGTTGTATCCGAAGCTAAGATTCGCATGAGCATTGAAACGATTTAGATCCAGTATTGCGGATTGAGAAACTTCCTGTTGATTCTTTTTTGCACGATAGATCCACTGAAAGGAAACACCCGTATAAACCCTCCAAAAAGCATAATTTTCTGGAGAAGAACTTCTCCAACGGATAGACCAGGGAACCTCTAAAGATTGATAGGATAGATACAAAGGCGGATCGTTTTCATTGTCATTAAAATCTAAGGTTGTATTTCCGTTGATGGCTTGATCGTTAAAAAAATTAGTATTTAATCGATCAAAACTAACACCTAAACCTAGTCCGGTTGCAAAACGTCCGTCTTTAGAAAGTGGAAAATCTCGTATCATACCAAATTGAAAATGATTGGAAATACCTCTCGGATTTAGTTTTTGATCATTGCTTTCCAAAACAACGAGTGATGCGCCTATATAAAATTGATCCTCTCGATAAAAATCAAAGTCCTCAGCAAGGCTTTCTTGAGCCGTAATTGTATGGAAAAGAGTTAAGAAAAAGATAAGAACACAGAAGTATCTATAGGAATATTGACATGTGGAAAATGCGTTCATAATTTACAAAAATAAAAAAAGTGCCAAAAGGCACTTTTTTAAAAATTAAAATACACAGAAATCAATCCAAATTTTGTGTATAGTCACCCAAACGGGTTGTATAATTAATTTTAAGTGCACTAACCTTGCGAAGTTCTTGTTTGATGTCTTGAACCAAACCCATTTTAGTTTCACTATCCACCTTCAAAGCAGTGGTCAAAACATTTTGCAATTCTTGTCTTTTAGAGGCCCGTTCAGCAAGAATAAAAGCACCTACTTCATTAACGGTTGCAAATTTATCATTTAACTGAATTCGTGCACTACTTCCGTATTTAGCTTCGTAGCGACTCGAGGGTTTTCCAGCATAGATATACATAACTCTGTCTTTTTTATCCAACTTTTGAGTTTGGTCAGCAGCAGGTAATTTATTAGCCACCATCAAAGTACTGTCTCTCATTACAGTTGCTACCATAAAGAAGAACAAGAGCATAAAAACAATATCCGGTAAGGATGCTGTTGATATTGCGGGTAAATCTCCTCCCTTTTTCTTTTTAAATTTTGACATCGTTTATATTGTTAACTTTTACTATTTGATTCTGCCTCAGAAAGTTTCTGTGGATACATTTTTTTAACAATATCCAACTTATCTTTTAATTCCTCTCGGTCGTCTGGCGATGTTCTAGGATCATCATATTTCTTCTGAGCATCGACATAATTGAGACCCACACGTGGATAGAGACGCAAAAATTCACGATTTCGTAAATCATTGTAGGCGGCAACCAATTCATTCTGAACGGCAATGTAAACCCTATAAGAGGTTCCCCTATCATTTTTAAGAGAAATAATTGCTTTGTCAGGGTTGTCAGAAGAAGCTTCATCTCGTTTACCTTGGCAATAATCACAAGCCTCATCTCCTACTCCACCACCATTGTCTAAAAAGTCAATGGCAAGGGATCTTAAATCTTTGATATCGGCCAACTCTTCCTCAACCAACAACTGATTGTCTTTACTCACCAATACGGTAAAGATATTCTTTTGTCGAATGATGGGAGGATCCACTTGATCTTCCATAGGTGGCAGTTTACGATTCAAACCACTATCGGTTTCTATCGTCGTCGTTACTAGGAAAAATATCAATAGCAGAAACGCAATGTCAGCCATTGAGCCTGCATTTACTTCAGGTGCTGCTCTTTTTGCCATGGATTATCGATTAAGGATTTTCTGTACTCCGGAAAGGATCATCGATAGAATGGCCAGACCAGCAAGAATGTAAAACATTCTCAAACCTGTACCCACCCATCGGGAACCGCTCGCAGAGAGCATTTCACCGTCTTTAAGCGGGGTTTCAACACCAGTTGAAGCAGCGTAAGAAATACCTACTACCACCAAAAAACACCCCAAAAATATTAAAGACTTTTTTAATTTCTGTCCACTAGATGCTAGATTCATTAAAGAGAATACAACCGTTACAATTACGGTAATCGCAAGAATAGCAATGGATAGTGAGACCAAAGGAGAGACCGTTCCGAAATCTCCCATACTCGCTGCCAATTTAATTTCTTCATCTCCTGCGCCAATTATTCTAAATAGAAAAATGACACCTAGTAAACCAAAAACAGCACTGATAATTTTTACAATTGTTTGAATATTCATTTGAATTGCTGTTAAGGATTAATTATTTTTTTTGTGCAACAAGGATATCGATCAAAGTAATTGAAGCGTCTTCCATATCGTTTACAATACTATCAATCTTAGCGACAATGTAGTTGTAGAAAACCTGAAGTATAATTGCTACAATTAGACCAAATACAGTAGTCAAAAGTGCTACTTTAATACCACCAGCTACTAATGAAGGTTGCATGTCACCGGCTGCTTCAATTTTATCGAAGGCCTGAATCATACCGATAACCGTTCCCATGAAACCAAGCATGGGTGCAAGAGCAATAAATAATGAAATCCAAGACACATTTTTTTCTAGTTGTCCCATTTGAACACCACCGTAAGCTACTACTGCTTTTTCAGCACTTTCAACTCCCTCATCCATACGGTCTAGACCTTGGTAAAAAATAGAGGCTACGGGTCCTTTAGTATTTCTACAAAATTCTTTGGCTGCATCTACTCCACCCGATGATAGAGCTTCTTCAACACCTTCCGTTAATTTCTTTGTGTTTGTTGTAGCAAGATTTAGGAAAATGATACGTTCAATTGCAATGGCAAGTCCTAAAATAAGACAGATCAATACGATTCCCATAAATCCTGGGCCACCTTCAATAAAACGTTTTTTGAGTTCTTGTGTAAATGATGCAGATTGTTCAGGTGCGTCTTCTTCTGCATCTTGTTCGATTGTAGCTTCGAAAGCACTAGTGGGGACAGAAGCTAACACAGTTGCATTCACAGAAGCAATAAATCCTAACAATGTGAGGGCTAAAAATAATTTTTTCATTTTAATAATTGTTTGTTCTTTTAATTATATGCGGTTAAAGATAAAAAAAAATACACACCAAATGTACTTTTTTGCAGAGAGGAAGGGATTCGAACCCTCGATACGCTTTTGACGTATACACACTTTCCAGGCGTGCGCCTTCGACCACTCGGCCACCTCTCTAAAACTAAAATCAAATAAATGAAAAAATATTTTTTAAAAAAAGAATATTCTACTTTTTAATTTGAATTTGGTGATTTTTAAACACATTACATGCATTTTGCGTTGTCATACGAGCTACTTTTTCGATTGGCAGACCATAACATTCAGCTACTTTTTTTGCTATGAGGATCAAATACTGACTTTGATTTCGCTTTCCTCTAAAAGGAACTGGCGACAAATAGGGCGCATCCGTTTCCAAAACAATCGATTCTAAGGGGAGTTGGTCTAAAAATCGATCGATTTTGCCGTTTTTAAAGGTAACTACTCCTCCGATTCCCAATTTAAGATTAAGATCAATCGCATGCTCGGCTTGTTCTTGGGTTCCGGTAAAACAATGGAATATCCCATTTAGATCTGTTGAACGTTGTGTTTCCAAAATTTCAAAAACCTCATCAAAAGCATCTCGGCAATGAATAACAATGGGCAGTTGAAAATCCTTTGCCCATTGAATTTGTTTCGAAAATGCTTCTTTCTGTTCTTCAATAAAGGTCTTATCCCAATACAAATCCATTCCAATTTCACCCATCGCACAAAAAGCTCTTTCTTTTAATTGACGCCCCACTTGATCCAATTCATTTAAAAAATCTTCTTTGACATGGGTAGGATGTAATCCTGCCATCAAATGAATTCGTTTCGGATGTTGTTTTTCAAGCGCATACATTCGTTCCATATAGGAACTATCAATTGCCGGAATAAAAAAGTGTGAAACTCCCGCTGCCAACGCATCATCTAATACCTGTTGACGATCTTCATCAAAGGCTTCAACATATAAATGAGTATGGGTATCGATTAAATGCATTTTTTTTATTTGAATGCAAAGGTAATAATGTAAAAAAATAGATTCATTTTAAAAGGAACTCTTATTTTTGACCGGTATGAAAGAAAGACATTTTATCGCATTTAAATTCTCCAAAACCAATCATATTATCTGTCGAGCCCGGATCAATGGAGTAAGTGCCCAGCTTTTGATTGATACAGGAGCTTCCAATAGCTGTATCAACGTGCAACTCCAAGAGCACTTCAAATTGAGGGTCAAAGGTTCTTCTTTTGATGCCGCCGGTGCAGGCAGAGATAAAATGGAGGCCATTGCCTCTCGCAAAGCTAAATTACAATTGGGTAGACATGCGGTTGGAAAAATGGGTTTCATATTAATTGATTTGACACATATTAATAAGACCCTAGAATCTCAAGGTGTCGTTTCAATAGAAGGAATATTAGGTGCTGACTTTTTAAAAAAGCACAAAGCTTCCATTGATTACAGAAACAAAAAAATCTGGTTTTAAAACCAAATGGAGTAAATTTTCGCTCCCTTATAATTCCAAACTTTTTGATGCGTCTCCATCCATCAAAAGAGTGATTGGGTTTTCCAGAGCTTCTTTTACAGCCACCAAAAACCCAACCGACTCACGTCCGTCAATAATCCGATGATCATAAGACAACGCCAAATACATCATTGGGCGTATCTCGACTTTACCATCGATCGCCACAGGACGTTGAATAATATTGTGCATTCCTAGGATCCCTGATTGAGGTGGATTTATGATCGGTGTTGACAACATAGAACCGAATACACCTCCGTTAGAAATGGTAAAAGTTCCTCCAGTCATGTCATCTACAGTAATTTTTCCATCACGAGCACGAGTTGCCAAACGCCCAATTTCTTTTTCAATTCCTGCAAAACTTAGATTTTCTGCATTTCGAACAACAGGCACCATTAATCCTTTAGGACCTGAAACAGCTACCGAAATGTCACAGTAATCATAGGCTATCTTATAATCTCCATCCATCATGGAATTAACATCTGGAAATAATTTTAAAGCTCTTACAACCGCTTGGGTAAAGAAACTCATAAATCCTAATTTTACTCCATGTTTTTCAAGAAAGGCATCTTTGTATTGTTTTCTAATATCGAAGATCGGAGCCATATCCGCTTCGTTAAAAGTAGTCAACATGGCCGTTTCATTTTTGGCAGTGACCAAACGCTCGGCTACTTTTCTGCGCAACATTGAGAGTTTTTTACGATCTTGACTTCTTTCACCCCAGTCAGGTACTGTTCCCATTGATGGCACAGCTTGGACTGCATCTTCTTTGGTGATCCGTCCACCTCTTCCCGTACCTGAAATGGATACCGGATCAATTCCCTTTTCCGCAATGATTTTTCGCGCTGCTGGAGAAGGGGTTTGAGATGCATAGGATTTTTCTTGAGTAGCTGGTTGCGTAGCGGGTGGAGTAGCAACAACGGCAGTAGACGTTTTGGTAGAGTTTGATTCTTCTCCCTCCGGAGCTTTTCCTTCAGAATCGATTAAACAAACGACCGCACCCACATCAACGGCATCGCCTTCTTCTGCTTTTAGGGTGATGGTTCCACTTATTTCTGCCGGTAGCTCTAAAGTCGCCTTATCAGAATCCACCTCAGCTATAGCTTGATCCTTTTCAACGTAATCACCATCGGCAACCAACCATTGGGCAATTTCAACTTCTGTAATGGATTCTCCCGGTGAGGGAACTTTCATTTCTAAAATCATGATTTATTTCTTTGGTTTTCTAATAAAATTATCTTTTGTAGGATCAAAAACATATTCAATCACCTGCTGATGTCTTCGTTGGAAACGAATGGCACTCCCCGCAGCAGGTGCACCGTAATAGCGTCTGGTTGCTGGTCGGAATTGTTGAGCTTGAGGTAAATGCAGCAGCAGAAAACTCCAGGCGCCCATATTACGAGGTTCCTCTTGCGCCCATACAAAATCATCTGCATGCTTGTATTGACTGAGAACTTTTTCGATTTCAGTTATAGGCAATGGGAATAATTGCTCCAGTCGAATCAGTGCTACATCCATTCTATCTTTTTCGGCTCGGGCTTTGTAAAGGTCATAATAAAACTTTCCGGAACAGAAAACAATAGAACGGACCGCTTGGATTTTGACTTCGGAATCCGGAATTAAAGGTAGAAAAGCTCCATCAGTCAGTTCTTCTTGGGTCGAAACGGCCTGGGGATGTCTTAATAAACTTTTAGGGGTAAACACTACCAGTGGCTTTCTGTATTGTGTTTTCATCTGTCTTCTCAAAATGTGAAACATATTAGCCGGTGTGGTACAGTTTGCGACAAACATATTGTCTTTTGCACATAACTGCAAATAACGCTCCATTCGAGCTGAAGAATGTTCAGCTCCTTGTCCCTCATACCCGTGGGGTAAGAGCAATACAATCCCATTTTGCAACTTCCACTTATCTTCAGCTGAGGAAATGTATTGATCCAACATGATTTGAGCTCCGTTTGAAAAGTCACCAAACTGGGCTTCCCAAATAGTTAACGTATTCGGACTGGCCATGGCAAAGCCATAATCAAAGCCCATCACTCCATATTCGGAGAGCAAAGAGTTGTACACTAGGAAAAAACCTTGATGATCCGGGTCTATCGTATTAAGCAAAATGACTTCTTTCTCTGAATTCTCTGCTTTTATCACTGCATGACGGTGCGAAAAAGTACCCCGCTCAACATCTTGACCAGACAATCGTACATGGAAGCCTTCCAAAAGCAAAGTTCCATAAGCCAATAATTCTCCCATGGCCCAATCCAAAGAGTTTTTGTCGTAGTACATGGACTTACGATCGGCTACTAATCGCTCTATTTTACGTAAAAACTTTTGATCTTTGGGAAGGTTTGTAATCGAATGAGCCGCTTGATCCAAGAGCTGCTGTGAAACAGAGGTCTTAATAGACTTCATCATTTCAGTTTCATCCACTCGATCAAAGGCTTTCCATTCATCAGCCATAAACGGAGTAATGACTGTGGTTTCAATTTTTCGAGAATCTTCTAGTTCTAATTCCAGAGTTGCTTTGTACTCTTTTTCTAATTTTTTGACATAATCCGAATCAATAACCCCACTTTCTAAAAGTTGGGAAGCATAAATGTCTCTTGGATTAGGGTGTTTGGCTATAGTCTTATATAATTTAGGTTGTGTAAAACGAGGTTCGTCTCCTTCATTGTGACCATATTTTCGGTAACCCAACAGATCGATAAAAACATCCTGACCAAAGCGCATTCTATAGTCCAAGGCAAACAGAGTGGCGTGCACTACAGCTTCTGCATCATCCGAGTTGACATGCAAAACCGGGGAGAGCGTTACTTTGGCCACATCGGTACAGTACGTACTGGTTCGAGCGTCCAAATAGTTGGTTGTAAATCCAATTTGGTTATTTACCACTATATGAACCGTTCCTCCTGTTCCGTATCCTTTGAGTCCCGCCATTTGGACAATTTCATAAGGCAGTCCTTGACCTGCAATGGCCGCATCACCGTGAACTATGATGGGGAGTACCTTATTGGTGTCTCCATTAAATTTATTTTCCAATTTAGCCCGTGTAATTCCTTCCACAACAGCACCTACTGTTTCCAGGTGAGAAGGGTTGGGCGCAATATTCATATTAATTTGTTTACCGGTATCTGTTACACGTTGAGAGGTCCAGCCTAAATGATATTTTACATCTCCGTCAAAAATAGTTTCTTCATAATCCTTCCCGTCAAACTCACTAAAAATATCCTTGGTCGACTTTCCGAAAATATTGGTCAGCGTATTGAGTCTTCCTCGATGGGCCATCCCCATTACAAACTCTTCTACTCCTTGATTGGCAGCAGCCTCCACCACCGCATCCAAGGCAGGAATCAAAGACTCGCCTCCTTCCAAAGAAAAGCGTTTTTGACCTACGTATTTGGTGTGCAAAAAGTTTTCAAAGCTAACCGCTTGGTTTAGTTTTTTAAGAATATGTTTTTTCTGATCATTCGAAAATTGAGGGTGATTGTCATTAATGTTCAGTCGCTGTTGTATCCAATTTACTTTTTCAGGTCGGCGAATGTACATATATTCAATCCCAATCGAATCACAATAAATACGTTGTAAATGTTCTATAATGATCTGCAATCTACTAGGACCAATGCCCATGATCTCACCCGCATTAAATACCGTCTCCAAATCTGCTTGTTCCAAGCCAAAATTTTCAATATCCAGAGTAGGTGTGTACTTTCTTCGGTCTCTAACCGGATTGGTCTTTGTAAACAAATGCCCTCGAGATCGATAGCTATCGATCAATTTAACGACCTTAAACTCTTTTTGTACGTGTTCCGGTACTTCAACCTCACCAAATCTAGCGGTGGTGGTATGGCTTTCCAGACCCAAATCAAATCCTTGAAAAAAAGCCCTCCAACTGGGCTCTACTTGATCAGGTTGTTGCAAATATTGGTCATACAACTCTGCAAAATAAGCTGTATGGGCTGCGTTTAGAAACGAATAATTATCCATGTACTTTGATCCCTACTAAAATCCTAATGTAAAATTACAACTTTTACCTAAAGTGGGTCTGTATTTCTTAAAAATAAGTTTCTAACCGGTGAAAAAAATCATTTATTTAACAACTAAAAAAAAATGAAATTTCTCTTTTTTTAAACCAACATTTTAATACCTTTTCCCCATGTTTGCATTAGTCGATTGTAATAATTTTTATGCTTCTTGTGAACGCGTTTTCCAACCCCAGTGGGAGGGCAAACCGGTGGTGATTCTTTCCAACAACGACGGTTGTGTCATTGCACGAAGTAACGAGGCCAAGGCATTGGGTATTCCGATGGGGGCACCTGCCTTTCAATACAAATCCTTGTTTCAACAAAAGAAGGTAAAAGTCTTTTCTTCCAATTACCCTTTGTACGGCGATATGAGCAGTCGAGTGATGCGGATTTTAGAACAGTACACCCCCAATGTGGAAGTGTATAGTATAGACGAAGCTTTTTTGCAGTTCAAAGGATTTGATCTTTTTGATCTGGAACAAGAAGGGCATCGAATGCGAAAACAAGTACGCCAATGGACAGGCATTCCTGTTTCGGTAGGGATGGCTCCGAGTAAGGCCTTGGCTAAAATTGCTAACAAAATCGCTAAAAAATTTACAGAAAAAACAAAAGGTGTGTATTGTATTGACACCGAAGAAAAACGCATCAAAGCCTTAAAATGGACTTCGATCGGTGATGTATGGGGCATCGGACGAAAACACTGTAAACGTCTGAAGGCTATAGGTGTAGACAATGCTTGGAAATTCACTTTATTGCCCGACGATTGGGTACGAAAACACATGAGTATTCTAGGGCTTCGCCTAAAAAAAGACCTACAAGGACTTCCTTCTATACAACAAGAAGAAATAACCCCTCACAAAAAAGGAATTGCAACCACACGTAGCTATGAAGGCACGCTTAGTTTATATTCAGATTTGTAAGAACGCATTTCAACCTTTGCCACAAGTTGTGCTGAAAAAATGAGGAAACAAAAAAGCAGCTGCCATGCACTTCTCGTTTTTGTTCGCAGTGACCCCCACAAAAAAGGGAGCCCACCCTACCGAAACAGTTGTGTACTTACGCTTCCTTATGCCACAAACTCAAGTATTACCCTTAGCAAATATGCGACCATAGGGCTTCAAAAAATCTTTAAAAAAGGGATTCATTACAAAAAAGCAGGGGTCATGATCATGGGGCTGGTCCCCACCGAACAACGTCAATTAACCCTCTTTCAAAACAACAATGCCAAACACATCACCATCATGCAGGCCGTTGATCAGATTCATCGCCGTTTTGGTCCACATCGAATCAAGCTTGCCAATCAAGACTTAAAGCGTACTTGGAAAATGAAACAAGAACATTTATCAAAACGTTTTACCACCGAAATCAACGAAATCATCATTGTAAAATAAACACATGAAATCTCAAAAACTCGTCTTTTTTCATCCCGATCCTGAAAAGCAAAAACCTTTGCACTGGGCACAAGAGGGAATTTCAGCTGGATTCCCTTCTCCGGCAGACGACTTTAAAGAACTCCGCATCAGTATCGATCAAGAAGTGGTACGCAATGAAGAAGCCACTTTTTATGCAAGAGTATCGGGCGAATCCATGCAAGGAGCAGGATTGGAAGATGGAGATTTACTGGTCATTGATCGAAGCATGGAGCCCCAAGATCAAAAAATAGCCGTTTGTTTTATTGATGGTGAATTTACCGTCAAACGACTCAAAGTAGAGAAAGATTGTATCTACCTAATGCCCGAAAATAAAAAATACAAACCCATCAAAGTAACCGAAGATAATGAACTTATCATTTGGGGGGTAGTCACTTATGTGGTTAAAAAACTGTGACTTCCAAACACGCCCTTTGTCTTATCTTTTTGGTTTGGATTTCTTGTACAAAAACAAGTACGCAAGACACCATTCCCCTACGTATTTCCGATAAAATAAATGCCCTCCAAAACGAAGCCATTCGCAACCCGCCCGCAAAACTGTATCGATCTACTGATCAAAACCAAACCGTATATTTTTTTCCCTCCTTTTGTTGCGATGTTTTTAGCGAACTATACGATAGAAATTATAACCTTATTTGCCATCCGAATGGCGGTATTAATGGAATGGGCGATGGAAAATACAAGGACTTTTTTAAAACTCGACAAAATGAAAAATTAATCTAGGAGGATAAAAGAGAAAATGCTTTCTAAAATTTATTTTGCTGATTTAATAGTTTATAGTAAACCCCTTTCTTAGAAATTAAATCTTGAGGACTGCCCTTTTCTTTAACTTTTCCATTTTTAAGAACAACAATGGTGTCTGCATGGTAAACCGTACTTAATCTATGTGCAATCCATACAATTGTTTTTCCTTCTACTTTTAATTTTTTTATTGTTTTTTGAATAAAATCTTCCGAAGAAGTGTCTAGTGAGGATGTCGCTTCATCCAGAATCAAAACTTCCGGATTTTGGTACAATGCCCTTGCTATTGCAATACGCTGTTTTTGTCCACCCGAAAGTAAAGAACCGTTTTCACCCAAATGTGTAAAAAACTGATTGAGGCAGTTTTAGCAAATGTTTGTAATAGCCCAAGATCAAACGAGCATCGATCTGTTGTCCTGTTTTTACCAAAAAAACATCCTTAAACACACCCACCGTAAACTGAATCAAAAAAGCGATCAATAAAAGGACACTCAACAAATTTAAAAGATTGGTATTGCCCCCCACCAAAACAAAATCCGTTAGTTTCTGAATGTATATGGAGGTAGAAAACCCCAAAAGCGTATAGGCTACAGCACCTACAAAGGCTTGGATCAAAACTCCTTTGTGCGGACGCAACAAAAACCAAAACCGTTTTACTATGGAGACTTTTTCATTGCCCTGCTCAAAAGTATCGTTTTGTTCCAAAAGCACCAGTACACCTGTCCACTCTGCCTTAAATTCAGAGTGGGTCTTTTTATGAAACTGCCCGTCTGCGAGATCCATTATTTTGACAAACTTTGGACGCACTTCATAAACCACCACATAGTGATGAAACTGTTTTTCTTTTAACTCCAGATGGGCAATGGCGGGTAAGGGTATTTTGGAAAGACTGTCCATTTCTCCACGGACCCCTACAGCATTAAAACCCATTTTTTTTGCCGCTTCTGTTAACCCAAGAACATTGGTGCCCTTTTTATCAGTTCCTGCATATTGCCGAATCCGAGCAATGGGGATATGCAAATGCCAAAACGCTGCGATAGAGGCCAAACAAGCCGCTCCACAATCCGTACTATCGTGTTGTTTTATTTTGATTTTAGACACTGAAATTTAGAACACTAGTCTTCGAATTTCGTTGGGTCAACCTCGGTATGTTTTTCATTTTCTTGAATAAAAAACTCAATTAGCTGGTACATTTCGTGAAGTTTAACTGGATCTACTTTTTTAATATTATCCCGAAATCCATGAATGGCTCCAAGAGGTAACAGAGTAAAACCACCAATAGTATCACCAACATCTAGGAACTCGCAAGAGGAAAAATTAATGACTTTAGTTGATTTTTTTTGGGTAAAATAACTCCTTTGAGGTAAAAAACTACCGGTCAAATTGAATGCAAAACTTCGTGCAAAATCAAGTCCAAAATTTGTACTTTTAAAGGGCAAATAATCACTTGATGCTCCCGCTGGCATAGAACC
>JAYNHN010000024.1:18285-19258 GCA_038108035.1 Flavobacteriaceae bacterium
CTATTTTTAAAGCCTTTTTTTCGAGATCATCGTCACTCAACATATAAACACAGTTTTGCTTCTCCTTTACCCCAACAACATCAATGTTTATCACAAATTTTATCAAATAAAATTCTTCTGGTTTCAAACGAGCTACATGTGCTCTGGAACCTCTAAGCCCGGATTCTTCTGATCCAGAAAATAAAATTCTGTAACTGTAATGATTCTCTTTTTTACTTAGTGATTTTGCTAATTGAAGTGCTACCGAAACTCCTGTTGCATTATCAATTGCTCCCTGAGAAGTGTAGGACCATGAAATGAGTGGATCCAACAATCCGTTTAAAAAGACACTAGCCAATTTCAATGGATTAATATCTGTCTTGTCATAATGTGCAACTATATAAATCAATGAGTCGGATTTCCCTTGAACGTTTACAACTATGTTTTTCTGTACACTCAACCAGTCAATTCGTTTAGAAATGGTCTGCTCTTTGAGTCCAAATTCTTCTAATTGATTAACGATTGCTTTTTTGCGATAATGATTTCCTCCTGCATTAACAACTTTCTCCAAGTAGGTCGATAATTCTTTTATTTCATTCGAATGGGACACAGGAACTGAATCCGAAACGGAAATCGTACGATAAGTTCCGCAACTTAAAAATAAAATCAGAACGATTACAGACGATATAAATCTCTGCATTTTATAGATCATAGATGTAGGAAAAACTCTTTTAGCAGGTTGATAATTTGGAATAATTAAGGAATGGCAACAAATTGTTGCCATTCCTTAGGGTGATTAGTCAGCATTATTAGAAGCAAAAACTACTGCAAATATTACAATGGCAACGGAAACTATGGCTTTTATTAAACCCCAACCTCCTCCATTAATAGCCTTAGCCTCCTGAGTTTCCAGTTTTGAAACCCCATAATTTTCTAAACATCTATTTTTCATAATATAAGATTTAAGTTAAACATTTTTTAAACGGTCCAATGT
>JAYNHN010000025.1:0-18926 GCA_038108035.1 Flavobacteriaceae bacterium
CCGTGAAGCACTAGATCCTAAATCTAGCGTGTCTACCAATTTCACCACACCCGCAAAAGGAGGACAAATATAAATAAGTTTTCCAATAAATTTTCCTCTTCTATCAAAAATACATTGGTTAGTTTTGTAAAACATCACTAACAAAAAATTATGGAGTTGAATTCTGATCAGAAACGATTTTTAAATGAGTGGATTGAATTTTTAAAAATACCATCGGTAAGTGCAGATCCTGCTTATAAAAAAGAGGTTAAAAATGCCGCTCATTGGGTCGGTGAGATGCTACAAAAAGCGGGTTGCCAACACACAGAAGTCATTGAAACCCCGGGGCATCCTATAGTGTACGGAGACTATTTGGTCAACCCTGAATTTCCAACGGTTTTGATTTATGGGCATTACGACGTTCAACCTCCCGATCCAATTGATTTATGGGAGAGTCCACCTTTTGAACCGGTCATAAAAAAAACAAATCTCCACCCGGAAGGAGCGGTTTTTGCTCGTGGTGCCTGCGATGATAAAGGACAAGTTTTTATGCATATCAAGGCCTTGGAAGTCATGTTAAGTAAAGGAGAATTGGATTGTAATATCAAATTTATGATTGAAGGCGAAGAAGAAGTTGGAAGCGATAACCTTGAGGACTTTGTCAAAAATCATAAAGAAAAACTTCAATGTGATGTTATTTTAATTTCAGACACAGGAATGATCTCAAACAAACAACCCTCCATATCCACAGGACTCAGAGGTTTGAGCTACATGGAAGTGACCGTGACGGGACCCAATCGGGATCTTCATTCGGGTCTGTACGGTGGTTCCGTTGCCAACCCGATCAACGTTCTTTGTGAAATGATTGCCCAGTTGCACGATGACAATCGAAAGATTACCATCCCCGGATTTTATGATCGTGTCGAAGAAGTACCCCTATCCGAACGTAAACAAATGGCAAAAGCCCCTTTTGACCTAAAAGAATTTAAAGATTCGATAGGGATTTCTGATGTACAAGGAGAAACCGGATATTCCAACGAGGAAAGAAGGACAATACGTCCCACTTTAGACGTGAATGGAATCTGGGGAGGGTATACAGGCGAAGGAGCAAAAACAGTTATTGCTAGCAAAGCCCACGCTAAAATATCAATGCGTTTGGTCCCCGATCAAGAATGGACAGAAATCAGTCAGCTTTTTGAAAATTATTTCAAGTCTATAGCTCCAAAAGGGGTTACCGTAAATGTTGTTACCCACCACGGTGGATATGCGTATGTAACCCCAACGGATACTATTGGATATCAGGCGGCACATAATGCGTATTTAAAAACCTTTGGTATCGAACCGATTCCGAGTCGAGGAGGGGGAAGTATTCCCATTGTTCCTATGTTTGAAAAAGAGTTGGGTGTAAAATCGATTTTAATGGGATTTGGTTTAGACAGCGATGCGATTCACTCTCCCAACGAGCACTATGGACTGTTTAATTTCTTTAAAGGGATCGAAACCATTCCTGTATTTTTCGAACAGTATTCTCTACTGATGCGCCAATAGAGAGCCTAAATTTTAAATAAATCGGCTGCTATTCCATCGGTTAAAAACTTAGCTTGTTGATGAACTTTAAGTGAATCCCCATCCCAGTATAAATTTCGCAATCCCAATTGACGGTTCACTTGATCCTCTAAATACTGACCGTAGATGGATCCAAAATGAGCATTTATATGATCCAAAGAAAGCCCTTCTACCTTTCGCAATCCGGTCATTATGTATTCGTTATATCGGTCTTTTGTGGTTAACACTTCTTTTTCAAAATTCAACTTTCCTTGATTCAATGCTTTTGTATAAAGGTGGTTGTTAGATATATTCCAGCTGCGGATTGAGACTCCATCAAAGCTATGAGCCGAAGGACCAATTCCCATATAGGGCATTCCATTCCAATAGTTTTGATTGTTTACAGAAAAGAAACCTGTCTTTCCGAAATTGGAAAACTCATAGTTTACATATCCCAATCGACTCATTTTATGAGTTAATAAATTGTATTGCTCTTGGACCTCCTCCTCAGCGATCATTAAAATATTTTTGTTTTTTACCGCATGGTGTAAAACCGTTTTTTCCTCAAGAGTAAGCGCATATGCCGACATGTGGGGAGGGTCGTATTGCATGGCTATATTAAGGTTTTGGTTCCAGCTCTCAAGAGTGGATTTGGGTATGCCATAAATCAAATCCAAAGTATAGTTTGTAAAATAGTTTGCAACTGCTTCCAATGCATTTTCAGATTGCTGAGCACTGTGCACACGATTCATCAACTTTAAATCCTCATCAAAAAAAGATTGTACACCCAAACTCAAACGATTTACTCCTGCAAGTAAAAGCTCTTCCAAATAGTTTTTTTCTACATCATCTGGATTTACTTCCACTGTAATCTCAAGCTTATTTGAAATCGAAAAAGTTTTGTGAATGTCTTCTAATAGAAGGTTCAATTCTTTTGATGGAATCAAAGAGGGAGAACCTCCACCAAAATAAATACTTTCCAAAGGTTTTTGTACTTCATCAACTCTAATTTTAAGCTCTTTCTTCATGGCCTCCCAAAGGCTGGATTGAGCCTGCATTGAGGTAGAAAAATGAAAATTACAATAGTGGCATGCTTGCTTGCAAAACGGATAATGAAAATACAGATTTGACATAAACCGCTATACAGAAATTAGGATTTGACTTTTTTGGGGTTTTGATTTACAAAAGCACTCCACCCTGAGTAGATTTTGCCTTGGACGGATCGTCCCTGATTATAAAAATGACACACTGCCGCTGCCAATCCATCGGTAGCGTCTAAATTGTTGGGAAGCGTTTTTATATTGAGCAGTTGCTGAAGCATTTTGGCAACCTGTTCTTTGGATGCATTCCCATTTCCGGTAATCGCCATTTTTATTTTTTTAGGAGAATATTCAGTGATGGCGACCTCTCTGGAAAGTCCTGCTGCAATTGCCACTCCTTGTGCCCTTCCTAACTTTAACATGGATTGTACATTTTTACCAAAAAAAGGTGCCTCAATGGCTATTTCATCCGGATGGTATTCATCTATAATTTCAATAGTTCTTTTAAATATATAGCTAAGCTTTAAAAAGTGATTGTCATACTTTTTTAGGTGCAGTTCGTGCATTTGAATCAACTCCATTTCATTTTTTTTAGTCGCAATCAGTCCAAAACCCATAATGGTTGTTCCGGGATCGATTCCTAAAATGATTTTACTTTCCTGCATTAGTCCCCTTGCTGAGCATCAATTTTTAAAGGCAATTGAAAGGAGGTCGCTACATGGGTTCCTACATTTGTTTTGAGAGCAGGCTGGGCTTTTGGCAATTGATCAACGGCATTGATTAAACTGCTTTCCAGATTAGGGATGGTCTCCATAATCCGATCCGAGGATCCAATGTCTTCGAGAGAAAAATATCCCTCCGCATCAACACGTAATGTAATCAAAATTTCCTCTTCAATATTTTCTGAAGATTCTAAAGGATTTAGCAGAAAATAATCAAGAATTGAACTGGAAAGAATGGATTCAAAACAAGATTGATTCTCAGCTCCTTCCAGACCCTGGCATGACTCAAAGGTAGGACCCTGATCTTTATCTGACCAAGAGGATGCCTTTTTAATTTCACTTTTGTGTACCGCTGTTGATTCAAAAAGATGGCATCCAGATAGTGAGAATACTAAAACACTTAAGATATAAATTGTCAGTGACCGTAGTTGAACTTTCATTGTTTTTAATTTACTGTAATAAAATTACGACTTTTTATTCATTTGTACTTGTTTTTGGTTCGATGAGCTAGATAAAATTCATAAGTTTACATATGGATCTTATCTTTGTATGTTTTGCCGGTTTTTTTATTTTTTTGGGGTTAGTTGGGAGCTTTTTACCTGTAATTCCTGGACCTTTAACTTCTTGGTTGGGTTTGTTACTTCTAAATTTCGCTCCCTCGATAACCATGGAATCTTCGTTTTTAATCATCACATTTTCTATCGCATTAACTGTCTTTTTATTGGACACCTTTATACCTATTTTAGGAGCAAAAAAATTTGGAGGAGGTAAAGGAAGTACGATCGGGAGTACGATTGGACTAATTACAGGCATTCTTTTTCTAGGACCCCTTGGGATTCTAATAGGTCCCTTTTTTTGGTGAATTAATTGTAAATCAAGACAATAAAAAAGGGGCTTTTAGAGCGGCTATTGGATCATTAATCGGATTTCTAACTGGTGTGTTTTTAAAACTGATTATTGGAATTGCCTTTGCTTATTATTTTATTCAATTCCTTTGGGATACACGCGAACTGATTTTTTGATTCGTTAAAAAAACCCCTTTCACCAAAAATCAATCAAACCACAACACTATATTTATTTAATGAATGTGTTTATGCCTTCAGCATGTATTTTAATGCTTTCTATGTAAAGTTAAACAATACACGGGCAATTTGGGAAAGAGGTTTATTTATACATAACTTTTTTGTGTTTTCAAAAATTCTTTAAGCTCATCCTTGTATTCTAAATGACCAATTGAATTCATCCATACTTTGATTGGATTAAAAGTCAGCCAACCTGTTTTCCGTTCACCAAAATTATTAATTCGAATGTAATTCGGTGCTTCAGTTTTGGATAATTGGTTGTTATGAACCAATCGGAATTCATAAAATTTACTGGATAATTTTTGAATGCGATATAGATGCTTTGCTAGGAAACTCTTCGATTCCTCTTCGAGATTAATAGAAGATTCTTTTAAATTTAAAATAAATAAATCATTGATTTCCAGTGTAGTTATAAAATGAACTCCATTCTCAGGTAATTGATAAATGGGCTCATTGAAGCGGACTCTTCGGACGGCTTCCCAAAAACTAACTACCTGCTCACAATAATTATCCTGATCGTCCAAATAGATCAATACGTGATGGTTATTCCTTAAATTAACGTGCTGATTCACGCCTTCTTTTAGAGGAACTGCACTGGTGAGAGACTCTCTGATCCTGACTTTTTTGATGGGAACAGGATCTCCTTTTTTATTTGGCAAAAAAACTTTTGGTTGTTTATACCCTTTTTCATCAAAACGGAAAAATGCATTTTTTGGTAATCGGTCTTTATTAAAACCCCCCGCATTCTCAATCGCTTCAAGAACAATCGCTCTGACATTTAAATCTACAATTTTTAAAACCTGTTTTTCAGTCTGTAACTGATCCAATGCCTTACTTATATGGAAGGAAGTTTCCGATTGTTCTGGAGACTTTCTCTTACCGTAAACACTTTCCTTGTGTAGAGAACCTCTGACAGAAACACATCGATTTTGATAAATCGAATCGCCCTTCTTGGTCTTATTCCACCGAACAGAAATCAATTTATTCTCTTTCTTATGGGAAACTAAAATGGAATTTAAATGGTATTCTAAATCATCTTTAAAACCCATATAAGGTTCAGGAAAAACAATACGCTCTCTAGAGGGTACGTATTTATTGTCTTTGGACAGTAATTCTAAAAATTCCTGAGTCCGATTGGCATTGATATAAGCCAAAAGTGCCATATATCTAAAATCCTTGTTGGGAGATTCATAAACTTCCAAATCAAAAATCTGATGTAGCTTCCATTTTTCAATAAAGTGAACCGTAGCATGACCCGGAGCAATTTCTACATTGGGAACCACCTTGGAAAGGTAACTTCTTAACTCACCACTCAGTGCATTACTATCGTTCATTTGATGTTTCAGCGGATTTCTATGATTGTATTTTCTTATAAAACGCTTAAATTTTCTGAAAGAAGAAGGAAATTCCTTGGTATTTGAAAAAAGTCTTGCAGCGCGTTTGACAATGAAATCCCAATCTTCTGAATTGTGATGATTAAAATATTCATGTGGACTTTTGCTTATAATATTTTGAGCAAAAGATTTGACACAAAGGGTCTTATTCCAATTACTGTCATTTAAAGAAAATTCCCAAGGCTGAATGTAAACTACTTGAACAGCATCCGTAAATAAATCGTCTAAAGAAATATGCGAACCCGTATATGGGCAAGTTTGTTTGCATTCTTCCCATAATTCGTATTTGGTCAAATTCATTGGCGTGATATTTTCTGCGCGCTCACCTAACAATGCAATGTATTTTGAACGTAACTTTTCCAGTCGTTTCTGATCCAACCTGTAAAGATATCGTTGGTATTTATTTACCTTTATATCTGCACTTAATTCTGCTTTTATCTCATCAATGGGTCCATAGGATTTAATAATGTCATTTAAAACCCTCCGAACTTGAAACATGGCTTTAATCAGCAATGGGTTTTTGAGGTTGTAAATTTCTTTGTCTGCTTTATTATTTACAGAAAAATGCTTGAGTAAAACTGTATTTTCAATTTTATCGTTTTGGCCGTAAAGTTTTTTAATTTGAATCGGATTTAATTCCATTTCTTCCTCAAGAAATTCCTTCAACTTTGGAATAAAACCGTATACCTTATTTTCACTATATAGTTTTAAGACTTTATTGATAATATAATTGATATCATTTTCTGCTATGTTGTTCCAGTTGGCCCCTAAGCTATTTTTAACCCCCCCCAAAACCACCGATAAATCGTAGCTCACTCCTCTCTTGAGAAAAAAGAGTATGTTTCGAGCTGCTTTTTTACTGATGGGGGCATAATTCTTATCCAATTGTAAGGCGATGAATTTATTTGCTTGGCTATCCGTCAAATACCATTTTTCCATAACATGGGACTTTAAGCGAGCTTCATTATCAAAAAAATACATCGCATGCCAAATCTCTTCTTGAGTATCCGAATCAAATTCAAACCATTGATCCCCAAATAGATTGGGATGGGATAAACTTGCATTGATAAACGATCCTTTGATTAGTTCCTGATCTTTTATATTGTAATGTCCATCCGGATTTTGGAAAAGTCTTTTGACCCGTGCAAAATCAAACTTACGATGCGTTTTAAAAAATTCAACAGCCGTACTCCGATCCGAATGGGATAAAGTCTCTCCATTTACCTTTAATGAATTTGCCCACCGGTAAGCTAAAACTTCTTGATAGATCAAACTCGAAATACAACACTTCGTTTTATTTGGCTCATAAAGACATCTACCCACTCTAAACTTTTGGGATTTCAGTGGACGTTGATAAAAAATTGCTCCTTTTTTTTCAGGAAACTGAGTTTGATCTCCAATTAATTTCTCTTTGAGATCGCTGGTTAATTCAGCGTGAAACTGTTTTTGAAAGTCCCATATATCGTTGAGTTCATTTTGAAACATTTCGCGAGTTAAAAAACGATTCCTTACTCGTTCACTCGTGTACTGATAACTTTTATTTTCCTTGGGGAGTATTTGGTTTAAATACATCCCTAGCGTCGTGTTTTCAATTTTATTTTTTGTCTCATTTATTCCCAAACGATTCATATGTGGGATCCCTGAGTACATAGTGTTTTCTTTCACCCCCCGATTTCGTTCGGACTCAGAAAACCCTCTATGAATGGATATTTGATATAAAACGCGTCCTAACTCTATCAAAGAAATCGATTCAAAAACTGCTTTCCACCTGAGTTGGTAGGGATTCATTTTCAACCAGTCTTTTAATTCTTCATTCGGGAATTTTTTTTTGTTTTTCCATTCGTCTAAATTCTCTTTTGACAGGGGACACATTTGATTCTCAATGAGAATTTCCAATACTTTTATCTTTCTTTTTCGTGATCGCTGATATCTAAAACGAGTGGTTCTTTTGAAACGTTTGTATGCTTTTTTTGAGAGTTCACGCCTTCCAGAGCCAAAATTTTCACAACCAATCGGAAACACTCTGGTACCCATTGAGATAATAGACTTATCTTCTTTATTTAAGAGTGCCCATCCGATTCCATTTACATCTATGGAAAGTCCGAGTAAATTTGGCATATTGTTTTTTTTTTTAGATTTGTGCTCAATCTTATCACAATAAGGCTATAAGCCGAAGATGAATTCTTAAATCCCGCTTCGGTGGGATTTTTTATTGTGGGTATTTATTTAATACAAATTTGGATTCGATTTTAGTGTGGAAATCAAGTAGTATATCATATAAATCCCAAAGGTTTTCTTTAGGGTCTTTATTAACGGTTTCAAAACGAACTACATTTTTGGTGGCAAACTCTAGGGCATAAGCTTTCACTTTTTCTAATGTGTATTCTTTTTCCTTGAGAATATTATTTTTGAACGCAATTCGCACTGCAGTGTACGCATTACTAACTTGTAATTTGGAAAATATATTTTTACAAAACTTGTCATAATCCTTTTGGGATATCTCAAGTAGTTGCCGAATCGTATCACACCCCAAACCCAAAGCAATTGATTTTAAAATCACTAACTCTGAGCTGGTAAGGGTATGATTAATTCGGGGTTGGGGTTTCGTATACATAAGTCGATAATTTAGTTTCGGGGCAAAAAGGTTGCTGCCTCAAATATGTTACAATTAATGTTAAGTATTTGCATGTTCAACTCTAATACTCACAAAAAGGTAATATATGGTTGGATTTCTGTTATGATCGGTTTTAATTGAATTTGAAAATAAATTCTCTTTTTTAGGTTGTAAGTCGAGAGTAGATTCTTGACACAAACATTTTGTATTTTTGTATCTTTACAACCAATTTATGGAATTATTTATCATCACATTTATACTCCTTTTTTTAGCATTTGCAGGAATTGCAATCAAAATTTGGGCAAAAAAAGATGGGGAGTTTGCTGGAACTTGCGCCAGTCAAAGCCCTTTTCTGAACAAGGACAATCAACCTTGTGGACTGTGCGGAAAATTACCCACAGAGACCGAGTGTAAAAGTCCCACTCCCGTAGAAAATTAATTTTCCACTAGTAATCTAACGATGGAATACCAGAATGAAAGAGAAATAATAAAAAAAGCTAAAAACAACGATCAAGCTGCTTTTAACCTTCTCTTTAATTCCCATTGGGATAAAGTTTATGCATTTTTGCACCTAAGAGTTTCTAATCCATCACTTGCGGAGGAATTAGCCATTGAAACCTTCTCAAAAGCATTTGACCGATTGGATCGTTTTGATGAAAAACTCCCCTTTATATCTTGGATACTGACTATCGCAAAAAATCACCAAATTGATCGATACCGAAAATCAAAAGAGGAACTTGAAAAAATCAAAGAGATTGACGAAAGTCGTTATTTTGAATACACAAGAAATGAACCTTCCCCCGAAGATTTAATGATAGCGGATCAAAACCTGGATTTTATTCTTACCCATATCAAATCTTTAAGAAAGGAAGACAGAGACCTACTTAAATTGCGATATTTTGAAAATTTATCTTATAAAGAAATTGAAAAGATATTGGAGGAACCTGCTACAACCGTAAGAGTAAAACTTTTTAGAGCCAAAAAAATGCTTGCTAATTTATTGAATCGTGAAAAAAATTAATCTCTCTAAACTAGGTCCCGGACTCCTTTTTGCGGGTGCAGCTATCGGGGTATCACATCTAGTGCAGTCCACAAGAGCGGGTGCCGACTATGGATGGGGATTGGTTTGGGCACTGCTGCTTATTAATCTTTTCAAATATCCCTTTTTTCAGTTCGGACCCCGATATGCTCAAGCTACTGGTAAAACACTACTGGACGGCTATTACAAGCTTGGAAAAGGCTATCTATGGGCTTATTTTATTCTCAATATGGGCACCATGTTTACCATTCAAAGTGCGGTTACAGTGGTCACAGCGGGTTTGGCAACTAAACTTTTTGGAATCACAGAAGATATTGTCATTTGGAGTGTGGTTATCACTCTTATTTGTAGCCTTCTATTACTACTGGGTCGTTATCAATGGTTAGACAAATTAATCAAAGTAATCATGGTGGTTTTGGCACTCAGTAGCGTACTGGCTGTAAGTATCGCTTTTTTTAAAAACGATCGACCGATCTCCTTGCTACAAGTATTTCCCTCAGAAAGTGGGCTTTTATTTTTGATTGCTTTTTTAGGATGGATGCCTGCTCCACTAGATATTTCCATTTGGCATTCTATTTGGACTTTAGAAAAAAATAAAATTAAAAAAAATAAATCGAGTATCCATGAAAGCCTATTTGATTTCAATGTAGGATATATTGCCACAGTGATACTAGCCTTGTGTTTCGTTGGACTGGGGGCACTAGTCATGTTTGGAACCGATACCGAATTTTCCAATCAAGGGGGTGCTTTTGCCGGACAATTGATCCAGCTTTACACTTCCAGTCTAGGTCCAGCAGCCTATGGAATTATTGCCATTGCAGCATTTACAACCATGCTCAGTACAACCGTCACTACTTTGGACGCTTCTCCACGTGCCATGTCTCGAACTTTTCAATTACTATTTAATAAATCTAAAAATTATTATACCCACTGGATCCTGATTCTTGCATCTGGTACAGGTTGCATTTTTCTTTTTTTATTGTCCGAAATGGGTCAGTTGGTTCAAATCGCAACCGTACTTTCCTTTATTACGGCTCCGCTTTATGCTTTCTTAAACTATCGGCTAGTGATTAGTAAAGAAATGCCCGAGGAACACCAACCCAAAAAACCTCTCAGAATCTTGAGTATTTTGGGGATTCTTTTTTTAACCGGTTTTACACTATTTTATCTTTTTAGTCTATAAGCTTTGAATTATATTTGTGTAAAGTTTGAAGATGGAAGTAAAGGAAAAAGAAGTAAAGCATCAAAAAAAGCCCGATTGGATTCGTGTAAAACTCCCAACAGGTAAAAAATACACCGAACTCAGAGGCTTAGTTGATAAATACAAACTTAATACGATTTGTACCTCTGGAAGCTGTCCCAATATGGGAGAATGTTGGGCAGAGGGTACCGCTACCTTTATGATATTGGGAAACATCTGTACCCGTTCGTGTGGTTTTTGTGGAGTTAAAACTGGCCGCCCCGGAGCAGTTGACTGGACTGAACCCGAAAAAGTGGCAAATTCCATTAAAATCATGAATATAAAACATGCGGTAATCACATCTGTTGACCGTGATGATTTAAAAGATATGGGATCGATCATCTGGTCGGAAACCGTCAATGCAGTGCGTAGGATCAGTCCTTTAACCACCATTGAGACCCTAATTCCTGACTTTCAAGGAAACAAAAGAAATCTTGATCGAATCGTCGAAGTAGCTCCCGAAGTAGTCTCTCACAATGTAGAAACGGTAAGAAGATTAACTCGTAAAGTACGTGTTCAAGCAAAATACGATACCAGCCTACAAGTACTTCAATACTTAAAAGAGCATGGAATTAACAGAACTAAATCCGGAATTATGTTGGGTTTGGGCGAAAAAGAAGATGAGGTTTTAGAAACTCTTCACGATCTACGAGCTGCTTCAGTCGATGTGGTAACAATCGGTCAGTACCTTCAACCCAGTAAAAAACACTTACCGGTGCAATCCTTTGTTACACCCGATACCTTTAAAAAGTTTGAAACATTTGCTCTTGACTTAGGTTTTAGACATGTAGAAAGTGGCCCTCTTGTCCGTTCATCTTATAAAGCACAGAAGCATATAGGTTAAAATAATTCCATCTGTTTTTGAATAAATTGATCAAAATGCTTTTGATCCTCAGAGTTGACGAAACCCATCTCTATGGGTAGGTAGTAAATGTTTTTTTTTCCTAAAAGAGGTTCCAATCGAGTGAAATCCTTTTCAGTGGTCAAGATCATTCCCTTTCCTATTCTTTCTTTTATTTTCATCCTGTCATCCGGACTAAAACTGTGATGATCCGAAAATTTTAAGTGAGTAAAGTCATACTTTAGTCCTTTTAAAAATTTAACTAAAGGCATGGAGTTTGCAATACCGGTAACCAATAAAAAAGGGTTTTTTACCTGATTCAAGGCTATTTTATGAACTCCATTTGTTAGGTAGTTACCGTACTTAATTTTAGTAAAGAAAATGTGTTGATTAGAAGAAAAACGAACTCTTTTTAAAAAGCTATTTTTTTGATCTTGGTCTAGTGTTGCTGGACATTTTGTAACTAAAAGGATGTTTGCTCTTTTACTGCCCGCTCTGGGTTCTCTTAGGTTGCCTGACGGTAAAAGAAAATCAGAGAAGTAGGGGTTTTGATAGGTGGTGGTCATAATTAAAAGATCGGGCACTACGTAGCGGTGCTGCATAATATCATCCAGTAAAACGACATCAGGGGGTTTTGAAAGCCCTAAAAATTTTTGAATACCTAAGATTCTTTTTTCTGCTACAACTACTTGAATCTCTGGATGTTTTTTAAGTAATTGATACGGTTCGTCACCAATTTGTTGAACACGACTTGATTTGTTAGCCAAAACAACTCCACTAGTTTCTCTTTTGTATCCTCTGCTCAACATCCCTATTGAGTATTGGTCCTTTAATAAATTAATCAAATAATCAATAACAACCGTTTTACCGGTTCCCCCGGTACTTAAATTCCCAACTCCAATGGAAGGTATGGGAATTTGGTTGTTTTTTAAAATATGAAGGTCAAATAATAAGTTCCTAAACCATATACTGATTCCAAATAAAATGGAAAAAGGGAACAACATGAGACGTAAGATTTTCATGCCCATGAAGATAAATATTATATTTGTCTTAATTCTACTAAAGATGATCATTCAAGATTTTATTGACATATTAGACCAATGGGCTCCAAACGCTTATGCAGAAAACTTTGACAACGTCGGTCTATTGGTTGGCGACTCATCAAGAGCCTGCTCAGGTGCACTGATTTCATTGGACTGTACCGAAGAGGTCGTTCAAGAAGCAATCAAGAATCGATGTAATTTAATTATCTGTTTTCATCCCATCATTTTTTCAGGCTTAAAAAAAATTACAGGTCAGAATTATGTGGAGCGGGTTGTCATCAAAGCTCTTGAAAATAAAATTGCCATTTTTGCTTTACACACCCGATTAGACAATCATTCCAAGGGAGTCAATTACTCAATCGAAAAGCAACTGGGACTTATTAATACACGGGTACTGATCCCTAAAAAAGGGAGTTTAAAAAAATTAAACACCTATGTTCCAAAAGAACATTTGGAAACCGTTTTGGAAGCACTCCACCAAGCTGGAGCAGGAAAATTAGGTAAATACAGTGAATGTAGTTTTACTTCCCAAGGCATAGGTCGATTTACGGGAGATCAAAGTAGCAATCCGTATATCGGAAAAGCACTCGAAAAAAGTAAAACGGAAGAAATAGAGATTCAAGTTGTGTTCGAAAGCCATCTTAGTCATGGGGTTCAAAAAGCACTGATCGATGCCCATCCCTATGAAACTGTTGCATTCGAATTATTCAGCCTTGATAATGCAAATTCTGAAATAGGCATGGGGCGAATTGGCGAACTCCCCAATTCACAAGAGGATCACGAATTTCTTTCCTTTGTGAAAAAACAACTCAAAACTGAACTCATAAGACACAGCTCATTATTGGGTAAAACCATCCGAAAAGTAGCTGTTTTAGGTGGTTCTGGTAGTTTTGCCATAGAAGATGCCAAACGACAAGGGGCGGACGCATTCATTACCGCAGACCTTAAATATCATCAATTTTATCAAGCTGAAAACCAGCTTATTTTAATTGACGTTGGGCATTATGAAAGTGAGCAATTCACCAAAAAATTGATATTTGAATATCTTATTGAAAAAATACCTAATTTTGCAATCATTTTATCAATCAAAAAAACAAATCCAGTTAATTACTTCTAGACTATGGCCAAAAAAAAGGAAACATCAATCGAAGATAAATTAAGAGCTCTTTATGACCTACAACTTATTGATTCAAGAATTGATGAAATAAAAAACTTGAGAGGTGAACTTCCTCTAGAAGTTGAGGATTTAGAAAATGAAATTGCTGGTTTGAACACTAAACTTGATAAAGTTAACGTCGAAGTTCAAGAGAGCGAACACGGAATCTCCGAACAAAAACAAGTCATTGAAAATGCGAAAGAGCTTCTCAAGAAATACGAGGAGAAACTTAAAAATGTTCGAAACAACCGAGAGTATAATTCCATTGTAAAGGAACAAGAGTATCAGGATCTTGAAAGCCAATTAGCTGAGAAAAAAATTAAAGAGTTCAAAGCTCGAATAGAACAAAAACAGGAATCTCTCAATGCTCTAAACGAAAAGATAGCAGAACGCAACGCTCACCTAGAGGCTAAGAAAGGAGAGCTAAACTCTATTCTCAAAGAAACCGAAAAAGAAGAAACACTTCTTCAAAAAAAATCTACTGAGTTTGAAAAGCAGATCGAAGAACGCTTAGTTACGGCATACAAACGGATCCGAGGTAGTGTAAAAAACGGACTGGCTATTGTTGCCATCGAAAGAGGTGCATCCGGGGGTTCTTATTTTTCAATTCCTCCACAGATTCAATTAGAGATCGCTTCGCGAAATAAGATCATCACAGATGAACATAGTGGCAGAATTCTTGTGGATGCTGAACTAGCAAAAGAGGAGCAAGAAAAAATTCAAAAGCTTATTGGGGGTTAAGTCCTTACTCCCAAAAATCATACACCAAAATCGACTCGGTAAGAGGAACAAATAGTTTTACAAATCTTTGGTGAATCGGATGCGGAAGGTACACACTGTCGCGATCTATTGAGGAATTGAATTTCATGGTCAAACTATGGGTATAGCCCTTGTTAAGCCCTTCAGGAGATACGTTTTTTCCAAAGTTTAAACTTTCAACTCCTTGAATCTTTTGTAAACTATAGGCTCCGTCGGTTACTCGACTAAGATCCTTTTGATCAATAGTACTCTTAAATTGAATTAAAACCAAATGAACCAACTTCTTCTCATCTGAAATCGAATTGATTGAAAAATTCCCTTCGCGATCCGAAAGACAAAAATAACCTAAAGACAAAGTAACCACATAGAAGAGTGTGATTAAAATAAAAGCAATTCGATCTGCAACTCCAACTCTTAGCATAGACAATTGATTTTGTCTAAATTAGAAATTAAAAATCGAATCAAAGTAAAAATGAGGAATCATTTTAAGAATTGAAACCTGCCTGAAAAAAAGGTCGCCAAATGTTTAACAAAATCAAATAATTATCAATGTACTCAACTCAGGCAGGTTTGTGATGAATCTATATATAAATATAGACTCTACTTAAGAGAAAAAGTTACATCTTCAAAACCTAAATAAATGTTAATAAAATCTATCTCTACACAAAAATCATGGTTCTATCGCTTTTGAACATCAGAACGATCCTATTTTCGATGAGCAACCTACAATTCTATAAATCTCTGTTATCATTTGAAATATTTATATTTGGAGCATGGTTAAAGGCTTTTTAATTCTTCTTGTTACTTTTGTTTTAGTTGCTATTCTCCATTTTACCATTCTTAAAATAATGGAAATTTCAGAACAGAAAAAAACCAAATTCAGAAAAGTTTTCTGGTATTTATACGGTTTTATTTTCACACTTAGTGGGGCTTTAAATTGGATAGAAAAATCCGAATTTAATTTTATCTTTTTTATTCAATCCTTATTGGGGATTTTAGTAATAATTTTAAATTTAATGGGTAAAATTAAAACAAAGCATTAAAGCATTTGCTTTTCCATTCAATCCACCAAATCTTAATCAAATACTCCACAAAATCAAATTTTATTCTAATGAAATCCAATTACTTTTTATTTATCAATAGAAATTTTTAAATGTAACGTTTGCTTCTCATTGTAAAAAATGTTACGTTTGCGTTACATTAACTAAATTTAAATTTATGGATCAAAATATTATTATACCTATTTTTGGAATGCTCACGGGAATCATCATCCCTGTAGCCGTATTCATCTGGTTGTACTATGATAATAAGGGAAAGAGAGAAACGGTACTAGAAATATCCAAACACTTAAATGACCCTGCCAAACTGGAAGAATTATTAACCATTTTTGACGATCGAAAAAAAGAACCGTTAGATTATCGTAGAAATGGAGTGGTTACGATTTTTGTTGGCATTGGCCTCTTTCTTCTTGGTTTTATTGCTATAGGACGAATATTAGAAGGAGTTGGTTTTTTGGTTGCTGCCATCGGTGTTGGGACCTTAATTGCTGGATATCTATATCCAAATACAGGCAAAGAACTTACAAATGCAGTTGAGGAGTTTGAAAAAAAATAATTTTGGGAAAAAGCCACAAAAAACTATTAAATAATCTAGAGGAACTTAGAAAATCTGCAGGTTTAACCCAGCAAGAACTATCCGTTGCCGCTGAAGTGTCAAGAAAGAGTATAAATGCTATTGAAAACGGAGTATACATTCCTTCCACGGTTTTAGCCCTAAAAATTGCCAAAACTATTAAGTGTACTGTTGAAGACTTGTTCAGTTTACCTTAAAGTTGATTTATATTTCTAAACAATCAACACTATAATTCCTAGTTCAGAGTTTAATCCAAAAAACTAAGTTTCAATTTTTAACTTATCAAATAAAAAAACCTCACTTTAAAAGTGAGGTTGAAGTGGTGGGCGCTGAGGGATTCGAACCCCCGACCCCTTGGGTGTAAACCAAGTGCTCTGAACCAACTGAGCTAAGCGCCCTAAAAACTTAATAGCAGTTTGCTTGTTTAGAGGTGGCAAAGATAGAATTAAAACCCTAATTCCAAAGGATTCACTTTTAAAAATTTTCTTTATTTGAGTTTTTTAATGCCAAAACTTCTGCCACGACAAAAGTACTGCCACAAACCAAAATCAAATCTCCCTCTAGAGTAGCTCTCATAGCTGATTTAAAAGCCGTTTCTACTGTATCAAAAAATAAAATTTCTTTGTTGGTGTTTTTCAGTTGTTCTTTAATTTCTTCAACGGATAATGCACGCTCTAATTGAGGGGCACTTAGATAAAATTTTGAGATATTAGAAAAACACGAAAGTAATGGTTTGATTTTTCGACCCTTTACAAAACCCATGACGAGATGAAGTTGATTGTAAGGAGTGGATTTTAGCTGCTCAGAAATCATTTTCAAGCCCTCCTCGTTATGACCAACATCCAAAATCACTTGAGGTTTCTCTGAAATTTTCTGCCATCGACCCATTATTTTAGTATTACCAATAACTGAGCTCAATCCCTTTTGAATAACCGCTTCCGTCAAACCCTTGATTCTAGAATTTTTTAAGGCTAGAACTGCCGTTTTCATATTTTCTTTTTGATAAAACCCCTTTAGATCGGTCGAAAAATGATGATCTAGGACTTCTTTTGCATAAAAGATAGGAGCATTTTTTTGGGTAGCATTTTTTTCAAAAAGAGATTTTATTTCGGGATCTTCCTCACCAATCACTAGGGGAGTATTCTCCTTTATGATCCCCGCTTTTTCTTTTGCGATTTGAGGTCGGGTTGTTCCTAAAAATTGCGAGTGATCTAAGCCAATATTTGTGATTACTGAAAGTATAGGACGGATGATATTAGTTGCATCCAAACGTCCCCCCATCCCTACTTCAATGACTGCAAAGTCTACTTCTTCCTTTCTAAAATATGAAAAAGCCATCCCTACGGTCATTTCAAAAAAAGAAAATTGCTTTTGCTCAAAAAAACTTTTGTGTTCACTAATAAATGAACTTACTTCCTCTCTAGGAATCATCCTCCCATCTATTTTGATTCGCTCTCTAAAGCTTAAAAGATGGGGTGAAGTGTACAATCCAACTCGATGTCCTGCGGTTTGCAAAACAGAAGCTATCATATGAGAGGTAGAACCTTTTCCATTGGTTCCTCCAACATGAATAGATCGAAAAGAACAATGAGGGTGTTTCAGATACCCATCCAATTCTTCCATCGCTTCCAAACCCGGTCGATACGCTGCTTCACCCTTCCTCTGAAACATAGGTAATCTTGAGAACATCCAATCCAATGTTTCTTGATACGATTCCAATACTATTCTCCCAATTTAAATTGAATCACAACGAAACCTATCTGCTGATCCGGGGCTTTTGGATCGGGGTACCATTTGTGCAACAAGGCCGTTCTTTTTGCTGGTGCCATTAAACAAGGGTGGGTGTTCGTACTCCCCTTTACTCCCGGTTCTGCTTCTATAACATTGCCTTGTTGATTCACCGTTATTCGGACCACCACAGTCCCTTCTTGATTACAATCTTGAACTACTTTACCATTGGATTGCAAATTTCTTCCATTCAGTCCATATCCTTTTCCACGTCCCCCTAAACCTGTATTACCATAGTAACTACTTGCATACGGATCACCTTCTAGCTTACCTTTGTCTCCGGCATTTAGGTCGTCCCCCTCTCCCGTTGTTTTCTCACCCTCTTGGGACTTGTTTTTTAACAAATTGGAAACCACACTTTTGGTTGCGTCGGATACTTTTGGAACCTCCTTTTGAGGGGTTGTCTCTGCTTTTTCTTTAGGAGTTTTTTCTTCAGGCTGAGGCTTTAATTTAGCTTCTTGTTTTTTAGGTACAGCTACCGAAGATTCATCTTGAGTTACTACTTCTTTGGACTCAACAGGAATGTCTTTTATGGGGGTAGGTGTCGATTCTTTTGTTTCTGGAGTTTCTTTTGTTTCAACGGGTGTGGGTTTGGACGCGACCACTTCTTTTGGTTGAATGCGTCCGCTTCCTTGCCCTTGTGTACCAAAATTTACTTCCATGCCGTAACTTATGGGGGGGTCGTAGTAAGTCAATCCCAAAAGAAAAAACAAAAGCAGTAGCAATGCTGCTACCAAAGTGGTCAACCCTGCTGATTTTTTTTTATGAGTTGTATTCAAAAATTTCATAGATCAAATGCTTAGGGACTTTCGACTGCCAAAACTACTTTTATTCCGTTCTTATTGGCGATATTCATCACATAGACCACTTCATCAATGGCTACTTTTTTTTCAGTCCGTAGAACAATGGACGGGGTTCCCGAAGAAGTCAAAACCCCTACCAATCGATTCTCTAGCGTCTTTTTTGAAACACGATCTGAATTAATATAAAACTGATTAGCTGCCGTTATGGTTACCGCAAGCAGATGGAAAGACAGAAAATAGAATCAATGT
>JAYNHN010000026.1:0-8363 GCA_038108035.1 Flavobacteriaceae bacterium
GACTTTACCCAATATGAAGAAGGAATCTATGTGGGTTATAGACATTTTGATAAAGCCGAGTTGGAGGTATCCTATCCTTTTGGTTTTGGTTTGTCTTATACCCAATTTGAGTTAAGCGATTTAACAGTAAACCAAGAAAAGGATTTCGTCAACTTGGAACTAAAGGTCATCAATATTGGATCCACAGCCGGCAAAGAGGTGGTACAAGTCTATTCTGCCAAACCGGATTCCTCAGTTGACAGACCTCCTTATGAGTTAAAGACGTTTCTTAAGACCCCTTTATTAAATCCGGGAGATTCAACCAGTCTAAGCTTGCAAATCCCTTTGCCTGATTTGAGCTATTGGTCTGAAAAAAAGTCTCAATGGATTCTAGAAAAAGGACTTTATTCAATTCATGCGGGTACCTCCTCAAGAGCACTCCCCCTGACTGTTGATCTGGAAATCAATTAGTCACTTATTAAATTTAAATAATTAAGGAACATTCTATTTAATTAAATTTTGTGTGGGATATTACTCCTGTCCTCAACTGAATTGAAAAGTAAGAGTTTCAAAGATATTTAGGAATGAAAAAAATGGATGGTACGAAATGATTTTGGGTACAGGGATGTTCCTTATTCTAAAAATCCCAAAAGTTCCCCTTATATTTGACTTAATCTTTATTTCGATTGACGTTGAACCTGGATACTTATTTATAAAAACTTAACAACAAAAATTATGAACAACCTGTTTAATGAAAAACAAAGATTTACGCAACCTTGGATTTATTTTATTTTAGTGGGAATGGCTTTCCTCCCACTTTACGGAATGTATCAACAGTTCATTGTTGGAAAACCCTTTGGAAACAATCCAATGTCAAACTGGGGATTGATCTTGTTTTCAGTTGGGATGTTCCTCTTCGTTGCTTTGCTTTTATCTATAAAGCTTCAAACAGTCATAACCAATCAAGAAATCCGAGTGCGTTTTTTCCCTTTTGTCAAAAAAAATATTTCTTGGACTAATATTAAAAAAGCCAAAGTTGTGCACTATGATTTTGTTGGCTATGGTATACGACTGGGAAGCTCCTACGGTACCGTCTATAATATCAAAGGGGCAATAGGGCTTGCTCTCCAATTACGAAACGGTAAAAAATTACTGATTGGAACCCAAAAAGAAGAAGAATTAACACAACTTCTATCACAACGAATTCAACCCAATTCAAATCCTCCGATGGAATCATAGTACATCGATTCGCTCGATACAGCCATTAATTCCCTTTGCTTGTGTTTAAACTCGCCCTTCGTTTAGTAATTTTTCAAAATCAGTATATTTGTTAAAAGGCATCCTAAAAAAAATTGATGTCACCCCTAAATCAACTACTAAATAAAGTGAGACAATACTGAAAAAAGATTGCTTAAATTCAAAACCGTATGAAAATTCCTATTTATCAAATTGATGCTTTTACCGAAAAATTATTTAGTGGAAATCCAGCCGCAGTTTGTCCTTTAGATCATTGGCTTGAAGATCAATTGCTACAAAACATTGCATTGGAAAACAATCTCTCTGAAACTGCCTTTTTTGTTCCTCTTTCCGAAAACCGTTTTCATTTAAGATGGTTTACCCCTGAATTGGAAATGGATTTATGCGGACATGCAACCTTAGCCACTGCTTTTGTGATCTTTGAATCACTTGGCTTTTTAGGGAACGAAATTGAATTCGATACCAAAAGTGGCATTCTAAAGGTTAAAAAATTAGGCGATTACTTGGAGTTAGACTTCCCTAGCCGACCTCCTCAAAAAACGGAATTACCACCCATCCTTTCTCAGGGTTTAAATATTGAACCGCAAGAAGTATGGAAAGCCCGGGATTATTTGTTGGTTTATTCATCCGAAGCAGAAATCACACAAATTTCACCTAATATTGAACAACTCAATCAATTAAATTTGGATCCTGGAGGAATCATCGTAACGGCTGAAGGTCAAAGCCCTGAAGTGGATTTTGTTTCTCGTTTTTTCACCCCTCAAGCCGGGCTCTTTGAAGATCCAGTAACCGGTTCAGCGCATTGTAGCCTCGTTCCCTTTTGGGCAGACCGACTCCATAAAACCACTTTTAAAGCCCGGCAACTTTCAAACAGAGGTGGTACTCTTTTATGCGAACTAAAAAACGATCGGGTCTATATCAGAGGTAAAGCAGTACGTTTTTTGGAGGGAACAATTGAATGTTAATCCACAAAACCTTTTTTAAGAAACCCGCATTCACCAAAACGGACGGTTGGGTCTCCGAATAGAAGGATTCTATTTTTTAAAAAGGAGTGTCCATAAAATAAAGACTACCTTTAAAAAAATCAAAACAGATATTCGTGGAAAAACAAAGCCCGGGATTCACTTTATTTTTATTAGTTATTGCTGGAGAAGCTATTTTTACAATCCCTTTTGTTTTGCCTCGGATTTTTCGTCCTACGGTTTTGACCACCTTTGGAATTGACAATACGGAATTGGGACTGTGTTTTTCGGTTTATGGAATTGTTGCCTTATTTTCCTATCTGTTAGGGGGTCCATTCGCCGACAAGTTTCAGCCTCAGAAATTAATCTCTATTTCATTATGGCTAACGGCCTTGGGAGGTCTTGTTTACGCTACATTTCCTTCACTAATTACACTAAAAATCCTCTATGGCTATTGGGGATTTTCTACCTTATTCTTTTTTTGGGCACCCATGCTTAAAGCGACTCGTATCTGGGGAAGATCGCATACCCAAGCAAAAGCATTTGGATTGTTGGATGGAGGTCGGGGTTTTGTCAGCGCATTGATTGGTAGTGCAGGGGTCTTTTTGTTTGCCACAATGATACCCGAAAAAGTAATGGAAAATTTAGCAGTAACTCAAGTCGCTTTGCGTCAAGTTATTTGGATGTGTGTGCTTTTTGTAGGATCCGCCGGATTCTTGGTCTGGTTTTATCTACGACTACCTAAAAAAGATTTGGATGAAGCTTTGATTTCTAAGATCACCGTTTCTCAGATTAAACAAGTCTTGATGCTTCCAAGTGTAAGCATGTTAATGCTCATTATTTTATGCGCATATGTAGGTTATAAAATCACGGATATTTTTTCACTTTATGCAAAAGAAGTGATGGGTTATTCTCAAGTTCAAGCTGCCTCAGTAGGGACGGCTTTGCTTTATGCCCGGCCGATTATAGGAGGATTGATTGGTTTTTACACCCCACGTTCCAAAATGGCTTTAGGTCTTTTAATTAGTTTTATCTGTAGTGGTCTGGGCGCATTTATTTTTGCTTTGGGTTGGGTTCAGCCCAGTCGTTTTATTCTTTTTATTGCTAGCATTCAATTGTTGACCATCGGTGTCTATGCGGTTCGATGTTTATACTTTGCCGTTCTGGAAACCGGAAAAATTCCTCTTAAACTTTCAGGTACTGCTATCGGTCTGATATCATTGGTCGGTTTTACCCCTGACATTTTCCTAGGTCCTTTAATTGGAATAATACTAGACGGCAACCCCGGTATACTAGGCCATCAATATGTATTTTTGCTACTGGCATTTTTTTCTTCGGTGGGTGGCCTAACCACCTATTATTTTCATCGATGGAGCCTAAAACAATAATTCAAAAATTGAAATCCCATATTTAAACCAAGTCGATCCTCGAAGAATTACTCCTTCACTTTGTGCTAGGAATTGTTTTTAGTTCTCTTTTTGGATCCGCTCTCCAGTAATGTCAAACATCCCCATCAAATTACCGGATACCTCATCACCCTCAATGGTTAATTCTAAATAAATATCATATCCTCCCGCATAAGCTTCAACAGTAAAAGTGTTTTCTTCCTGAGTCGTAGAATCTACATCTACTTCTACTTCTTGCATGTCCGCTCCTTCTTGAGGATTTATAATTGAAGAGTAACCGGTTTCGGTTTTTACAAGATTCCATTCTAAAGGAAGATCTCCGATATTATCTATCTCGAATATCGTAATGTTATAGGTTCCAGCATAGGGGTCTATATTTTTTTTGACCCCACAAGAGACAAACAAACCAACGGTTAGTAAAAGAATTAGTTTTTTCATTTTTTTAATTTATAGTTCTATTTCGTTTTTCATTTAGGTTAAGGGGTGGTTGTTTCAGTGGGGATTTCCACTCGATCCCAGATCGATATTGCATTACTTTTTTGATCTACCCAAGTCATTCGTGAATCATTATTTGAAAAGGTGATCAAGTAGGTGACTATATTGGTCCCCTGAGAAAATTTATAAAATCCCGTTGCTTCTTCTATTGACCATGTATAAATGGTTAGCGAGGGTGTTTTGCAGGAATTTGAATTTTCATCAATATTAACAAAACTTGTGCTGACCAACTTTTCATTGACGGTTGCTGTAAAATTCAGACAAGAATATCCTTCTACTAATTCTACTAATTGAGCTCTCAATTCATTTAAAACAATTACCCCACCATCATTGTCGGTAATGGAATACGCAACCCAATCCCCAATGATTTTATCTGGTGGCGGCACCTCTTCTTTTGAACAACTTAGAAAAAAACTAACGATGCTAATTACACAAATGTAGGATACTTTTTTTATCATGGTTTAATTTTTGTACAAATTAATAAAAATAAAGATTTCTTTTTGTTAAAAGATTTAGTAATTCCATAAGCTGTTTTAATTTACTGATTTGCTATAAAATATCCTCGTTACTGTAACAATAAAAAATTATTTTCGTTATTATTTTAAGTGAGTGTTTATTCTATTTTCAAAATAAAAATTATTGAACTATTCTATCTAACAAAAAACCATGAAAAAAACCATGAAAAAAACCATTGTCCTATTGATCTTATTTCTTTTGAGTCAAGCAACATTTGCTCAAAAGGAAATCGAAGCTAAAGAAATGTCCAAAAAGGAAATTCGGGCTTTACGAAAGCAGAAAGCTTTTGAAAAACAAAAAGCTCGTTATGCTAAAAGAGGCTTGAATGAGTGGGGAATTAACGAAAATGCACCCAACCTAGTGATGGCCATCAGAGAACATTTAGGATCTGCACGAATTGATACTCAACGGGGTCTGGTAATTATACGTCAATCTGAATCTTTCAAAAATTCTCAAGCGTATCCACTTTGGATTGTCGATGGGCAACAATATAATTTCCCTCCCAATACCATTGCACTTCAAAATATTCGTGAAGTAAATGTGTTTGAGTCACTGGCAGAAACAAATAAATGGGGGCAACTGGGACGTGCTGGAGTGGTTGAAATTATTACAATCAATTCTACTGAGTGACTCCAAAATATAAAAAAGCTTTTTTGATTCTGGGATTTGGCTTTAGCTTGATTTGCCCAAAATTATTTTCACAAAACAGCTCGCAAACGGTTTACCTGACTGTACTTGGAACCGTTCAAGACGGTGGAGCACCTCATTTGGGTTGCTTAAAATCCTGTTGTGTTAGACTATCGGTGAAGGAACAAATGGAACGAAAAGTTACGGCTCTTGCCGTAATCCAACCCGATATAGATTTTACGATACTGTTTGAAGCAACTCCCGATATCATCCACCAATGGAGCTTACTCCCCACTGCACCCAAAGCTATTTTTCTAACTCATGCTCACATGGGTCATTATACGGGCTTGATGCATCTGGGAAGAGAGGCGCTGGGTGCCAAAGGTTTACCCGTTTACGTACTCCCCAAAATGAAATCTTTTTTGATAAATAACGGTCCGTGGAGTCAATTGATCCAACTAAAAAATATTTTGCTTTTTGACTTAAATCAAGGTCAGCCGGTATCCGATTTGGGTGCCATTCAAGTGACTCCTATATTGGTTCCCCACAGAGATGAATTTTCTGAAACAGCTGGATACAAAATCAAAGGCCCTCACAAATCTGCTCTTTTTATTCCTGATATTGACAAATGGACTAAATGGAAATGGGATTTAGAGCAAATCATCTCCGAAGTAGATTTTGCTTTTATCGACGCTACTTTTTTTGATGCTGCAGAAATCAATTACCGTCCCATTGCAGAAATTCCTCATCCATTAGTAAAGGAAACCGTAGAACAACTAAGAGAATCTCCCCCAACTCTTAAAAATAAAATCTATTTTATTCATATGAATCATACCAACCCTATGCTAGACCCGAAAAGCGATGCTTCAAAATGGGTGCTTAAACAGGGATTTCACATTGCGCGAAAGGGGCAAAAGTTTAATTTATAGGCTTTTTGTTTGTTTGTTTTAAAAAATCCAAACTCTGAAAAATGATCAAATACACCTTTATTATTTTTCATCAAAAAGCTCATCAACTGAATCGTATTGTTTTTATTTTACTCAAAATAACGACTTGAGTTTAACGCTTCTTTCCTAATTACTAAAATATTTCCTAAATTACGTAGATAAATTTTTGTCTACCGATATGCAGGGAAACTCTAATTCGACCTTAAAACAATTAAAAAAAGGGTGTAAACAATTTCTTTTTGCTTGTTTATGCCTTTCCTTGATTCATTGTGATTTAAATCTTCCTGAAGAAGTGGTTGTGGAAATGGACTCACTTCCTGAAATGGTTGATTTTAATTATAACATCAAACCCATCCTTTCGGATCGATGTTATCAATGCCACGGTCCGGACGAAAAAGCACGGAAAGCAGGTCTTCGATTGGATATAGAAAAATATGCTTTTGCCAAATTGGAAAGTGGAAGGAGAGCTATCAAAGGAGGCAGTCTCTTCAAAAGCGAAAGTGCACACCGAATCGTAAGCTCCGATCCTGAAGAAAAAATGCCCCCTCCGGATTCCAATTTAACATTAAGCAATCGGGAAAAAGCATTACTACTCAAGTGGATTGAGCAAGGTGCACAATGGAAAGAACATTGGTCTTTTATCCCTCCCCAAAAAACAAACGTAGACCCTCAAAACTTGATTGATCCTTTTATTGCAAAAAAACTCGAAGAAGAAGGTCTGGAATTTTCGGAAACTGCGTCAAAAGAAACTTTGATCAGAAGGATTTATTTTGATCTGACGGGTTTACCCCCTTCTATCAAACAAATTGATGCTTTTTTAAACGACACACGCACGGATGCAATTGCTCAGCTAGTTGATAGACTCCAAAAAAGCGATGCCTATGCCGAACGATTGACTTTGGACTGGATGGATCTCTCTCGTTATGCTGACTCCCACGGACTCCATGCCGATGGACTGCGTACGATGTGGCCATGGCGCGACTGGGTGATTGAAGCATTTAAAAAAAATATGCCCTACGACCAGTTTGTAACTTGGCAACTGGCAGGCGACCTTTTGCCCCAAGCTACCCGAGAACAAAAATTAGCAACTGCATTTAACAGAAATTCGCCTATGACCGCTGAAGGAGGGGTCATCGATGAAGAATGGCGATTGAATTATGTTTTTGATCGAACAGAAACCTTAAGTACTGCTTTTTTGGGACTTACCGTGGCTTGTGCCAAATGCCATGATCATAAGTTTGACCCAATTTCTCAAAAAGATTACTATCAACTCACTGCTTTTTTTAATAACATTCGTGAATTGGGTATGACCGGTGATGACGGAGATTACGGCCCTTTGTTGCCACTTCCGAATCCAAGTACAGAAGAACAATTGGCTCTTCTTGAAAGCTCTATCGAACAAATCGAAAAAAAGATAGAACTCACCACCGAGGAATTGAGCAATTTAACAGAATATATCCAAGAGATCCCCAAAGTCAACAGCCTTAAAAATCATCAAATTGCTTACTACCCTTTTGATCAGGTGCGAAAAAGTCGAACGTCCGATAAAACCTCCCACCCATTTATTTTGGATGAAAACCGAAATGCAGGGGCTACTCAAGCTCCTTCAGTGGTTGAGGGAATCAAAAACAAAGCCTTTCGTTTTGAGCAAGACTATGACCGCCCTTTTTTAGGGAAAGAAGTTCCCAACTTTGAATGGACGGATGCCTTTTCTGCTGCAATCTGGATACAAACCGATCAGCAAGATCCGGAACACCGTCAATTTGTGATCAGTACTTCGGGAGGGAAAAACAACTGGTGGCGAGGTTGGGATTTTTATCTGGATGGTGAGAATTATCTCAACATGCGTCTGATCAACATCGCCCCGGGAAGCATGATCCATTTAAAAACTAAAAATCAAATTCCTTTAAATCAATGGAAACATTTAACGTTTAGTTACGATGGAAGTGGAAAAGCCAAGGGACTTCATATTTATATTGATGGAAAATTAATGCCTACCACTACAGAGATCAACAACTTGTATAAATCCATAAAAACCATTTCGGCCAGCGGTTTAAAGATAGAGGATCGTGCCGTATATGTAGGCAAAAGTTATGAAGGATCGACAGGAGATAATGGGACTTTTTCAGGAAGTATGGACGATTTAATTTTTTATAATAAGGCCTTAACTTCTG
>JAYNHN010000026.1:8373-18829 GCA_038108035.1 Flavobacteriaceae bacterium
TCTGTTGAAGTTAATTTGTTATTCAATTCTTACACAGATACTCAACTAGAGGTTAGTGAATCTTTAGTTCAGTCTCATTGGATTTCGAATGATCCCAAGATACGTGCGCTGGAAAAGGAATTAAAAAACATGCGAAACGAATGGTTAGAGGTTTTAACTCCCGTCCTTGAAGTGATGGTGATGGAAGAGTTGCCACAGCCTCGAACTACTTATTTATACAACAGAGGGGATTATGCCGATCCTGGTGACGAAGTGGAAGCAAAAGTCCCCGGAAAACTCCCTCCCATGGACAAAAGTCTTCCTAAAAATCGTTTGGGCTTGTCCAAATGGTTGTTTAGTAAAAACCACCCTCTGACAGCAAGGGTTACGGTCAATCGCTACTGGCAGATGATTTTTGGTCAGGGTTTGGTTCGCACTCCAACCGACTTTGGAGTTCAGGGTATGATGCCCAGTCATCCGCAATTGCTGGATGCGCTTGCCATTGACTTTATGGAAAATGGATGGGACATCAATCGGCTTATCAAAAAAATGGTTCTTTCACGAACCTATCAGCAAAGCTCGAAAGCTACTCCCGAATTAATGGAAAAAGACCCGACCAATGTGTTGTTGGCAAGAAGCAATCGATACCGTCTCCCAGCTGAAATGATTCGAGATAATGCCCTTGCCACTAGTGGTTTATTGGTCAGTCATGTAGGAGGTGAAAGTGTAAAACCCTACCAACCCGAAGGTCTGTGGAAAGAAAAAAGTACCTTTTCCCTTCGCTTGTATGACTATAAAACGACCGGAGGTGATAGTCTGTATCGCAGAGGTTTGTACACCTTTGTTCGTCGTACTTCTCCTCCACCGGCTATGATTGCTTTTGACGCTCCTTCTCGTGAAGTCTGTACGATTCAAAGAGAAACCACCTCGACACCACTTCAAGCCTTAGTCCTTCTAAACGACGTCCAGTTTTTCGAAGCCTCCCGTATTCTTGCCGAGCGTATCCAAAAAGAAGGGGGAACCTCCTTGGAGGATCAAATTCAATACGGATTCCGTCTAGCCACTTCTCGACATGCGAAAGCCGAAGAAATGGAGGTACTAAAAAAGTTGTATACCAAACAAAGAGCCTATTATCAAAAAAATCCCAACGCAGCATATAAAACCATAACCGTAGGCGAAAAGCCTTTTGATCGAAAACTCAATCCCATTCACACGGCAGCCCTTACTCTAGTAGCCAATACCTTGCTAAATCACAACGAAACCTACGTAAAGCAATAAGCATGAACTGTAACGAACCACACCATAACAAAAAATACACTCGAAGAGATTTCCTTACCCGAACCTCTTTGGGAATGGGAGCTTTAACTTTAGGAGGCCTTTTAGGCCCCAGCCCTATTTATGGAAAGGACTGGATCTCCAATATGGTTCAAACGAATGACTTAGGACTTCCTCATTTTGTCCCAAAAGCCAAACGCGTCATTTATTTATTCCAAAGTGGTGCACCCTCACAATTGGACTTGTTTGACCATAAGCCTCTTTTAAATAAAATGAATGGGAAAGAACTCCCCGATAGTATATTTGGCTCGCAGCGATTGACTGGAATGACCGCTGGACAAACTTCGTTTCCTGCCGCAGGTTCGGTTTTTAATTTTAAACAACACGGTCAAAGTGGTGCTTGGGTAAGTGAGTTGATGCCCCATACCTCCAAAATTGTGGACGATCTTTGTTTCATCAAATCAATGTACACAGAAGCCATTAATCACGATCCGGCCGCTACTTTTATTCAGACTGGCTCGCAACTGCCTGGACGTCCATCAATTGGATCCTGGTTGAGTTACGGCTTGGGAACCGACAACAAAAACTTACCCGAATTTGTAGTTTTACTGACCAAAGACAAATACGGACAGCCGCTCTATTCTCGCTTGTGGGGGAATGGTTTTTTGCCTTCCCAACATCAAGGGGTACAATTTCGATCTGGAAAAGATCCTGTATTGTATCTAGATAATCCTCCAGGTGTAAGCGGAGCCAGCCGTCAAGAACAACTGCAATCGCTCAACGAATTACAAAAACTGCATCATCAAGATGTGGGAGATCCAGAGATTTTATCGCGTATGAAACAATATGAAATGGCTTTTCGAATGCAGACATCGGTTCCTGAAGTAATGGATGTATCCGACGAACCAGACTACATTTTTGACCTCTACGGAAAAGACAGTCGTACCCCCGGTACTTTTGCCGCCAATTGTTTGCTCGCCCGAAAGCTGATCGAAAAGGATGTAAAATTCGTACAACTCTATCACCAAGGTTGGGATATGCACGGTGATTTGCCCAACCAAATGAAAATTCAATGCAAAGATACCGATCAGGGAACAGCCGCTTTAATTCAAGATTTAAAACAGCGTGGACTACTTGAAGATACACTCGTTATTTGGGGAGGTGAGTTTGGACGAACCAACTATTCTCAAGGACTGCTAACTCCCGAAAGCTTTGGTAGAGATCATCATCCCCGATGCTTTACCTTGTTTATGGCTGGAGCAGGAATCAAAAAAGGCATTACCCTCGGTGCAACCGATGAATTTGGTTACAATATTACAGAACGTCCCGTTCATGTTCATGATTTTCAAGCTACGCTCATGCACCTGTTGGGAATCGATCACGAAAAATTAACTTTTAAATTTCAAGGACGACGATATCGACTCACTGATGTACATGGTGAAGTCGTTCCTGAAATTTTATCTTAAAAACCCCCTCAAAAATGAAACAAAAACGCAGAACATTTATCAAAAAAGCAGGTTTGGCTACCGGAATGACGGTCACACCTTTTCAGAATATTTTTGTCATTACGCAAAAAACTAAAGATGACAATCCGATTATTGGTCATGGAGATTATCGCTACCGTGTTGACAAAGAATGGGGTATTCAGGATCCCTCTCAATTTCCAGTAAACGATTGTCATGAAATGGTTTTAGATCAAAAAAATCGAATTTTTATGACAACGACCCATCCCAAAAACAATATTTTGGTATACGATCGATCGGGTACGATCTTGGATGCCTGGGGAACCGAATATCCAGGTGCCCATGGTTTGACATTAATTAATGAGGGAGGCGAAGAGTTCTTATTTATCACCGACCCGGAAACGCATAAAGTATGCAAAACTACTTTAAAGGGTAAAAAACTGATGGAGTTCACGGCTCCAAAGGAAGTTCCTGACTATAAAAGAAAGGATCAATACAAACCTACAGAAACCACCATCGCTCCCAATGGCGATATTTATATAGCCGATGGATACGGATTGGATATCATTACTCAATACGATGCCAAAGGCAATTACATTCGTCACTTTGGTGGAAAAGGAGAGGGTGCAGAACACTTTGACTGTTGCCACGGAATAACGATTGATACTCGTAAAGGGAAAGAACCCTGCCTTTTAATTACCTCGCGAAGTGCCAATGCGTTCAAACGTTTTACACTGGACGGAAAATACTTGGAAACCATCTCCTTACCCTCCTGCTATATCTGTAGACCTGTTATCAAGAGTGGAATGCTTTATTTTGCAGTTATCGTTACTAAAGATTGGGGAACCTATGATGGAATGGTTGCCGTTTTAAATGAAAAAAATGAAGTGGTCTCTCTTCCCGGAGGAAGTATGCCCACTTATGAAGGTCAGCAGTTACAAGCCCCTGAATACGATCAAAAAACATTTTATAATCCCCACGATGTTTGTATTGATGACGATGAAAATATTTATGTGCCTCAATGGAATTCGGGAAAAACTTACCCCATTAAATTACACCGGGTTTAAAAAATGATTCTACTGGATTTAAACACTTTTATCGGTCGTCTGCACCCCGTTTTGGTTCACTTACCCATCGGCTTTTTAATCTTAACAGTTGGTATCGAATTTTGGGTCTCTAAGACCCAACAAAAACAGAACCAACTGATAGCATCTGCTTGGTTTTTTACTTTTATAAGTGCCGTGCTTTCTGCATTTGTAGGATGGTTACTATCCCAAAACGGACATTATATTGATTCCGAATTATCACTTCATCAATGGATGGGAATCGCCTTAGTCGTATTTATAGGATTCGCTTGGATAATGAGCCTACCTAACTTTGTGGTCTCTTCTACTATCAAAAATATAAATAATGGGATACTATTGGTTTTATTACTCGTTGTAGGTCATTTGGGTGGAAGTCTAACTCACGGTTCGGATTTCTTGTTGGAGTATGCCTCCGAAGACTTTCAAGCCCAAGAATCCAAAACCGAAAAAAGATCTTTTAACGAACAGACTCCGTTGGATTCTATTTTTGTTTATAAAAACTTAATTCAGCCTATCTTGTCCGAAAAATGTATGGCTTGCCACAATGGAAGCATCCAACGCGGAGGCTTAAATATGCTTTCATTAGAAGGGCTTCTTAAGGGGGGTAAAAGTGGAAGTGCCCTAGTGGCTAAAAATTTACAGAAAAGTCTGCTCTATGATCGAATTACGCGTTCACAAAAAGATGAAAAATTCATGCCTCCAACAGGGACTCCTTTTACCTATCAAGAGATTCAACTGGTCGAATGGTGGATCGAAAAAGGAGCAAATACAGAGCCCTCTTTAGCAGAATTAAATCTTGAGCCAAGGATTCAAAGACTCCTATTGGATCACTATGCTTTGGACACCCGAGAAAAACCATGGTACGAAACCGTACAACTGGAACCGCTTCCTAAAAAATCTTTTACAATTTTGGAAGAAGCCAATTTTAGTTGGAGAACCTTGTCAAGTGACAATCCCCTTCTGGATGTGCGTTTTCACGGAAGTGAATTGGATGCTAAGGCTTTGTTGGCTTTAGAGGAGGTAGCTCCCTATATAACTTGGTTAAATCTAAGCGATTCCAACCTTCAAGGTCCTCAAACTAAGGTGTTTGCTAAAATGGAAAATTTAACCCGTTTGCAGCTTCAAAAAAATCCGATCCGAGTTCAGGATCTAACTTTTTTGGATTCCTTAAAGCACTTAACCCTCCTCAATTTACATAGTACTCTAGTAAATAATACTGTTCTTGAAAAAGTAAAAAATCTATCTCATTTAGAGAAACTGTATTTGTGGAATACCCGGGTAAATCCCACATTCATCGAAAGAAATCGTGCACGTATACCGAATACAACCGTTATTTCTGGGATTTAAAAAATCGATTTTCTTTGCAGCTTAGGAACTGCAAACTGTCGTAAATAAAGCTTCATGCCCATTTGGGCGCGCTCTTGTTTTATTTTTTCAACTAGTTCGGCAGGATATTGGCTTTTATGACATAATAAAGCTTGATAAGCAGTATCGTATTGAGCCCTTGTAAAATCAATGGTGGTATTTAGATAACTTCGGTCTTGACCTCTAAGGGTTCTTTCTTTTTCGGAAGAAAGCATCTCGCTAGGGATTCCAAAATAGAATAGATCCATGGGCTTTCCCCATTTTTGAGAGACAAACACTTGAGTGACCGAAGCCCCTACAAGACGGTGATCCATATGGGTGGTCACCCCGTCAGGACCCCAAGTAATAATGACATCGGGTTGAAGAGAATTTACAATTTCCTTAAGCTCTAAAAGTAACGATTGAACATGGGGAATATGACCATCAAAACCCTCTGCAGCTTTGAGTTGATCGTGATAATTCAAATGAATCAGGTTGACTCCTAAAACTTCGGATGCACATTTCATTTCACTTTTTCGAATAGCCGCCAATTCGTCTCCAGCCTTATAATCAGTATATTCATTTACTCCCAAGCGTCCATCCGTAGCAATGACTAAAGTAACTTCTACTCCTTGCTCAACCGACTTGACCAATAAGGGCCCTATGGACTGTTCATCATCCGGGTGGGCAAAAATGGCCAATAACTTTTTAGGGACATCCTGTGCCTGGATACTCAAAATCATACAAAAAATAAAAAGAAAGGATATAGAATATTTAGAATAATACATAGGTTTAAAATTATATGGTTAAAAATAATTAAATTCAGTGCATCAATTTACTCATTTTATGAAATTTATAAGCGCTCACCCAAAAGGAATTCTGATTGTACTTTGCCTAATCACAAATTTCGTATTTGGCAATACAACCCAACCCATCCGTACTGAAAATACGTCTAAAACCCTTCGTTTGGGAGTGATTGGATTGGTTCACGATCATGTAAGTTGGATTTTAAACCGCCAAAAAGAAGATGTTTCTATCGTTGGAATTGTAGAGACCAATCAAAAGGCAATTGCTCGCTACCAAAAACGGTATCAACTTCCCGATTCCGTATTCTTCGATTCGTACGAAGCATTGTATAAAAAGGCCAAGCCCGAAGCTGTATCCGCTTTTAATTCTACGAAAGAACACTTAGATGTAGTCGCCTTTTTTGCATCAAAAGGAATCCCCATTATGGTTGAAAAACCCTTAGCAACAAACTACGAAGAGGCTAAAAAAATGGCTGCTATTGCCAAAAAACACCAGGTTCCTCTTCTGATCAATTACGAAACCTCTTGGTATGAAACTACCTACGAGGCAAAACGGTTATTAGATAATAATCAAATCGGTAGCCTTAACAAAATTGTTTTTAATACGGGGCATCCGGGTCCTCAAGAAATTGGATGTAGCGATGAATTTTTAGCCTGGCTCACCGATCCTGAATTGAATGGAGGAGGAGCCTTAACCGATTTTGGATGTTACGGTGCCAATCTTTCTACTTGGTTACTTCAGGGAGCAACTCCTTTACAAGTATACTGCATAGCCAAACAAACCAAACCCCATCGGTATCCGAAGGTGGATGACGATACGACCATCATTTTAGAATATCCCCAACAACAAGTGGTTATCCAGGCATCCTGGAACTGGTCTCACAATCGTAAAGACATGCAAATTTACGGTTCAGACGGCTTTATCAATTGTATAAATGGCACCCAAATGAAGCTAATGAAGGAAGAAGCTCAAGGTGAAAAAGTTCATACTCCTCCACAGATAGCTACTTTTCAAAAAGATCCTTTTCGTCTGTTGTATGAAGTGGTCCACCAAGGACGAACCCTTGATCCTTATTCGCTTTATAGTATTGAAAATAATCTAATAGTTTCCAAAATTTTGTCGCTGGCCAAATTAGCGGCTGAAAAAAGACAGGCCCTTTCTTGGGATGCACTTTAGAAATTTTTAAACTAAAAGTAAGTACTCGCTTTTTAAATTTAAAAAGCCACTCTTGATCTTACTGGATACAAGGCTTTTATGTAAAAAATAGTAGTAATTACCCACTTTAATTATCTGTTTTTTATGGAGGAAAATCATCGGCTTGTTATCGCTCCAAATTCGGTAGATTCCAGGGATTTTAATAGTTTCGGATTTTATATCTTTATTACGTGTCAAAAATCATGATCGTAATGGGCGTTAGTGGAAGCGGGAAGACCACCTTAGCAAAAGCCATAGCAAAGCAAACAAAGGGTGTTTTTCTAGAGGGCGATGACTACCATCCCAAGGTTAACATTCAAAAAATGAAGTCGGGCATACCCCTAGATGATTCCGATCGTAAACCTTGGCTAAAATTGCTGAATCAAGCCATGCTTGAAAATCAAAACCAAACCGTGATTGTATCCTGTTCGGCTCTTAAAAGGGACTATCGTAGGCAATTGGAAGAAGGTTTTTCCCAAGAAGATATCCAGTGGATCTTTTTGGATTGCGATCAAAAAACATTAGCATCTAGATTAAAAAAACGAGAACATTTTATGCCCTTATCATTACTTAATAGTCAGTTGAACACTCTAGAACCTCCGCGAAATGCGCTTCATCTAAACGCAAATCAAGAAATACCAAAACTGATGAATCAACTCAACACCTTTTTAAATGAAAAATAAAATAACTTGGGGAATCCTGGGTTTAGGAGTCATGGGTACCAGTCTGAGTCGGAATTTTGCTCGGCAGGGTATCGAATTGGCTCTGTTTAACCGTTTTGTCAAAGGAAGTGAAGAACAAGTTGCTATTCAAAAAGTAAAAAAATACCCAGAATTAAAAAAGGCTCTTCCTTTTGAGAACTTAGAATCTTTTGTTAAGCAAATCGCCACCCCAAGAAAGCTTTTATTAATGCTTCCTTCTGGAGAACCCACCGATGCGATTTTAAAGGCACTTGTATCATTATTGGATGAAGGCGATGTAGTGATTGATGGAGGAAATTCGCATTATCAAAAAACAGAGAAACGAGCCTCTATCCTAAAAAGGAAAGGGATTCTTTTCTTAGGAATGGGGGTGTCCGGTGGAGAAGAAGGAGCTTTAAAGGGTCCCTCTCTGATGATTGGAGGAGATGCAAGTGCCTACTCCTTCGTAGAAAAAGACTTGCATTCCATTTCAGCTAAAAACGAAATGGGAACTCCCTGTTGTGGTTATCTAGGAACAGGTGGTGCAGGCCATTTTGTAAAAATGGTTCACAACGGAATTGAATACGCAGAAATGCAATTGATCGCAGAAGTCTTTGAACTGGCATTATCCGACCCAAGTCATTCCATTTCCTCATTAAAAACCACCTTGGATACTTGGCAAAAAACCGATTCACAAAATTATTTGCTAGGCATCACCGCCTCAATTTTAGGCTATTATGAAAAAGGAGTGCCTTTTATTGACTGGATTGAAGATCAAGCCTCCAACAAAGGTACCGGGGCTTGGGCAACGGCTTCTGCCACCCAAATCGGTAGCCCAAATACCCTAATGTCTGCAGCACTACATGCTCGATTTACCTCTTTTTTTAAAAAAGAACGTATCAAATGGTCTGGGTATTTTAATCGCAAAGAAGATTCATCATCTGTTTCTTTAGATGATTTAAAAAAAGCGTACGATCTCTCTAGATGGATCAATCACCATCAAGGTTTTGAAATGATTCGCCATGGATCTGAAATGTACCGTTGGGAAATAAACTCCTCGCGTATCGCCTCCATTTGGTCGAATGGATGTATCATCAAATCAAAGTTAATGGATCGTTTGATCGATGATTTGAATCAAAGTCCTACCCTTTTTGACATACCAAGGATTCGATCCTTGATTAAAAAGGATATCGAATCTTTAAAAGGAATGTCAATCTTAGGAATAAAAAAACAAATCCCAACCCCTATGTTGAGTACTTCTTTGAATTATTTTTATGCTATGACTCAAGACCAAAGCAACGCAAACTTAATTCAAGCTCAACGTGATTTTTTTGGCCGACACGGGTTCAGAACAACCGATTCCAAAAGTGACGGTCTCGAACACGGTCCTTGGGCAAACCTCTAAAATCAATTCTCGACCATACCTATCGGACGGACTTCGGTTCCTTTAACACCGGTCAATCGATCGCCAAGTATTTTTCGGATGGAATCGGCAATTTTATTGATTTTAATAACCATCTCAGGATGGTCGGAAGCAACATCTTTTTCCTCTCTAGGGTCTGAAATCAAATGGTACAATTCGGCCACTTGAATCTCATTTTGATCATAGGGCACCGGAAATCCGTCGTTGGTTCCTTCTCTACCGTTGAGTGATCGATAGGTATGGGGTACGTACAACTTCCAATCCTTATGCCGCACAGCATGAAGTTCATTGGTTCGGTAAAAGAAGAAAAAGTTTTCGTGCGGTGAAATAGTGGTCCTCCCGGTTAAGAGAGGAACTAAAGAAGCTCCATCAATTTTTTTCTCCGGAAGTGGACTCCCTGTAAAATCTGTCAATGTAGGCAACCAATCGATCCCCATTGCAGGAGCATCGATACGGGTATTGGGTTGAATTTTTTTTGGATATCGTATGATCCCTGGCACCCGATGTCCTCCTTCCCAGTTGGTTCCTTTTCCCTCTCTGTATATCCCCGGCGAACCTGAATGGCCCCCATAGGAAAGCCAAGGGCCGTTATCCGAAGTAAAAACCACGATCGTGTTTTCTGCTATTCCTTCCGATTCGAGAGTTGCAAGTATTTGACCCACGGAATGATCAATTTCGCGAATCACATCACCGTACAATCCACGGGCCTGCGTGCCTTTAAATTCATCGGCAGCAAAAAGTGGAACATGAGGTTGAGGGTGAGGTAAATAAACAAAGAAAGGATTTTCCTTATTTTTTTTAATAAAATCAATAGCCTTTTCGGTCAGTGCTTGAGTTAAAAACGTTTGATCTTCAAGGACTCGCAAAGGGGTTTCATTTTCATACAGTTCAATGTCCGGAAAATTAAAAACCGTACCTTGTTGGGGATGTTGAGGCCACATGTCGTTGGAGTATAATATTCCGTAATGGGTGTCAAAGCCGTGTTTGCGAGGAAGAAATTTAGGGGCATCTCCCAAATGCCATTTTCCGAAAATTCCAGTTGCATACCCCTGTTCTTTAAGAAGTTCCGCAAGAGTGGTTTCACTGGGGTTCAATCCTAATTTGGATCCAGGTCCGTAGGCATTATGAATTCCAATTCGATCCGGATAGCAACCCGTTAAAATAGACGCTCTGGACGCGGAACACTCGGGTTGTGTGGCGTAATAG
>JAYNHN010000027.1:0-5963 GCA_038108035.1 Flavobacteriaceae bacterium
CTATAAAAGGAGGGTTAAAGTCCATCAGTACATCAATGGCCTCAAACAGGTTGTCGATGTTTTGTCCCTTTAATGGGGGTAAAATTTCAAAGGTAAATTGAGTTTCACCTTTGGCTTTTTTAATGTGGTCAGTTACTTTCATGTGTCTATTTTTTTTAGTCTGCTAGGTTGGGATTCAGCCACTTACGTCCCTCCTCTAGTGCAATTCCTCTTCGCTCGCAATAGGATATCAATTGATCTGTTTTTATTTTTCCCAATCCAAAATAACGGGATTGAGGGTGGGCAAAATAATAGCCCGAAACCGAGGAAGCCGGCCACATAGCCAGACTTTCTGTTAAAGTAACCCCAATGGTTTCTTCAACTTCTAATAATTTCCAAAGGGTCTTTTTTTCCAAATGATCCGGACAGGCAGGATAACCCGGTGCTGGACGAATTCCCGTATATTTTTCCTGAATCAATTCTTCATTGTCCCATTGTTCTTTTACAGCATATCCCCAGTATTCAGTTCGGACGGCCTGATGCAAATACTCGGCAAAGGCCTCTGCCAGTCGATCCGCTAGAGCTTTGATCATAATGGAACTGTAATCGTCATTATCCGCCTCAAAAGCTTTTGCTTTTTCCTCGGTACCAAAACCCGTAGTCACACAAAACGCACCCATATAGTCGTTTTTGCCACTGGATTTTGGAGCGATAAAATCGGCTAAAGCCTGATTGGGTTGTCCACTTCTTTTTTTGAGTTGTTGTCTTAAGGTCAACCATTTAGCGATCACCTCGGTTCGATTTTCGGTTCGATACACTTCAATATCGTCCCCAACGGACTGAGCGGGAAAAAGTCCAAAACGGGCCTTGGCAGTAAGCCATTTTCCCTTGACAAGGGTATCCAACATTTTTTGTGCATCCTCCCACAAAGCTTGTGCCTGTGTTCCTACTAACTCATCATTGAGTAGATCAGGATATTTACCGTGTAAATCCCAAGAACGGAAAAACGGAGTCCAATCAATATAAGGAACCAAGGTCTCTAAAGAAACATTTTCAAGGGTATGGCTTCCCAATTGTTCAGGAATGGGGCTTTTAAAATCATCCCAATCGATGGGAAACGGATTCTTCCTTGCAGCTTCAATGGAAATATATTCTTTGGTGGTACTTCGTTCTAAAAATTTGGTTTTAAACGCTTCGTATTCTTCGCGAATTTTAAGTGTATAGGCTTCCTTTTTATCCGGTTGTAATAAGCTGCTCACTACCCCTACGGCTCTAGAGGCATCGTTGACATGAATCACGGGTGCCTTGGATACCGAAGCGATTTTGACCGCCGTATGGGCCTTAGAAGTGGTTGCCCCTCCAATCAATAAAGGGATTTGAACATTTTGTCGATCCAATTCTTTCGCCAAATAAACCATTTCATCCAACGAAGGCGTGATCAATCCCGATAGTCCGATCACATCTACCTGCTCCTCAACCGCCCGTTGGATGATCAACTCTGGGGGAACCATAACCCCCAAATCCACGATCTTGTAATTGTTGCAGGCCAACACCACACTTACAATGTTTTTTCCAATGTCGTGAACATCTCCTTTTACTGTTGCCATCAATACCTTTCCGGCATGTTGAGTATTGCCGGTTTTTTGGGCCTCTATATGAGGCTGGAGGTAAGCTACTGCTTTTTTCATTACTCGCGCCGATTTGACCACCTGAGGCAAAAACATTTTCCCCTCGCCAAACAAATCTCCAACAACGTTCATCCCGTCCATTAATGGCCCCTCAATTACCTCAATGGGCTGATTGGCTTGTAAACGGGCTTCTTCGGTATCTTCCTCAATAAAGGCATCGATGCCTTTGATCAAGGCATGGGTAATTCTACTTTTTAAATCTTCTTTTCGCCAAAGAAGGGTGTCTTTTTGGGTCGTTTTTTTAACCGAAACCAATTTTTCTGCAAAATCAAGTAAGCGTTCGGTGGCATCCTCCCTCCGATCCAACAAAACATCTTCTACATATTCCATGAGGTCTTTGGGTACCTCATCGTAGACCTCCAACAAACTGGGATTAACAATCCCCATATTCATTCCGTGTTGAATAGCATGATACAAAAAAGAAGCGTGCATTGCTTCACGTACCGTATTATTCCCACGAAAAGAAAAGGAAACATTACTTACTCCCCCACTCACACTGGCGTGCGGTAAATGTTCACGTATCCATTGAGTTGCTTTAAAAAAATCCAGTGCGTTTTTTCGATGCTCCTCCATCCCCGTTGCAACCGGGAAAATATTGGGATCAAAAATGATATCCTCGGGTGGGAAATCGACTTTTTCTACTAAAATCGTATAAGAACGCTCGCATATTTCGATGCGCCGTTCCAAATTATCGGCCTGTCCTTTTTCGTCAAATGCCATGACAATAACCGCAGCACCGTATTTTTTTATGGTGGTGGCTTGATGGATAAAATTTTCTTCTCCTTCTTTTAAACTGATGGAATTCACCACTCCTTTTCCTTGCACCACCTTTAAACCTGCCTCAATAATCTCCCATTTGGAGCTGTCAATCATCACGGGAACTCGAGCAATGTCCGGTTCGGCAGCAATTAGATTTAAAAAAGTAGTCATGGCCTCTACCCCATTGATCATCCCCTCGTCCATGTTGACATCGATGATCTGAGCACCCCCCAAAACCTGTTCCCGAGCCACCTCAATAGCTTCGTTAAATTGTTTGTTTTCAATCAGACGTAAAAATTTTCGAGAACCCGTTACATTGGTCCGTTCACCCACATTGACAAAATTGGTGTTTTCTGTAATGGTCAAGGGTTCCAATCCCGCTAGTAATAAAGGCTTTCGTGAACTCATCTCTTTAGGTTAGGTTTTCGAGCAGGATATTTCCTAGCAATATCAGCAATTAAACGGATGTGTTCTGGAGTCGTTCCACAACAACCGCCAATGATATTCACGGTGTTTTGTTTAAGGTATTCTTCAATCAAAATTTGCATTTCCTCCGGACTTTGGTCATAGGCTCCAAATGCATTAGGCAATCCGGCATTGGGATGGGCAGAAACATACAAATCACTTTGATTGGAAAGGCGTTTTACGTAGGGTAACAATTGATCCGCGCCCAAGGCGCAATTGAAACCAATACTCAAAATGGGAATATGACTTAATGAAATCCGAAAAGCCTCCACGGTCTGACCAGAAAGGGTTCTCCCACTAGCATCTGTAATCGTACCACTGACCATGACGGGAATTTCGCTTCTTTTTTTAGTTTTGATTTGATCGATTGCAAACAAAGCAGCTTTGGCATTGAGAGTATCAAAAATGGTTTCTACCAAAAGCACATCCGATCCCCCGTCTATCAGACCCTCCACTTGTTCGCTATAAGCCACGACCAATTCATCAAAATGAACCGCTCGATAACCCGGATCGTTAACATCGGGCGACATACTCGCTGTTTTGTTAGTAGGACCAATAGATCCTGCCACAAATCGGGCTTGATCCGGAGTGCGTTCATTGAATTCTTGTGTGGCTTCCTTGGCAATTTTTGCACTCTCGTAATTCAGCTCATAGGCCAAATCTTCCATTTGGTAATCCGCCATCCCGATCGAAGTAGAAGAAAATGTATTGGTCTCTACAATATCGGCTCCTGCTTCTAAATAGGCTTTGTGAATTTCTTTAATAATCTCAGGTTGAGTGATGGAAAGTAAATCGTTATTGCCTTTTAATGGACACGGATGATCCGAAAAACGAATGGATCGAAAATCCGCTTCCTCCAATTGGTGGTTTTGAATCATAGTGCCCATGGCTCCATCCAAAACTAAAATCCTATTTTTTAAAGCTTGCTCCATAACTAACAATTTGTCAATGCATTGAATACATCGTTCCAAATGTCTTCGTGATGTTCCAATCCCACCGACAAACGGATCATACCGGATGTAATACCCACTGCTTTTTGGTCCTCTTCAGACAACTTACTATGAGTCGTTGATGCGGGATGCGTAATGATAGATCGAGAATCTCCTAGATTGGCAGAAAGCGAACACATTTCGATTGCATCGATGAATTTTCTTCCTTTTTCCAATCCACCTTTAACTTCAAAAGAAATAACATTTCCTCCACCTCGCATTTGCTTTTTGGCCAAAGCATGTTGCGGATGGGAAGGCAAAAATGGATATTTTACCCAGTTGACTTGGGGTTGCTTTTCCAACTTTTCGGCTAAGGCAAGTGCATTTGAGCAGTGCCGATCCACTCGAACCGCTAGGGTCTCAAGACTTTTCGAAAGCACCCATGCGTTAAATGGAGATAGGGAGGCTCCTGTGTTTCGATTAAACAAATACAACTTACGGATCCATTCTTTCTTTCCCACTACGATTCCGCCCAAAACACGTCCTTGCCCATCCATTAATTTAGTCGCCGAATGAATGACCAAATCGGCTCCGTATTTTATGGGCTGTTGCAAATAAGGTGTCGCAAAACAATTGTCTACGATAAAAAGGAGTTGGTGTTTTTTAGCAATCTTTCCAATAGCTTCCAAATCCAACACATCAACCCCCGGATTGGTGGGTGTCTCCAAATAAATACATCGAGTATTGGGTTGAATGAGTGCTTCAAGGGTATCCGAATCCCGCACATTAAAGTAGGAAGTGTGAATTTCCCATTTTGGAAAATAGTTGGTAAACAGGCTGTGGGTCGATCCAAAAATAGAACGTGCAGAAATAATGTGATCTCCTCCCTTTAAAAGGGCAGCAAAGGTTCCAAAAATCGCTCCCATCCCACTGGCATAGGTCAATCCGTCTTCTGCTCCTTCCAGAGCGACTACTTTGTCGATTAATTCCGAAGTATTGGGATTGGAAAATCGACTGTAAATGTTGCGTTCTTTTTCCTCAGCAAACGAGGCACGCATTTCTTCCGCATCTTGAAAGACAAAACTAGAGGTTAAGTGTAAGGGAGTAGAATGCTCTTGAAATTGCGATCGCTCCATTTGAATACGGACGGCTTGGGTTTCAAATTTGGGGGTCATATTTCGGTACCGTTAAGTATGATTTTGTGATTAATTTTTGCGGTAGGTTCTAAGGTCTTTGATACAGAACAATACTTATCAAAGGACAACTGTGCTGCTCTTTTCGCTTTTTCGGCAGAAAAATTGCCTTCTAAAAGGATCGTAATATCTATTTGATAAAACAATGCCGGAACGGCACCCTCGTGACGATGTCCCTGTACTTCCATTTTTAGAGAAGTGGGGTTGATTTTTTGTTTGTTTAGAATCGCCACAATATCGATACTACTACATCCTGCCACTCCCATCAAAAGAAGTTCCATTGGACTGACTCCTTGTACTTCTCCAGTAGTTTTAGATTTATTGTCCAAAAGAACCCGGTGTCCGTCTGAATTTTTTACTTCGAAAAGGTAATCTTCGTTAATACGTTCCAGAGATACATTCATAATTATTTTTTTTAGTTATATTTGATACGGCTGCATTTTCAATCAAAAATGCATCGTGTCCATGGATGGACTTTAATTCGTGGTAATGAATATTTTTTTTAATGGGTTTCATCATTTTATAGGTTTTTTGATCTTCCTGAGGTGTAAAAAATAAGTCACTATCAATAGCGATCAAATGAATTTCAGCTTGAATTTTTGCTATGGCCTCTTGCGCATTCATTCCGTTGCGTTCAATATCAATAGAAGAAAGTAAATGATTCATCATTATATAGGCTTTAAAATCAAATCGATTGGCTAATTTTTTACCGTGATGCAATAACCAACTTTCGACATTAAAAATTCCCAGTTCCTCATTTTGGGTTCTACTAAAACGATGAGAAAACGACTGGGGAGTTCGGTATGTGAGCATGGCGTGAATACGAGCATCTTCTAAAGGGCTATTGGAATTTTCTAAAATACGTTTTTGCAAAAAAGTATTGGCAATAATCCACTCATTGTCTTTCCAATCAGAAGCAATAGGAATCAAAAATAGAGTTAATTCAGGTG
>JAYNHN010000027.1:5973-18170 GCA_038108035.1 Flavobacteriaceae bacterium
CCTCCTATCAGTGCGTACAATTCTTTAACCTTCAATACTTCGAGACCCTTTAAAAATAAAGTTGCAATATCCCCCGTATGAAAATCCTCGGGATTGGAAAAAACTTGTCCTTGTACTCCATTCCCGGGGATGTTAAATGCCAAAACTGCATAGCGTAAGGTATCGATTGTAAGATTGGGTCCAATGATTTCTTTCCACCACCCCTTAGCACCGGATACATCCGCATCACCCGTCAAAGAATGATTGACCAACACGACGGGTGCCTGATCCAATTCCAACCCGAAAAGCTGATAGTGCAGAGAGATGGAATCCAAAACAGCACCCGTGTGGGTCCTAAAATGGGGTATCAAAATCGTTTGGACCTCGCTCATTTAATAATTACAAGTTTGCAAAGGCCGCTTCCAGATCGGCAATCAAATCATTGACATCCTCCAGTCCTACCGAAAGACGAATCAAATCTTGAGTTACTCCCGTTGTTTTTTGGGCTTCCTCATCTAGTTGTTGGTGAGTAGTACTCGCCGGGTGAATGATCAAAGACTTGGTATCACCTATATTAGCAAGCAGAGCAAACAATTGCGTTTCGTCGGCTACCTTCTTTCCAGCTTCAAATCCTTTTTTAAGACCAAAAGTAACAATCCCACTCTGTCCTTTTGCTAGGTATTTTTGAGCCAAAGCATTGTATTTAGACGTTTTTAAACCGGGATAATTTACCCAAGCTACCTCATCGCGTGTGGAAAGCCATGCCGATAATTTTAAGGCGTTTTCAGAATGTTTTTTCATTCTGATTTCGAGAGTTTCAATTCCCTGAATGGTTTGAAAACTGTTAAATGGACTCGGTGCACTCCCCAAATCCCTGAGTCCTTCAATACGTACCTTGGCGATAAAGGCAATTGCCCCCAACGCTTCGTGGTAATTCAATCCGTGATAGCTGGGATTGGGTTCAGTAAATTCTGGGAAATTTCCATTACCCCAGTCAAAGGTACCAGCATCAATGATCACGCCTCCTAGAGACGTTCCATTTCCCGTTAGATACTTAGTCAAAGAATGAATGACGATATTGGCACCATGCTCAATGGGATTGAGAAGGGCTGGAGAGGCTACTGTATTGTCTACAATAAAAGGAACTTTAGCTGTTTTTGCCACTTCAGAAATCGCTTTTAGATCCAAAACATCCAGCTTGGGATTCCCCAAAGATTCTGCAAAAAAGGCACGAGTATTAGACTGAACTGCTTTTGTAAATTCTTCGGGACGGTCAGGATCCACAAAAGTGGTTGTAATTCCAAAGCGTGGTAAAGTATTGGCCAATAAATTGTAGGTCCCTCCGTACAGACTATTGGATGCTACTATATGATCTCCTGTTCGAAGAATAACCATAAGAGTGGTTGCTATAGCTGCCGTTCCAGAAGCAGTAGCGACTGCTGCAACTCCTCCCTCCAAGGCAGCGAGTCGTTGTTCTAAAACGTCATTATTTGGATTATTCAGTCGAGTGTATATATATCCTGGTTCAGCCAATGAAAACAGATTGGCTGCATGCTCCGAATCGTTAAATACATAGGAGGTGGTTTGATAAATGGGAACTGCTTGAGTTCCTTGAGATGCAGATGCTTGATGACCTGCGTGTAATGCCCGTGTGGCTAATTGTTGAGTACTCATAATTGAAATGTTTTTTTAATGGATTCTTGATAATCTAATTTTTCCCAAGTGAAAAGCTCTACTTCCTTCGACACTTTTCCGTTATAGGGAGATTCGAACGTTTTGGTTACAGTCAGAGGCTGGCGCCCCATATGCCCATACGAAGCAGTTTCAAAATACATGGGGTTTCGGAGTTTTAATCTTTGTTCAATTGCATAGGGACGCATATCAAACAATTGGGTTACTTTTTCAGCGATTTCAGGATCAGTCAAATTCACCTTAGCAGTACCATATGTATTGAGGTTGATCGATGTGGGCTCCACCACACCAATGGCATAACTAAGTTGGACCAAAACTTCATCAGCAACGCCCGCTGCAACCAAATTTTTAGCCATGTGACGAGCAGCATAGGCCGCACTTCGATCTACTTTACTAGGGTCTTTACCACTAAAAGCACCCCCTCCGTGGGCACCTTTACCTCCATAGGTATCCACAATAATTTTACGTCCGGTCAGTCCAGTATCTCCATGAGGACCTCCAATGACAAACTTGCCTGTAGGGTTTACATGATAGGTAATATCTTGACCAAAAAGTTTCTGAATCTCGGGGGTTGATTTTGCCAATACACGTGGAATCAAAACTTTAATGACATCCGATTTGATTTTAGCCAACATAACTTCATCATCCGAATCAAAATCATCGTGTTGCGTCGATACAACAATTGTATCAATTCTAAGCGGTTTGTTCTGCTCATTGTATTCGATGGTTACCTGCGATTTGGAATCCGGCCGGAGGTAGGTGATCTCCTTATTTTCTCTTCGCAGAGCCGCTAGCTCAATAAGAATTTTATGGGACAGATCCAATGCCAATGGAGAATATGATTCCGTCTCATTGGTCGCATACCCAAACATAATCCCTTGATCACCAGCACCTTGATCATCTTTTTCTTCACGATCAACTCCTTGGTTGATGTCTTGAGATTGCTCGTGACTTAACGATATTACTCCACATGAATCGCCACTAAATTGATAAGCTCCCTGAGTGTATCCAATTTTATTAATGGTGTCTCTTGCAATGGTTTGAACATCTAAATAGGTGTCGCTTTTGACTTCCCCTGCCAAAATGACTTGACCCGTAGTAACTAAGGTTTCACACGCGACTTTACTATCTGGATCAAAGGCTAAAAAATTATCCAAAAGTGCATCGCTAATTTGATCAGCAATTTTGTCTGGATGGCCTTCACTCACAGACTCTGAGGTAAAAAAATATGTCATTTAATCGTTGCTTTCAGGAAGGATTTAAACAGTTGTTTAAAAAAGCAACACTGCTTTAGCATTTTTTTTTCGAGGTTTGCAATCAGTCAAATCCTTCCTCGTTATCTTTTACAAAATTACATGATTTTTTTTAAAATAAAAATTTTCCGAACAATAAACTTTTTTATTTAAATCTAGCATTCCTTTTTTCTTTTCAAAAAAGCTACTACTTTGCAGTGAGATTGAAAATCCCAGAGAGTATGCATATCGCCATTGCAGGAAACATAGGAGCTGGAAAAACCAGCTTAACTGAACTTTTAGCCAAACATTATAATTGGGAACCTAATTTTGAAGACGTAATCGACAATCCTTATCTAGATGATTTCTACACGCACATGGAACGTTGGTCTTTTAACTTACAGATTTATTTTTTAAACAGTAGGTTTAACCAACTACTTACATTTAGGGATCAAAAGAAAACGATTATTCAAGATCGGACTATCTATGAAGATGCGCATATTTTCGCTCCCAATCTCAATGCAATGGGTTTAATGAATCAGCGTGACTTTGAAAACTATTTGAGTTTATTTGAATTGATGGAGTCTCTTATAAAAGGACCCGATTTGTTAATTTATTTGAGGAGCAGTATTCCCAATTTGGTCAATAAAATCCATAAAAGAGGTCGGGAGTATGAAAACAGCATTAGTATTGAATACCTCAGCAGACTGAACGAGCGCTACGAGGCTTGGATCAGTGGATATACCAAAGGAGAAATGGTCGTTATTGATGTGGATTCCATAGATTTTGTTGAAAATCAAGAGGACCTACATTCAATAATTCAACAGATTAATCAAAAACTCAAAAATAATGAATCATAAAAAAACCGCTGTACAGCGGTTTTTTTTAGCTATGTATTTCTTGCCAATCTTTAATTAGTAGTTTGCTTTTCCACATTTTTAAGTGCTTCGGAAACTTCTTCTGCTTCACCAGTAATTGAAACTTCAACCGTAGTATTCTCATTTGCATCGGTAGTCTTAATGCTGACCGTATAAGCCTCTTTTCCCTCTTTTGCAGGAACTGCTACTTCAAAGGCATCCTTGTATTGTCCATCAACATAAGCAGCTACTGCATCGTTATCCATTGCGATACTGGGCGCAATTACCAAAGCCACAACCGACATTAATTTGAGCAAAATATTTAAAGACGGACCCGAAGTATCTTTAAAGGGGTCTCCTACAGTATCTCCGACAACGGCTGCTTTATGGGCATCCGTTCCTTTTTTTCCTTGCTCTTCAATCATTTTCTTGGCATTGTCCCAAGCACCTCCTGCATTGGATTGGAAGATTGCCATCAAAACTCCACAAGTAGTTACTCCCGCAAGAAGTCCTCCAAGCATTTCTGCTCCTCCAATAAATCCTATGGCAACAGGAACAACAATGGCCAAAACGCCGGGCAATACCATTTCTTTAATCGAAGCAGTAGTAGAAATCTCAACACATTTATCATATTCTGCAACCCCATCGGCAGCATCGAATATTTTTCGGTCAGCAGCAGAAGCCTTTGACATATCGGAATCGTACTTGATCATTACATCCAATGCCGCTCGTAAAGCAGGAATGTCTCTAAATTGACGACGTACCTCTTCAATCATGGCCATAGCCGCTCGTCCCACTGCATTCATTGACAAGGCAGAGAAGACAAAAGGCAACATCCCTCCTACTAGTAATCCAGCCATGATTTTGGGCTGAGATACATCAATAGCAGCTACTCCAGCTGTTTTCATAAAGGCTGCGAACAAAGCCAAAGCAGTTAAAGCAGCAGAGGCAATCGCAAATCCTTTACCAATGGCAGCTGTAGTATTTCCAACTGCGTCTAATTTGTCTGTACGCTCTCTAACTTCCGGATCTAATTCAGCCATTTCAGCAATTCCTCCTGCATTATCCGAGATGGGACCATAGGCATCAACGGCTAATTGGATCCCTGTATTAGCAAGCATACCAACCGCAGCGATGGCGATTCCGTACAATCCGGCAAAGTGGTGCGATACTAAAATTGCAGCAGCGATTAAAATAATCGGAATCGCTGTGGACATCATTCCCACACCTAGGCCTGCAATGATATTGGTTGCAGCACCTGTTTCGGATTGAGCCACAATAGAGTTGACTGGTTTAGTACCGGTACCGGTATAGTATTCAGTAACTTTTCCTACGGCCAAACCGGCTACTAAACCAGCAATGGTTGCATAGAAAACCCCCATCGCTCCCGAAGGGAGCCCCTCAACGGTTTCGGGTATAAATGCATTGATTAAAAAATAAGACGCGACTAACATCAGTCCTGCAGATCCGAATTCTCCAAGGTTTAAGGCTGCGTGAGGAGAACCTCCTTCTTTAACACGTACAAAAAACGTTCCGATGATAGACATCACAATCCCAACCGCTGCTAAAGCCAACGGTAGGTAAACAGCTCCAAGACCATCAAAGTCCGGAGTAATAATTAATGCTCCTAAAACCATGGTACCGATGATCGATCCCACATAGGATTCAAAAAGGTCTGCTCCCATTCCGGCAACATCTCCTACATTGTCTCCTACATTGTCGGCAATGGTTGCAGGGTTTAGTGGGTGATCTTCGGGTATTCCCGCTTCCACTTTTCCAACTAGGTCAGCACCTACATCGGCAGCTTTGGTGTAGATTCCTCCACCCACACGAGCAAAAAGGGCAATGGAAGAAGCGCCTAAGGAGAACCCAGACAATACATTGAGTATTTCTGTAATTTCCCAACCTTGTCCACTGTAGATTGCAAAAAGACCACTCAATCCTAAAACACCTAATCCTACAACAGCACCCCCAGCAAAAGCAACTTCTAGCGCTTTTCCTAAAGAAGTTCTAGCGGCATTAGTGGTTCTTACATTGGCTTTCGTAGCTACCTTCATTCCGATAAACCCAGCAAGGGCAGAACAAATCGCTCCTACGATAAAGGATACCGCTACCATTCCATTGGATCCAGCCTCAGCTTGACCTTTAAAGAATAATAAAACAGCAACCGCAGCAACGAATATAGAGAGAATCTTGTATTCTGCTTTTAAAAAGGACATCGCTCCGTCTGCAATGTTCTTTGCAATTCGAGCCATTTTTTCGTTTCCTACCTCTTGCTTTGAAACCCAACTGTTTTTGACAAAAACAAAGAGCAGGGCTAAGACTCCAAATGCCGGTAAAAATTGTATGATTAATTCCATAATATGTGTTGTTAAAAGTGTGCGTAAAAATAGTAAAACAATCTAGAATACAAAATCGGATATGACCCATTAAAAGGGTCTGTTCAAAACCGTCTCATTCCAGTTGTTTTTTTTAAAAATTTATGAGTGATACATTACTTTCTTGACGGCCTTGACCACATCTTCGTAATTGGGCAACCATTCTTTTAATAATACAGGAGAATAAGGTGCAGGGGTATCAGCAGTATTAATCTTTTCAATGGGCGCGTCTAAATAATCAAAAATTTCACTTTGAACCAGATAGGTAATTTCAGTAGCTACATTTCCAAATGGCCAAGCCTCCTCCAAGATAACCAGTCGATTTGTTTTTTTGACCGATTCAAAAATTGCTTGATAATCCAGTGGCCTTACTGTTCGCAGATCAATGACTTCACAATCGATCCCTTCTTTTTCCAATTGATCCGCTGCAGCCATCGCTTCTTTTAAAATTTTTCCGAACGAAACAACGGTAACGTCATTGCCGGATCTTTTTACGTCCGCTACGCCAATGGGCAAAGTATATTCTCCTTCGGGAACTTCTCCCTTGTCTCCATACATTTGTTCTGACTCCATAAAAATTACAGGATCGTCATCACGAATGGCTGATTTGAGCAAGCCTTTAGCGTCATAAGGATTGGAGGGAACTATAACTTTTAAACCAGGACAATTTGCATACCAACTTTCAAAAGCTTGTGAATGGGTAGCAGCAAGCTGTCCTGCGGAAGCCGTGGGTCCTCTGAATACGATAGGACAAGGAAATTGTCCTCCTGACATTTGTCTAATTTTTGCTGCATTGTTTATGATTTGGTCAATTCCCACCAATGCAAAATTAAAAGTCATGTATTCAATAATAGGTCGATTACCCGTCATAGTTGATCCCACACCGATACCGGAAAATCCTGCCTCAGAAATCGGGGTGTCTATAACACGCTTGGCACCAAACTCATCCAACATGCCTTTCGAAGCTTTGTAAGCCCCATTGTACTCAGCAACTTCTTCTCCCATTAAATATATGGTTTCATCTCGGCGCATTTCCTCAGTCATTGCCTCGGCTATCGCTTGTCTAAATTGTATGGTCTTCATTAAGATATATCTTTGTGGCGCAAATTTAATCAATAATTATATATTATAAGAACTCAATAAACAATGAAAATTGACGTTATTAAAAAACAAGTTTAATTTTAGCTTGAAATAAGAAATCACTTTTGTTATAATTTTAGGATATTATGAAGTTAATTCAACTGACAGTAAAAGGCATTTCGTACAGCGAGACCCAAACGGGAGCTTATGCACTTATTTTAAGTGAGTCCAAAGGCAATAGAAAATTACCGATTGTCATAGGAGGATTTGAAGCACAATCCATTGCTATTGCACTCGAACAAGAAATCAAACCTTCACGTCCGTTAACACACGATCTTTTTAAAAGTTTTGCCGAACGATTTGAGATTAATGTAAAACAGGTCATCATTCACAAACTGGTGGATGGGGTTTTTTACGCCAGTTTAATCTGTGAACACAATAAAATTGAAGAAATTATTGATTCGCGAACTTCTGATGCCATTGCATTAGCATTGCGATATAAAGCACCCATCTATACCTACGACTCAATTCTGAAAAAAGCTGGATTTACGGCAGCTGTTTCCTCAGGAGAAAAAAAGCTTTCCGAAGACAATTGGATACAAAATTTTGTTACCGAGCAAAGTAAAAAAAGTGAGACCCTTCAGGATTTAAAATCACTCTCGGTTGAAAAACTAAAAAGTCTTTTAAAAACCTTGGTTTCCCAAGAAAACTATGAAAGTGCAGCCCGAGTAAGAGATGAACTTTCCAAAAGAAAAAGCTGACAATCCAATTGTTAATTCTTTTTAATAATCTTTTGGTCGTTTCGGTTTAATTTTTTTTTATTGCACTTATTTTTGAGAAAATCAAAACAGTGAAACAGTATTTGAAATTAGTGCAACACATTCGCACCACAGGAATCGAAAAAAGAGACCGGACAGGAACAGGAACTAAAAGTATTTTTGGATACCAAATGCGCTTTGATTTATCAAAAGGTTTCCCATTGGTAACGACTAAAAAAATTCATGTAAAATCTGTGATACACGAGCTCCTTTGGTTTCTTAAAGGAACTACAAACATTGCTTATTTACAGGAAAACGGTGTGCGTATTTGGAATGAGTGGGCTGATGAAAATGGTGATTTAGGCCCAGTCTATGGTCATCAATGGCGCAATTGGAACAGCGAGGGAATTGATCAAATTCAAGAAGTAATTACCACCTTAAAAACCAACCCTGATAGCCGGAGAATGTTGGTCTCAGCTTGGAATCCCAGTGTTCTTCCAGATCCCTCCGTCTCATTTGCAGAAAATGTAGCCAATAACAAGGCCGCACTCCCCCCTTGTCATGCCTTTTTTCAATTTTATGTAGCCGACGGTAAACTTTCTTGTCAACTTTATCAACGCAGTGCCGATGTATTTCTAGGCGTTCCTTTTAATATTGCTTCTTATGCTCTATTAACTATGATGGTGGCACAAGTATGCGGTTATAAAGCCGGTGATTTCGTTCATACGTTTGGAGATGTTCACATCTACTCCAATCACAATGAGCAGATCGAAAAACAACTTTCGAGAGAACCAAAACCGCTTCCCACTATGCGATTGAATCCCAAAGTAAAAAATATTTTTGATTTTACCTATGAGGACTTTGTTTTGATTGACTACGATCCTCATCCCCTTATAAAAGGAAAGGTTGCTATTTAAAATGAGCCAGAGCCTCCATTAACGCAGCCAAGTCCGATTCGTTATTGTAAAAATGAAAAGAAACCCGTACCCCTTCTCCCCTCTGGATACAGTCAATTTTATTTTCTTTGAGATGTCGGTACAAAGACTCGCCTCCCAACAAGCTAAAAATACTGCTGTGTTTCTTTCGAGTAGCAACCCAAGGCGCTAAAAATCTTGTTTCCGTTAACTCTTCCTTAGCCCGTATGGATAAAGCCTCTTTTTTGTACATCAATTTAGAAAAATCGGCTTGGACAAGTTGGTTAATTGCAAAATGTAAACTCGAAGTAGCAAGCAAGTTGAAATGTCCATTAAAAATACGATCATATAGATGTTTAGTTTGGATTTGAGCAAATTCTAAAAAGTCTTGTGAAACCATTAAAATTCCGTTTCCAAAACCTGCAAGCATCCATTTATAACCACTGGCAGCCACAACGTCAAATGGGGATTCATCAAACTGAAAAGAATGTGCACCCAAAAATTGTGTGCCGTCTCCCATAATAATCAGACGGGGAAATTTTTCTTTAATCTTTTTTAAAAAATCAAAATCAATAAGCATTCCTGTGGTATACTGGACGATACTCAAAGCCAAAATATCAATGGAACTGGTTGACAATACTTGTTCGATGGATTCTTCCAAATCAGGCTGTTGTTTGAGGGACTGAATTGGAAAATGAAGCTCACGAAATGCTTCACAAAGCGAAGGATAATCATCCTCCAATAAAAGAACTTTGGCATCTTTAGGAAGAAAGGAAAGGGCCTGACGGATTCCGTGAGAAAAATTATGAACTACAAAACTATTTTGGGGTTGGGATCCAAAAAATTGCCCGACCAAATGGTGGGTCGTATCCAAGGATTCATACGCCTTTGCTTTATAAAGGGGTCCTAATTTAACATAACTTTCATCTTGTTCTGATCGATGACGAGCCAGTGCACTAGACATTAGACCTACATAGGCCGTATTGAGATAGGTTTGATTTGTTAATAATGGAAAAGAATCAGAATGCATGCGTGAAGAAGAAAGTGTATTTTTGTGGCAAATTTAATCTTTTCAATAGATGAATGAACCAGATTCTTCAAAAGAAATTACATTGATTGCTGCTGCCGCAGAGAACGATGCATTGGGAAAGGATAATCAATTGATTTGGCATATTTCTGATGATTTAAAGCGCTTCAAACGACTAACTCAAGGTCATGCCATTATTATGGGAAGAAAAACCTTTGAATCCATGCCCAAAGCACTACCCAACCGAAAAAACATTATTCTCACGCGCAATAAAAATTACTCAGCAAAGGATGCTTGGGTGGTGCATACTGTTGAAGATGCACTAAAACTCACCCAAGGAGACCCTCAGCCATTTATCATTGGGGGAGGAGAAATTTATTCTCTTTTTATGCCTATTGCTGATCAAATTGAACTCACTCGTGTACATGCCCCTTTTGATGCGGATGCCTTTTTCCCAAAGATCGATCCCTCGCAATGGGAACTGGTTGCTTCAGAAAAACATTCGACAACTACCGATCAACCCTATTCCTACTCTTATCTAACCTATAAAAAAATAAACGAATGAACGCATATGTATTTCCTGGGCAAGGAGCCCAATTTCCTGGAATGGGAAAAGAACTTTATGAAAATCATCCTCAGGCAAAAGCCCGGTTTGATCAGGCCAACAAACTTTTAGGTTTCGATATTACAGACATCCTCTTTGGAGAGGATGCAGAGGCCTTAAAAAAAACACAAGTGACTCAACCAGCCATTTTTCTGCATTCTACTATTTTAAGTGAAATCATGGGCGAACGATTTACCCCTCAGATGGTTGCTGGCCATTCATTGGGAGAGCTATCGGCACTGGTTTCGGTAGGTGCCATTCCTTTTGAGGACGGACTTCTCTTGGTTAAAGAACGTGCGCTTGCCATGCAGGCTGCCTGCGATGAAATACCCGGTACCATGGCGGCAATTCTCGGACTGGAGGATGAAAAAGTAGAATCCATCTGCCAAGCTACTCAAGGAGTGGTCATTCCGGCCAACTACAACTGCCCGGGCCAATTGGTAATTTCCGGAGAACGCTCAGCGGTAGAATCTGCGTGTGAATCTCTGAAAGAAGCCGGAGCTAGAAGAGCACTTTTGCTTCCTGTAGGTGGAGCCTTTCATTCCCCATTGATGGAGCCGGCAAAAAAACGACTCGAGAAAGCGATAGAAAATACTTCATTTCATACGCCCAATTGTCCAGTTTATCAAAATGTAACCGCAACAGGAACGTCGGATTCTGAACTTTTAAAACGCAATTTAATTACTCAACTAACCGCCCCGGTTCGCTGGACTCAAAGTGTTCAGCAGATGATCTCTGATGGAGCGACTCATTTCACCGAGGTGGGGCCCGGTAAGGTGCTTCAAGGTTTGGTTAAAAAAATTGACCGGACGATGGAAACTACCTCGGGAGCTTAATTTTATTCGTTTTTAACTACCACTCCATTTTTCATTACAAAAGTAACTGCTTTCAGGGTTTGAATGGATGTTTCGGGATTTTCATCTGTGGCTACGATATCCGCCAAAAATCCAGGTGCAAGCTGACCCAGGCGATTCGATTCACCGAGGATTTCAGCATTGACTAAAGTAGCCAATTGTAGGGCTTCGGTTACCGGCATACCTGCTTCGTTCATAAAAATAAATTCGTCTGCGTTTTGACCGTGAGGGAAAACACCTGCATCGGTTCCAAAAGCAATGGGTACTCCATATTCATATACCTTTTTAAATGTATCTTGAATTTGTCTTCCAATAGCTAAAGCTTTAGGGACTATAATCTCGGGATATGCACCCGGTTTTTTAGCCGTTTCAGCAACAAACCTACCCGCAGATATAGTGGGGACGAAATAGGTCTTTTTGGCTTTCATCAAATCCATGGTTCGTTCTTCAATAAGAGTACCGTGTTCAATAGTAGTGACCCCATTGGCCACCGCTCGATACATCCCTTCATCACCGTGGGCATGTGCGGCAACTTTGAAACCATAATCTTTTGCAGTTTGAGTGATGGCCGCAATTTCTTCTTCCGTAAACTGAGGATTTTGTCCGTTTTTAGCAACGCTTAACACCCCACCAGTAGCTGTGATTTTAATCCAATCTGCACCATTTTTATAACGCTGTCTAACCGCTTTTTTTGCATCATCTACTGAGTTCACGACGCCTTCTTTAGGTCCCGGGTCTCCTTGAATTGATGCTCGGTACCCGTTAGTAGGATCACCATGTCCTCCTGTAGATGAAATGGTTTTTCCAGCAGTATACACCCTG
>JAYNHN010000028.1:0-12678 GCA_038108035.1 Flavobacteriaceae bacterium
AAAAGAATAATTGCAGATTATTCAAAAGTTTCTGGAGATTATATAGCTTTTAAGTTCACAGGTGAAATAGCCACAACCAAAAACGGTTTATCTGAGGGTATGCTGTGGGATTTTAAAGAAAAAAAAGTTGCCAATTGGTTGTTAGATTATTATGGAATCGACCATAATCTTACCCCTCCTATTGTTGAAAACTTTGAAAATCAAGGAACTGTAAATCAACAAGCCAGCGACCAAACCGGACTCCCCAAAGGAATACCGATTCGTTATCGTTCAGGAGATCAACCCAATAATGCATGGGCATTAAACATTTTAAAGCCCGGAGAAATTGCTGCCACGGGAGGAACCTCAGGAGTCCTTTTTGCAGTTAGCGATCGAGAGGTTTCTCAAGAACTTCATCGTGTAAATCATTTTGCACATGTCAATTATACCAATGCCCATCCTGTAGTGGGATCGCTCTTATGTATTAATGGAGCAGGGATTCAATACAGTTGGTTAAAAAAAATAACCGGCTTTCAGAATTATCAAACCATGAATGCACATGCCGAAGCTGTACCCATTGGCAGTCAGGGGTTGATCAATCTCCCGTTCGGCAATGGTGCTGAGCGCATGTTTAACAACAAAACTGTAGGAGCTCATTTTAGCAATTTGAATTTAAACATACATCTTCAAGGGCATTTATGTCGATCTGTTTTGGAAGGAATTGCATTTTCATTTGCATACGGAATGGAAATCTTGAGCAAAGATGCATTGGATATTCAAGTGATTAGAGCGGGTAATGACAATCTTTTTCGCTCTCAGATTTTTTCGGATACGGTGGCGAGTCTGATCGGTCAGCCGATTGAGATATATAAAACCACGGGTGCTGTAGGAGCTGCCCGAGCAGCAGGAATCCAAAACAGATCCTTTGATCAATACAGCAGTCGTATGAGCGAAAAAGATCGATTAGCAGTCGTTTTACCCCAAAAAAAGGATGCCTATCTAATGGCTTATCAAGCTTGGAAAAAAGAATTAAATAAACAACTCAATAATCAAAACACAACACAATGATACTTGTAGGAGATAAAGAATATTACAAAGGAATCGGGGCCATTTTATTTGAAGGGAAAGATTCAGACAATCCTTTGGCTTTTAAATATTATAACCCAAACCAATTGGTAATGGGTAAAACCATGCGTGAGCATTTTAAATTTGCTGTGGCCTATTGGCACAGTTTCTGTGGTCAAGGTGGCGATCCGTTTGGTCCGGGCACACAACAATTTGAGTGGGACCAATCGACTGATCCTATCCAACGTGCCAAGGATAAAGCAGATGCTGCTTTTGAATTCATCACTAAAATGGGATTTGACTATTTCTGTTTTCACGATGTAGATCTTGTCGAAGAGGCAGATACCTTGGCAAAAAATGAAAAACGTCTTCAAGAAATCGGAGCGTACGTAGCTCAAAAGAAAAAGGATTCCGGAGTAAAATTACTATGGGGGACTGCCAACTGCTTTTCTAACCCTGTTTATATGAACGGGGCAGCCACCAATCCCGATTTTAATGTGGTGGCTCGTGCTGGTACTCAAATTAAAATGGCCTTGGATTTGACCCTCGCTTTAGAAGGAGAAAATTATGTTTTTTGGGGAGGAAGAGAAGGTTATATGTCTCTTTTGAATACGGATATGGGACGAGAATTGGATCATATGGCTCAAATGTTGACTATGGCGCGTGACTATGCACGTGGGCAAGGATTTAAAGGAACTTTCTTCATTGAGCCCAAACCGATGGAACCGATGAAGCACCAATATGATTTTGATGCTGCCACAGCCATTGGCTTTCTGAGAGAATACAACCTAGATCAAGATTTTAAACTCAATATTGAGGTCAATCACGCCACACTGGCTCTGCACTCTTTTGAACATGAATTAACCGTTGCAGCCCAAGCTGGAATGTTAGGTAGTATTGATGCCAATCGAGGAGACAACCAAAATGGATGGGATACCGACCAGTTTCCAGTTAATCTATACGAAGTTACAGAAGCCATGTTGGTATTTCTTCAATCGGGAGGGGTACAAGGTGGTGGAATTAATTTTGATGCCAAAATCAGAAGAAATTCAACTGATATTGACGATATTTTCCATGCGCACATCGGAGGGGCTGATACCTTTGCACGAGCCTTGTTGGTTGCTGAAAAGATCCTTACTCGATCTCCTTATCCTCAATTGAGAAAAGAACGATATCAAACTTTTGATACCGGTAAGGGTAAGGCCTTTGAAAACGGAGAATTATCCCTAGAGGATTTAGCTCAATTTGCTTTGTCAAATTCTACACCGGACCGGATCAGTGGCAAGCAGGAACGTTACGAAAACATCATCAATCAATATTTATAAGATTCCGAATGTTCAAAAAGTTATTTTTTATTTTGGGGATACTTGGTGTTTTCTGTTTGGGATGTAAAAAAAACAATCCAAAAAAAATAAAACCGATCCTCCAAGACGGAATGGTTCTGATACCCGCAGGAAATTTTAAAATGGGAAGCAATGACGTTCAAGCCCGTAAAGATGAGTCACCAGTCCACAGCGTATCAGTTGATGCTTTTTGGATGGACCAAACGGAGGTAACCAATGCTGAGTTCCTAGCTTTTGTAACTGAAACGGGATATGTGACCACGGCAGAATTAAGTCCCAATTGGGGAGAATTGAAAAAAGAACTCCCACCGGGAACGCCCAAACCCCATGATTCGTTGCTTCAAGCTGCTTCGTTGGTTTTTGTACCTACTGAAGGACCTGTTGATCTGAATAATTATGGAGCTTGGTGGAAATGGCAACCCAAGGCCAGTTGGCGAAATCCAAAAGGACCCAATAGTTCTCTGGATGGGAAAGAGAATCATCCCGTGGTTCATATTTCATGGTATGATGCTCAAGCTTTTGCAAAATGGGCTGGGAAAAGACTCCCAACAGAAGCAGAGTGGGAATGGGCCGCCCGCGGAGGAAAAGAACAAGAACCTTATCCATGGGGAAAAGAACCCTTGGGAGAAGGGATCTCAAAAACCAATTCATGGGAAGGTGATTTCCCATATAACAACCGTCTGAGAGATCAATTTTTCTATACAGCACCCGTAGCTTCTTTTGAATCCAATTCCTATGGATTGTATGATATGGCTGGAAATGTTTGGGAATGGTGTTCGGATTGGTATGATTATACTTATTACGAAACCTTAGCTGAAAAGCAAACCCAAAACCCAAAAGGACCTGATCGATCCTATGATCCCTATCAACCCTACACAAAACAAAAAGTAATGCGTGGAGGATCCTTTCTTTGTAACGATGCCTACTGTGCCGGCTATCGAGTAGCTTCTCGAATGAAATCTTCACCTGATACAGGTTTGGAGCACACCGGTTTTCGGCTAGTTCGTTCTATTAAAAAAGAGTGATAATAGAATTAGTTTTCAAAAAAATGACACTGTGTCATTTTTTTTGTTAGCTTCGTATTAAAATCAAATACAATGAATATTTTAGTTTGTATTAGTAATGTCCCAGACACAACATCAAAGATTAATTTTAAGGATGATGACCAATTTTTTGACACCAATGGAGTCCAATTTATCATCAATCCAAATGATGAATTTGGATTAACACGAGCCATTTGGTTTCAACAAAAGGCAGGAGCAACTGTAACGGTTGTTACCGTGGGTGATGCCAGTTGCGAACCGATCTTAAGAAAATGCTTGGCAATTGGAGCCAATAAAGCAATACGAATTGATGCAACTCCTCACGATGGGATGTTTGTTGCAACTCAGTTGGAGGCTATTTGTAGAGCACAATCCTATGATTTGATTATTACAGGAAGAGAATCGATTGATTATAACGGAGGAATGGTAGGTGGATTGCTGGCGACTCAATTAAGGATCCCGTACGTGGCCAATTGCATCAAAATGGAGTTGGATGGAAAACAGGCAACTCTCCAACGCGAAATTGATGGTGGAAAGGAAACACTTTCCGGAACTTTGCCCATGGTCTTGGGAGCTCAAAAGGGATTGGTAGAAGAATCCGATTTAATAATTCCCAATATGAGAGGGATCATGCAAGCGAGACAAAAGCCCTTGGAAGTACGACCGGCTGTTGAGTCAGAGGTGATAACAGAAATTAAACATTTTGAAAAACCACCTGCAAAAGGTCCGGTAAAGCTTGTGGATCCGGACAATATAGACGAATTGATTGAATTATTACAAAACGAAGCCAAAGTGCTCTAAAATTAAAAAATATGTCAGTACTTGTTTTTATTGAATCTCAAAATGGACAAATCAAAAAAGGGGGTTTCGAAGTAGCTTCCTACGGAAGAGCCCTAGCCGATGAATTGGGAGAATCCCTTGTAGCAGTTACTTTTGGTGTAGAAGATTATAGCTCGTTGAATACACAAGGAGTAGATAAAATTTATCGTGTCAATTTGGACCAAACCTCATTTTTTGATGTAGAAGCCTACAGCAATACACTTGCAGAGGTAGTCCATAAAGAAACTGTAACAATTGCAGCAGTTAGTTCATCGGCAGATGGACGCTATTTGGGACCTGTTTTAGCGGCTAAAATAGATGCAGCTTTCCTATCCAATGTGGTTTCATTACCCCTTTCCACTTCACCACTGGTCTTCAAAAGAACCTGTTTTACCAACAAGGCTTTTAACGAGACAGAGTCTAAAAAGGAACGAACTGTAATCGCGCTTTCTTCCAATTCCTATGGGATTTTTGAAAAAAAGGGTTCCGCTCAAATTCTTGATCAAGCCTATATTCAATCCACTACCCCTCTAAAAGTTTCTGAAGTTGATAAAGCAACTGATAAAGTAACAATTGCTGATGCAGATATTGTTGTTTCAGGGGGTAGAGGTCTTAAAGGGCCTGAAAATTGGCATTTGATTGAAGACCTAGCCGAAACCTTAGGAGCCGCAACCGCTTGCTCCAAACCAGTTTCAGATTTAGGATGGCGACCCCATAGCGAACACGTAGGACAAACCGGAAAACCCGTTGCCTCAAACTTGTACATAGCGATTGGAGTTTCCGGAGCCATTCAACATTTGGCAGGAATTAACTCCTCCAAGGTAAAGGTTGTGATCAACAACGATCCCGAAGCCCCTTTTTTTAAAGCAGCTGATTACGGGGTGGTAGGTGATGCCTTTGAGGTTGTTCCTAAATTAACTCAAAAACTTAAATCCATCAAAGGATAGATTGATACTCCATACAGTAAGTGATTTTATATTTTTCTTCTGACTTGATATACTGATCAGGTGTTCGTAAATTTTATTAAATTAGATAAAATTTGAAACAAACATGAAATTAAATTATTTTTCAGGCCTAATGAGTGACTTCATTTTCTTAGTTTGTAAAAATACAACCAAAGAAAAAAAATCAGTCGAAGAATTTAAAAAAAGCGAAGATGTCGTTTCCGAATGGGTCAAATTGAGTCCCAGTGAAAATCTCGAGGGATGGCATATATTTCAAAACGAAGACGGAACTAAAACAGGATGGACCAATGAAGACGGAGTATTGACTTTTGATTCTGAAAATGCCACCGGAGAAGGGAATAAAAGTCTTATTTCCGATGAAACCTATTCCAGTTTTGAAATTCAGTTTGAATGGAAAATCTCACCGAAGTCAAATAGTGGCTTTATGTGGGGAGTCAGTGAAGATAAAAAATACGATCATCCTTATTTGACTGGACCGGAAATTCAAATTATCGATGCGGAAATTTATAAAGGCGATGAAAAAAATCAAATTCATACAACGGGAGCACTTTATGATATGATCGCTCCGGACCATTTAATGGCGAAACCAGCAGGTGAGTGGAATCAGTATCATATTACTATAAATTATAAGACCAATAAAGGAATTGTGATTCACAACGGTATGGAAATCAATCATTTTCCCGTTCAAGGACCCAAGTGGGATTCAATGGTTAAAAACAGTAAGTTCAAGGACATGGAAGGTTTTGGTAAACATCAGGAAGGTCATCTCAGCCTTCAAGATCATCCAGGAGTTATTTCATATAAGAATATTAAAATCAAAAGGCTTTAGTTAGTTCTTAGCCATCGACAAGATATTGATATAATACGCTTTTTTATTTTAGTATTTAACTTAAGAATTAAAACGTGACTCGTACGAGTCACGTTTTTTTATAATTAAAAAGGCAAATAATTTTACTATTCAGTTACCGATCTTAATTAAATTTAATATAAAAAGGTTTGGATAGAATAATTCGCGAGGGTTAGGATTTGTTTAATTCAGTTCCTTTTAATAATTTTAATAAAGTTATAATTTAAAACTGACAATTACTACTCAAGTGTCTGAAATTTAAAACCTTCCGTTTTGTTTATTTAAATTAAATCTTTTTCAATCTATTATCACCTACTAAATTTAACTAAATTGAAAACACTCATCCAAATCCTACTTTTAACCTTCACTTTGGCAGATGCCTATTTCTTTGCAACCCATAATACTTTCCTTCGCGGAGTATTTGAACCATTAATTATTCCGTGCCTCTTTTTTTATTATTGGATTTCTTCAGTTACTTTGGATATAAAGATTCTTTTGGCATTGGCTTTCACATGGATAGGTGATTTAATTTTATTGTACAGGTTGGATTCAATTGATATAAGATGGTGTATTTTTTTTTATTGGGTAATGCAACTGTTTTTTTTAATAAATTATTTTAGATACATAGACCGATATGCCAAATCAGAACATCTTTTAGGATTAGCTTTTTATGGATCCTATTTTTATGTTTTAATGAATCATGTGTACACCTCTCTGGGTGATATGGCAATTCATGGAATTATTTACGCTTTGACCCTTTCTTTTTTTGGGAGTATTACCCTGATGGAACTGCTAAAAAGAGTAAACTCAACCTCAGTGTTGATGTTTACCGGTCTTTTATTATTTTCCGTTAGAGATATCTTATTAACGTATAATGATCGCTATTTTGAAGAAGAAGTTTTTACTTACCCCATTCCGATATTGCATTCATTAGGTCTGTTTTTAATTATAAAAGGTTTTTTATCTTTAGAAAAAGCGAGTCAACTCTCACATTAATATGAATCTGTTTTCAAGACATCACTTTTCCTTTATTTTTTTTATGGTCTTTTTTTCGATCAATTTAATGGTATCACAAGTTAATGAGAATTCCGACAGAGGCTTTTATGACGACCCCTCTCTCGAAACTCAATTTGCTTTTGTTATCAAGCTTCTCAATACAGCCGGAATCATCCCCGAGGACATTCAGGTCTATCAGACCCTACCCAATCACGCACATGTTTATCGAGTTCGATTGGATTCAGTAAATGGTGGTTTTATGTTTATTCGTTGGGACAAAAAGAAAAAAGAGCACTATCTAGCCAACAAAATGATTGATCCAGGGCTTTATTACAATTTAAAAGCTGCGAGAGAAATCATGCGTATTCAAACACAAAAAGCAAATTTTAATGTAGATGATATCGGCTTACAAGCACAAGATCAGGAAAAGATAAACGAAGCCGACATTAAGGATTTAAGAGAAGATTACAATTTAAAACAGCAAGAAAAGAAAAGGTCAGAGCGTAAACGAACAAACGGCAATTCTCAAAATCTAGAAATTAAAACTGAAAAAAAAACCTCCAAAAACAATTAAAACGTAATAGTCAATATAGTGTCTTCGAGTTTTGTCGTATAACAAGTTAATGAACCACTACAAGAATTGGAGAAACTGTTGTTGTGGTAACCACAAGTAAAGTTATTTCCGTCATATGACCAACGGTCACGATTTCCCTGATGTGGACAAGAATTGTCAAAGGCTCTAATTTCACTATCGCTGATGCGTACGAGTAAGATATTACTAGCAGTGTAATTTTGCCAGCCTCCAACAGCTTGTAAATCCGCAAACAAAGAGCTACCAATGTCCAATACCAAGGGCTCAGTTGGGGAAGAACTTGAACTGCTTCCACTAGGACCTGTGCTGCCAGGCCCCTCATTTGTTTCTTCGGGTGAACATGCTTCCAGTATGGGTATACCCAATGTGGCTAATACTAATGGCTTACAAGCCGTCTTTAAAAAGTTTCTTCGATTTTCCATAGAATACAAAAGTAATAATGTTTAATGATTTTAAAAAATAAATAAACAAATTATATTTTTATAGGGTTCAATTCTCTATTTTTGCGGTATGAAAAAAGCATATAATTTATTCATTCTTTTCACGTATTTTTCAGTCAGTGCTCAAAACACAGGCGTTTTGACCGGTCGAATTTTGGATTTACAGAGCCAACAAGCTTTAATGGGTGCTACAGTATTTCTAGAAGGCACCTCACTAGGAGTGGTTACTGATGATAAAGGATATTTTAATTTTGAAAATATCCCCCCGAAAACCTATAACATAATCGTGAGCTATTTGGGATACGAAACTCAAACACTTTACAACGTGATTGTAAAGTCTGTGGGCAATACCCCTTTGCTTTTTCAACTAAAGGAAGTATCTGAAAACCTAGACGAAGTGGTTGTATTGCGTAGTCCATTTCGAACGTCTAGAGATACCCCTTTGTCAACTCAAACTTTTTCAGCTGTTGAGATAGAAACTTATCCAGGCGGTAACAATGATATTACTAAAGTGGTTCAGAGTATGCCCGGGATATCCCCTTCTATAGGAGGGTTCAGAAACGATATTATCATTCGTGGGGGTGCGCCCAATGAAACAGTCTACTATTTAGACGGAATTGAAATTCCTAATATTAATCATTTTAGTACTCAAGGAAGTGCGGGCGGTCCAGTTGGGATGATCAATGTTTCTTTTGTTCGTGATGTAACCCTTTCAAGTTCCGCTTTTGGTGCAGAATACGACAATCCACTCTCAGGGGTTTTGGCATTTGAACAAAGAGAAGGTGATCCAAATCGTTTTGGAGGAAATTTTCGATTTGGCGCAAGTGAAACGGCACTCACTCTTGAGGGTCCTTTGTTTAGAAAAGATAAATCTCAACCGGCAAATACCACCTTTTTATTTTCACTAAGAAGAAGCTATCTTCAATTTTTATTCGAATTAATTGGCCTTCCCATTAGACCGGACTACTGGGATTATCAATGGAAAATAAAACATGAAATAGATGCATATAACTCGTTAACGTTTATTGGGATAGGAGCGATCGATGATTTTTCAGTCAAAGCACCGGATGAGTTTGACGCTGAACAACAAGCGACTTTAGAGCAAGTACCCATCATTGATCAACGAAGTACCACGGTAGGTCTATCCTGGAAACGCAACTTTAAAAACGGCAAAGGTTTTATCAATACAGCAGTTAGCACGAATCGATTGGAAAATATCTTTTCTCGTTTTCAAGACAATACAACCAAAACAGGAATTCTCTTTCAAAACGATTCTTTTGAGTGGGAAACAAAATTACGCTTCCAAGCGGTTCAATACTACAAAAAATGGAAATGGTCCACAGGCTTTAATATTCAAAATTCTAGTTATCAAAATAATACTCGCTTGTTAAGAGAAAACTTGGCGTACAATACCGATTTAAGTTTTGCTAAATATGGATTATTTATCAAAGGAGCGAGAAAGTATCTCAACGATCGTTTGGATTTATCATTGGGATTGAGAACCGATGCGGATAGTTTTTCAGAAGGTTCCAATATGTTGGATAACCTTTCTCCTAGGGTTGCTTTTTCTTATGCGTTAACGGAAAACCAGCAATGGAAATTCAATGCCTCTTTAGGTAGATATTTTAAAATTCCAACCTATACGATGCTGGGATATCAAAACCAGCGTTCCGTATTTGTTAATCAGCAGGCACAATACACTCGCAGTGATCATTTTGTCGCAGGACTGGAATACAATTTAAGCCCAGTTTCACGATTTACTGTTGAGGGATTCCTCAAGAATTACGATCAATATCCTGTATCGCTTGAAGACGGTGTGTCTTTGGCCAACAAAGGGGGCGGTTTTGAGGTTTTGGGGAACGAAGCCATTGTCTCTGAGGGAGAGGGGCAAAGTTCTGGAGTTGAGGTTTTGTTTCAACAAAAACTTTCTAAAAATTTCTACGGTGTATTTGCTTATACTTACTTTTTTAGTGATTTTACTGGGTTGGACGGGGTGTCAAGACCTTCTGTTTGGGACAGTCGTCATTTGATTTCTTTCTCCGGCGGCTATAAATTGAAGCGTAATTGGGAAATCAGTGCGCGTTGGCGATTTGCCGGACAAAACCCCTATGTGCCTGTTGATCTGGAAGCCAGTAATGCTTCCTATCCTGAGATTATTTTGGATTACGATCGTTTAGGAGAAGTCAAACTAAATGCTTTTAATTTGGCGGATATTCGTTTTGACAAAAAATGGAACTTTAAAGACCTTTCATTCAACTTGTACTTTGAGGTGCAAAATTTCTTAGCGCAACCCAATCCAACACCTGAAGAATACGGATTGAACCGGAGTGAGGACGGAACCATTATTGTACCCAGGAGTTTGGTGCCCGTATCAACTAACGATGGGAATAGTACGCCATTACCTTCTTTTGGATTCGTACTTTATTTTTAAGTCAACTCAAAGATCCAACAGTCCCTCCGGAAGTTGAACTTCAATAGATTTGTTTTTTCGGTCAACTTGAACAATAAAGTCGTCGTGTATGGGAATAAGTACTTTTTTTTGCTCCGTTTGTATTTCAAAAAGTGCTTGTGCACCTTGATCGTAAATGGTTTGTATAGTACCTAAGAGATGGTTTTTTTCAATTACGGAAAAACCAATGACCTCATGAAAATAGAATTGAGTTTCCTCCAAAGTGGGCAAAAAGCTCAGTGGGAGGAATAGCTTTTTCTTAATTAGACTGTCGGCAAAGCTTTCATCTTTAGATTCTTCAAAATCAATTCGAAGCAAAGAGGATTTATGTAACTGACATTTTCGAATAAAAAAAGGAACCAATCCTGTGGAGAATTCCACAAAAATCGATTCCAATTCTGCATAAATTTGAGAATCGTCGCTGTCAATTTTGACAAGGACTTCGCCTTTAAAACTGTATTTTCCAACGATGGTTCCTACATAGAAGCAATCTTCTTTTTTCATCGTTAAAAAACAAAATTTTTATCCCTCTTTTTCCTCAGAAGGGGTGTCTGCCTTCTCGGTAGTAGGTTCCGACTCAGGAGCCTCTTCAAGGGGCGCATTTTCCTCGATTGTTGCTTCTGCTTCTTGAGCGGCAGCATCTGCGAGTCGTTTATCGCTAATTTCTTTTTCGGCAGCCAAACGTTGAGTCTTGGCATCAGAAGCCGTTTGAACCAGTCCGTCGATTTTTGCTTGAATTTTAGCCTGCTTTTCTTCAAGCCAAGCCGCAAATTTTTTATCAGCTTCTTCTTGGGTCAGGGCCCCTTTGCGAACACCTCCGTTTAAATGATGCTTAAGCATAGCTCCCTTATACGATAATAATGTACGGGCGGTGTCGGTGGGTTGAGCCCCTTTTTCAAGCCAATTTACAGCACTGTCAATATCGATATTGATGGTTGCTGGCTTGGTGTTGGGGTTGTAGGTCCCTAATTTTTCTAAATAACGACCGTCTCGCGTAGAGCGTGCATCGGCAGCTACTAACCAATAGAAGGGTTTCCCTTTTTTACCGTGTCTTTGTAATCTTAATTTTACTGGCATAACATATTAATTGTGAGGATTCCCGATCCTCGATTTATTAATTCCGGGGTGCAAATATAATTGATTTTAGCTTTACCCAAAGCTATTGAACCATTATTTAATAAAGAATTTTGAATTGTGCTTAACAATCACTTGTATAACGCTTTTTTAAAATTGGTTTCCGTCATAAAAAAGTGTACTTTTGCGCACTAAAATTTTCACCAAGATGAACATCAGCAGAACTGATATAGACGCCCTAAATGCACTTGTAACAATTCAAATTGACCGTTCCGATTTTGAAAAAAATGTAAATGCTGTACTGAGTAATTATCGAAAAACCGCAAACATCCCAGGTTTTCGAAAAGGACATGTACCCATGGGTATGATCAAAAAGCAATACGAGCAAGCAGTAACTGCCGATGAAATCAATAAAATTCTTCGCGAAAATTTGGATTCCTATCTTAAAGATGAAAACATAGAACTTTTGGGTAATCCGCTTCCGAAAGAAACGGATCAACCCATCAATTGGAGGGCAGACAGTTTGGATTTTGAATTTGAGCTGGGTCTGGCTCCAAAATTTGACATCAAACTCGATTCTTTAAAAAAAGTGATCCGTTACGATATTGAACCGGACAAAAAAATGGTTCAAGAACAACAAGATTATCTAACCAAGCAATATGGTAAATTAGTTTCGCAAACTCAGCCCGAAAAGGGATTCGAGATAACGGCTCAATTCAGAAATGAGGTATTAGAGATTGAAAAAATAAGTACATTTACGCTCGAAGACATCCAGTCCAAGAAAGGAGTAAAAGACTTGAAAACATCTTCGACAGATTCTATTTTGAATCAAAAAATTAAAGGGTTTTTCAAGGAAGATAGCTTTGCAAAACAAACCCTAGGCGTCGATGACACCCAATGGGATTCCATCCAAGAATCAGAAATTACCATTGAACTTAAAGAAATTAATGAACGTATTCCCGCCGAACTCAACCAAGAATTATTTGATAAGTTGTTTGAACCTGGTACCGTCTCCTCAGAGTCGGATTTTCAAGAAAAAATCAAGGAGAATCTTAAAAAACAGTTT
>JAYNHN010000028.1:12688-17064 GCA_038108035.1 Flavobacteriaceae bacterium
ACCTCAAGCAGATCAAAAACTTTTGAATGATGTAACAGAATATCTAGTAGACAAAACCAAGTTTGATTTGCCCTCTGATTTTCTAAAACGCTGGATGCAGACTTCCGGTAAAGAGCCGATTACCCCTGAGGCTGCAGAAGAAGAATACACGAAATCTGAAAAAGGAATTCGATATCAACTTATTGAGGGCAAGATCATTAAAGATCATAAATTGGATATGACCTTTGAAGAACTTAAAGAATTTACGGCCTCTCTGATTCAAAATCAAATGATACAATACGGACAACAACCCGATCCAAATCAAATCGAAGGAATAGTTTCCAACGTACTTTCTAACCAAGAAGAGACCCGACGAATCTCTGAGCAGTTGATGAGTAATAAAATGTTAACTTTTTTCAAAGAAAATGCTCCTTTGAAAGTCAAAAAAGTAGCTTTTGATGCCTTTGTCAAAGAGGCCTACGGTAAAGCTTAATTTTTTCCTTACTTTTAAAAAAAATAATGCAATGAATTACGGTAAAGAATTTAAAAAATACGCCACAAAACACCACGGGATCAATGCTATGTACTACGACAAAATTGTAAGTAGTATGACCCCCTACATTATTGAAGAACGCCAGTTGAATGTTGCTCAAATGGACGTTTTTTCTCGTTTAATGATGGATCGAATTATGTTTTTAGGGACAGGTATTGATGACAATGTAGCCAATGTCATTCAAGCTCAATTGTTGTTTTTGCAGAGCACAGACGCCAATCGAGACATTCAAATGTATATTAATTCTCCAGGAGGGAGTGTGTATGCCGGTTTGGGAATTTACGATACGATGCAATTTATATCGCCCAATGTAGCCACTATATGTACGGGCATTGCGGCATCCATGGGAGCAGTTCTTTTATGTGCAGGTCATGAAGGAAAAAGATCTGCTTTACCCCACGCAAGAGTGATGATACACCAACCCCTTGGAGGTGCTCAAGGTCAGGCATCTGATATAGAAATCACTGCCCGAGAAATTTTAAAATTAAAGGATGAATTGTATCAAATCATCTCTAAACATTCGGGTCAGAGTATGAAAAAAGTAACGAATGACAGCGATCGAGACTACTGGATGAAAGCCGAAGAAGCGAAAGCCTATGGTATGGTAGATGAGGTTCTGGAAAATACACCCAAATAATACCCTTTTGTCATGAGTAAACCCGACTTAAATTGTTCTTTTTGTGGAAGACCCAAACCAGAAACTCAGTTATTGATTGCTGGTTTAGATGCTCATATTTGTGATCGATGTATTATCCAGGCACATGGAATTGTTCAAGAAGAAGCGAGTACTTCTTCTACGGAAGCGGAGCCTATAGAATTAAAACCGCCGAAAGACATCAAGGCGTTTCTGGATGAATATGTTATTGGTCAAGAATCAGCCAAAAGAGTTTTGTCCGTGGCAGTTTACAATCATTATAAACGATTGATTCAAAAACCCTCCAAAAAAGATCCCGTTGAAATTCAAAAAAGCAATGTTTTACTTATTGGGGCTACAGGAACTGGAAAAACCCTTTTAGCTCAAACCATTGCACGCCAGTTAAAAGTTCCTTTAGCTATTGTGGATGCTACGGTACTTACTGAGGCTGGGTATGTTGGGGAAGATGTAGAAAGTATTTTGTCTCGATTGCTCCAATCTGCCGATTATGATGTGGATCGTGCCCAACAAGGGATCGTTTTTATTGATGAAATTGATAAAATTGCACGTAAAAGCGACAATCCTTCCATCACAAGAGATGTATCCGGCGAGGGAGTTCAGCAGGCTTTACTCAAACTATTAGAAGGAACGGTAGTCAATGTCCCTCCAAAAGGAGGGAGAAAACATCCCGATCAGAAATTTATAGAGGTGGATACCTCCAACATTTTGTTTATTGCAGGAGGAGCATTTGACGGTATCGAAACCCATATCGGTAAGCGACTTAATCTTCAGGCAATTGGGTACAATACAGCCAAAGAACAACGCAATTTGGATAAAGAAAATATACTGCAATATATTACACCGAGAGACGTTCGTTCTTTTGGATTGATTCCTGAGATCATCGGCAGACTGCCCGTATTGACTTATATGAATCCATTGGATAAGGAGACCTTAAGAGAAATTTTGACGACTCCCAAAAATGCCTTGACCAAGCAGTACATACAACTATTTGCAATGGATGATATTAGTTTGCATTTTACTTCGGATGCATTAGACTTCATTGTGGACAAAGCACTTCAATACAAGCTGGGAGCTCGTGGATTGCGTTCCTTGTGTGAAGCCGTATTAAATGATGCTATGTTTGAATTGCCACATTCGGAAGTGAAATCGCTTAAAATAACCAAGCGATATGCAGATGATAAGTTGTCTAAAATTGAGTTACCGAAACTCAAAGCCGTTTCCTAAGCATTCATTTGAATCAATTCCTCCAATAGTACTCTTGTATTGGAAAGCCTAGGAACTTTGTGTTGTCCTCCCAACTTTCCATTTTTGGACAACCATTGATAGAAGAGTCCCTGTTTTGCTAGATGAAGCTTCAAGGGTTCCAAGGTCATATTTTTATAACGTTTGGCTTCATAATCCGAATTCTCTTCTTGTAAAGCCTGGTCTAAAAGACTAGCAAATTCTTCAGTACTTTGAGGCGGTATTTCAAATTCTATTACCCATTCATGAGCTCCTTTTTTATTCTTTTCCATATAAACCGGACCCGCTGAATAATCCCTTATTTGGCATTTGGTTTTTTCACATACTTTGGCAATTGCTTTTTCAGCGTTGTCAATGATGAGTTCCTCTCCAAAAACATTAATATGATGTTTTGTTCGACCCGTAACTTGAATTCGATAAGGGGATAAACTTGTGAATCGAATGGTATCACCAATTTTGTATCGCCATAAACCCGCATTTGTAGTGATTACCATTGCATAATGTTGATTCAATTCTACGTCAGAGAGTGAAATCGTTTTATTTTTTTGATTTCCATTGAGATCAAATGGAATAAATTCATAAAAAATACCATAGTCCAACATGAGCAACAATTCATCGGAATTATTGCGATCTTGAATACCGAAGAATCCTTCAGAGGCATTGTAAATTTCATAAAATCGGAAATTCGATTTAGGAAACAATTGATTGTATAATTTTTGGTAAGGCTTAAAACTCACTCCCCCGTGAAAATAAACTTCTACTTCCGGCCAAACGTCATGAATGGTTTCTTTTCCAGTTTCTTCTAGGACATTCTGTAACAAAACGAGCATCCATGATGGGACTCCAGCAAGACTGGTTACCTTTTCGGGAATGGATTCATTTACGATGGCCTTCATTTTGGTTTCCCATTCTCCTATCAAGGAAGTTTTATGTCCTGGTGTACTGCTTAGTTCTGCCCAAAAAGGAAGATTTTCGATGATAATAGCCGATAGGTCTCCGAAATAACTATTATTGTTGTTATACAATTCACTACTTCCGCCCAGTCTAAGACATTTTCCACTTAGTAATTGGGAATCTTCGTTGTTATTAAAATATAGTGATAACATATCTTTTCCGGCTTTGTAATGACAATTTTCCAATGCATCATTACTTACAGGAATAAACTTGCTTTTGGATTGAGTGGTGCCACTTGATTTAGCAAACCACTTGATAGGTGTGGGCCAAAAAATATTTTGAGTACCTCTACGACAGCGTTCTATTTCAGATTCAATAGATTCGTAGGTGCATAAGGGAACTTGATTTTTAAAGTCGTCGTAATTTTGAATGGTATCAAACTGATAACGTTTTCCAAATTCCGTTTTTTGGGCTTTGCGTAAAAGATCGTGTAATAATTCTGCTTGAACTTCATGGGGGTACTTCATAAAAAGCTCAATCTGATGAATTCTTTTTTTGAGAATCCAAGAGGCAATTGAATTGAAAAGGGGTATAGGCATAAAATTATCTGTATATTACCGATTGTAAAAATAATCAATTCTTGTTGAGTAAATGTTAAAAGCAACTTTAAAAAAAATGCAAACGGAAAAGTCCAATCCCATAAACTACTTTCTGACTGTAGATGATGGTTTTTTGCATGTAAATCAAGTTTTAGGGAAAACACTAACAATACACCATACAGGTTCTCAATGCTTGAGTTGTGATCAAATAAAATCTATTTTTAGGCAAGGATTTTGTCAGAGTTGTTTTTTCGAGATCCCTGCAGCCGGTGAATGGATTATGCGCCCCGAGCTCAGTAAAGCTCATCTGGGACAAGCCGATCGGGATTTAGATTATGAAAAGAAAATGCAACTGCAGCCTCATGTGGTTTACTTAGCATTAAGTAGTCATTTGAAAGTGGGGGTTACCCGAAAGAGCCAATTACCTACCCGTTGGATTGATCAAGGAGCTCAT
>JAYNHN010000028.1:17074-17801 GCA_038108035.1 Flavobacteriaceae bacterium
ATCGCTATCTGGCCGGAGTTGGGGAAGTAGCGCTTAAGGAACATTTTTCAGATAAAACTAACTGGAGGAAAATGCTACAAAATCAGGCGGAACCCATTCAATGGGAAGTGGAACGAAATAAAGCACTCGACTTTATTCCAAAGGAGTTAAAGCCCTTTATAATTTCAGAGGCTAAGGAGGCATGGGATTTAGAATTCCCGGTTTTAAAATATCCTGAAAAAGTGAAGAGTCTTAATCTCACTAAAACACCATTATATGTTGGGAAATTATGTGGAATTAAAGGGCAATATTTAATTTTTGAAGATCAGACTGTTTTTAATGTCCGTTCCAATGAAGGGCAATGTATCCAATTAGAAGTCAAGAATTAACATGTTTTTTAGAGTCTGAGATTAGGGTATTTAATTCTTTTAACTCTTTTTTAGTTAAATCACGATATTTGCCCACACCCATGTCCAATTTGATATTCATAATTCGAACTCTTTTTAGTTTGATTACACGATAGTCCAAGTATTCACACATTCTTCGAATTTGTCGATTCAAACCCTGAGTTAAAATAATACGAAATTGCTTTTTGTGGATTTGCTCCACAAAACATTTTCGGGTGACCGTATCTAGGATGGGAATCCCATTACCCATTTGAGCTATAAACTCTGAGGTTACCTGTTTGTTTACAGTTACGATATATTCTTTTTCGTGATTGTTTCTTGCTCTTAAAATTTTATTGACA
>JAYNHN010000029.1:0-10410 GCA_038108035.1 Flavobacteriaceae bacterium
AAGATTACCGGCAGATTTAGCAATCTGTGTGGTTGAAAATCGCTCTGATAAATTACTTTCTAAACTGAAAACATGATTGGCTTCCCAACGATTTTCTTTACAAATTAGAAGAAAGTTTGTCTCGGATGAAGAAGGGGATTCGCAGAAGAGGAAACGACCCCCTTGAGAAGTGAATTGCTTAGCAAATTCAATGTCCAAGGGGTCTTCTTGTCTTTTTAAATAAGGACTGTTTTTTTTAGGCCTATCTTTATTTTGTCTTTTAAAAATACGATCCCAAAAACTTATCTTTACATCATTTTTTTTCTTTCAGTGCTTTGGCTTCTTCGATTTTTTCATCGTTGGTTTTGAAGGGTCTTTTACCCAGTATATTTTCTAAATCGTCTTTAAAAATTACTTCTTTTTCCAGAAGACGATCGGCTAATTGAGTCAATTTATCTTTGTAACTTTTTAATATTTCTATTGCACGACTGTATTGATTTTCGATAATCTTAGAAATTTCCTCATCGATTTTTTGAGCGGTTTCTTCTGAATACGGTTTAGCAAAACTGTATTCGGATTGACCTGTGGAGTCGTAATAAGTAATGTTACCAATCGTGTCATTCAAACCGTATATGGAAACCATGGCTCGGGCCTGTCGAGTTACTTTTTCCAAGTCACTAAGTGCTCCAGTAGAAATTTTATCAAAAATAACTTTTTCTGCTGCACGCCCTCCTAGGGTAGCACACATTTCATCCAGCATTTGTTCGGTTCGTACAATTTGTCTTTCCTCAGGGAGATACCAGGCAGCACCCAAAGATTGACCTCTCGGTACGATGGTAACTTTGACAAGTGGTGCTGCATGTTCTAACAACCAACTTACAATAGCATGACCCGCCTCGTGATAAGCAATGGTTTTCTTTTCTTCGGGAGTAATGATCTTATTTTTCTTTTCCAGTCCCCCTACGATACGATCAACGGCATTGAGAAAATCCTGTTTTCCAACCGATTTTTTATTTTTTCTGGCGGCAATTAAGGCTGCTTCGTTACAAACATTAGCGATATCGGCACCGGAAAATCCCGGAGTTTGTTTGGCAAGAAAGTCCACGTCCAGAGTTTTAACTGCCTTTAAAGGTTTTAAGTGAACTTTAAAAATTTCTCTCCGTTCGTTTAAGTCGGGTAGATCAACATAGATCTGACGGTCAAATCGACCGGCCCGCATCAATGCCTTGTCGAGAACGTCCGCGCGGTTGGTAGCCGCAACCACTATCACATTGGTGTTGGTTCCAAAACCATCCATTTCGGTGAGTAATTGATTCAGTGTATTTTCTCGTTCATCATTAGAACCGGTCATATTACTTTTTCCTCGAGCCCTACCGATAGCATCAATCTCATCAATAAAAATAATGGAAGGGGATTTGTCTTTAGCTTGCTTGAATAAATCTCGAACTCGAGAAGCACCAACACCTACGAACATTTCTACAAAATCTGAACCTGAAAGGGAGAAGAAGGGAACTTTAGCCTCTCCTGCGACGGCTTTGGCGAGTAATGTTTTTCCAGTACCGGGAGGGCCGACTAATAAGGCTCCTTTGGGAATCTTACCTCCGAGAACTGTATATTTTGAAGGGTTTTTTAAAAAATCCACGATTTCTTGAACTTCCTCTTTGGCTCCTTCGAGTCCTGCCACGTCTTTAAAGGTGATCTTCACATCCGTATTTTTATCAAATAGTTTGGCCTTTGATTTTCCAATATTAAAAATTTGACCGCCAGGACCTCCTGCACCACCGCCCGACATTCTTCGCATTAAGAAAATCCATACACCTATGATAATAATGATGGGTAAAAAGCCTATGATGGCATCCATCCATCTATTTTCTACGGTAATGAATTCCAGACGGAATGGGACTCCATTTTCTCTTGCTTTTTCCAGTTTTTCTTCAAATAATTCAAGACTACCCACCTCAAACTGATAATGGGGACCCTGAATATTTTCTTGGCCCAAAATATTTTTGGATTTTATAGCCTGATGCTCGCTTTTGTTTAAAGCTTCCGGAGTAAGTGTTACCCGCACACTACTTTTATTGCGTATAACAACGACCTCGCTTACATCCCCAGCATTTAGGTATTTTTCAAAATTGGAGATATTGGTTTTGTTAAGTGTTTGCCAGGAATCATTACCACCGAATAAGCTCATCCCGAGAAGGACAAACACAATGGCTCCATAGATCCAATAAATATTAAATTTTGGGGTTGGTGTTTTTTTTTCTTCTTTCATAGTTTTTAATAATTCGAAGCAATCGGTGTGCTTTTAGCATCTCCCCAGAGTTCTTCGATATTGTAATAATCTCTCGTTTGTTTTTGAAAAACATGTACGACGATATCGACATAATCAATCAAAACCCACTCAGCTACTTCTAAACCTTCAGTATGATAGGGCTTTTCATGAAGTGCTTTACTCACAGTTTTTTGAACAGAGTTAACAATTGCACTGACTTGGGTATTAGAGTTACCACTACAAATTACAAAATAGTCGCAAGGGGTATTGTCGATCTCCCTTAAGTCCAGTTTGTTAATGTCTTCTCCTTTGATATTCTCAATTCCATTGATAATTTCGGTTAGGAGTTGTTGAGTAGCATTTTTTTTATTCACCATTAAGTTGTGCTCTTTTTAACAAATTTATTACTTTTTAAGACGTATTTAACATCCTCTATGAGCTGTATCAACTTGATCAAAATTAATGCCACTTCTTCTACCAATGATTTTTTGAAAGAAAGACATCTCAAGGGATGTTGTCAAGACGGAGATTTGGTTTGGGCAAAGGATCAAACTGCTGGAAGAGGACAACGTGGTAATAGCTGGATTTCAAATCCCATCAATAGTCTTACATTCAGTGTTTACAAGGCATATGAGAATTTAACTACTCAGGATGCCTTTGCTATTAGTGTAGCATGTTCATTGGCAATTATTCAGGCACTTAATAGTATTCGAGTGCCAGATTTATCGATCAAATGGCCAAACGACATTTTGTCAGCAAACAAAAAAATTGGCGGAATTTTAATCGAAAATTTTTTTAAAAAGAATCGTTTGAGTGCTTCAATAATTGGTGTAGGTCTTAACATCAATCACCTTTTTTCAAATGAGATTCCCCATGCAGGTTCATTGGAACTCGCAACTGGAATCAAACGAGAGCCGGAACAAGTATTGATGAAAATGATTCCTTTTTTAGAAAAAAAACTAAACTTTTTAAATCCCCTAGACCAAGATCTAAATAAATCCCAATACCATCAATTTTTATGGAGAAAAGACAGAAAGAGCACTTTTGAAAGGGATCAGGTTGTTTTTGAAGCCATAACTAGGGGAGTAACAAACCAAGGTGAATTGATTTTGGAAGATGAGCAAGGAATCCAAACGACCGTGGCATCCAATCAAGTAAGATTGAAGTACGTTCTTTAAGATTTCAGGGACCAGTGGGCAGGATCTTCACTCCAGTTTTGTAAGTTTTTTGCTTGTTCATCGGAAATAGTCCCTTTATGAAGTGCACTCTCCACAAGGGTTTGATAATCACAGAGGGTTTGGAGGTTTATATTTGCCTTTTGAAAAGCGGCTTTAGAAGTTTCAAAGCCGTAGGTAAAAAGAGCCCACATTCCCAAGACATCGGCGCCCGCTTCTTGAAGAGCTGCTACCGCATTTAAACTGCTTTTACCCGTACTGATCAAATCTTCGATCACAACTACCTTTTGCCCTTTGATAAGTTGTCCTTCAATTTGATTTTTACGACCGTGTTTTTTGGGTTCGGGGCGAACATAAATAAAGGGGAGTTCGAGTTGCTGTGCAACCAATATTCCAATTCCGATGGCTCCAGTCGCGACACCTGCTATTACGATCTGTTCTCCGTATTGACTTTTTATTTTTTCGGCCAAGCAGTCTGCCAAAAAAGTACGTATCCTGGGAAACGAGAGTGCAATTCGGTTGTCACAATAAATTGGGGATCTCCATCCGCTTGCCCAGATGAACGGATTTTTTGGATTCAATTTAATTGCATTAATTTGCAGAAGGTATTCGGCAGTTTGCCGAGCTATATTTTGCTTACTAATCATATACAAATGTATAAAGTTTTTTACAATCAGAAGCCTATTTTTTTCACGACTGAATTGAATAAAATAAGTGATGAAACCCCTTTACTTTTCCTTAAGTATTCAAATCAAGAGTCGATTGTTAAAGCACTTCGATCTAAAAAAAATAAGGGAGTCTATTTGTATCATCCTCGTGCAGAAAAGTTGGAAAAACTATTTATCAAAAAATTTCCTTTGGTTGAAGCTGCTGGTGGTTTGGTTGAGCATAAAAACGGAACGATTTTATTTATTTATCGAAACAATAAATGGGATTTTCCGAAGGGCAAAATTGAAAAAGGGGAGGTCATTATTGATGCTGCCGTACGAGAAGTAATGGAAGAAACGGGTGTAGCCGATTTAGTGGTGAATAAACCATTATCCACGACCTATCATATTTATCGTGCTAGCAAGCAATTCAAACTTAAAAAAACATACTGGTTTTTGATGAAATCAGGATACAGTGCTCCCCTGAGACCACAAATCGAGGAAAATATTCAAATGGCTGTTTGGAAGTCAAAAGAAGAGTTTCCGAAATTGATGGAAAATGCGTTCGAAAACATCAAAATTTTAATGGGTGATATTAGTTAAGATTTGTATTTAACGGATTTGGGCACCAGTGAGGAATAGTCACCTTGATGATTCATAATTTCTCGAACAATACTACTGCTGATATAGGAATAATCAGCGGCAGTCAAAAGGAAAATGGTTTCAATCCCTGAGAGTCTTCGGTTCATTTGAGCCACACTTTTTTCAAATTCAAAATCGGCTGGATTTCTTAATCCTCTTAAAATAGCATTGGCTTTTACTTTTTTACAATAGTCAATGGTAAGTCCTTCATAGGGTTCTACCTTAATTTTGGATTCGTTTTTAAAGGCTTCGGATATAAACTGCATTCGTTTTTCAAGACTGAAGAAATAGTTTTTATCGGAGTTTTTTCCTACTGCCACAATCAGAGTGTCACAAAGAGGCAAGGCTCTATTAATTATGTCATGGTGTCCTAGTGTAATGGGGTCAAATGAACCAGGAAAAACGAATGTCCTCATAAAATCAATTTTTAGTTATTATCAATAGCGTGCTCCAAAAGATTCGTAAAAAAGACAGGTAGCTCAATACCCATTGCTTGAACTTGCTGAGGGATAATGCTTTCAGCGGTCATCCCAGGAACAGAATTGATCTCCAATAGGTGTGGAATGCCCTCAACAAAAATAAATTCACTACGAACCACTCCTTTTAGTCCCAATTTACTATAAATTTCTTTGGCCCAATTATCCACCTGTATCTTCCAGTTATCGGGAATTTGAGCGGGGGTAATTTCTTGTGATTTGCCTTCGTATTTGGCCGCAAAATCAAAAAATTCATTTTCAGAAATGATTTCGGTGATTGGCAAAACATGAATTTGGTTTTGATAAGCGGCGACTCCCACAGACACTTCACGACCGACCAGTTCACTTTCAATGATGAGTTGAGAATCTTCCTTAAATGCATCTTTAATGGCTTGAATCAGTTTTTCTTTTGTTTTTACTTTATAAACACCGAAACTACTTCCAGCACGATTGGCTTTTACAAAACAAGGAAATCCAACGGCTTGCGAAATAGCTTCTTCATCGATAGGGTCTCCTTGGTTTAAAGAATAGTGATGTGCAGTTGGGACGTTCCATTCTCTTAGAACAGAAAGACAATCTCTTTTGTTATAAGTCAAAGCAGCATTGTAACTATCACAACTTGAAAAAGGAATCCCTAAAAGTTCCCAAAGTGCAGCCATTTGACCGTTTTCGCCTGGCGCACCGTGAATTACATTAAAAATAAGATCCAACTTTACGGTTTCTTTACCCTGTAAAGAAAAATCACCTTTCGAAAGAATATATGTATTGTTTAGATCGTCTTTTGCGGTCCAGCTATCGGAACTAATTGTGATCAGATATACTTCCCAAATGGATCGATCGAGCTGTTCATAAACCGTTTGACCACTTAAAATGGAGATTTTAAATTCTGAGGTAAACCCTCCACAAACAACACCTACCTTTTTTTTTTTGCATGCCGATTCAATCTTTGACAAAGGTATAAGATTTCAAATCAACCCAAAAGCAGAGGTTTTATTATCTTTGCTTTGAAATCGAAACAATGCAATTTCTACGTTTTCTTTTTAGCAAAAAATTTCTTTGGCAATTGGTCTATATGGGGGCTTTTAATGTCGCAGTTTTCTTATTTGTTTCTTGGGGGCTGAAATACTATACCAACCACAGCGAATACCAAAATGTGCCGGATCTTAAAGGAGTTCCTTTAGTGGCATTACCCGGGGTAATGAGTCAAGAAAATTTGCGTTTTGAAATCATTGATTCGACTAAATTCGTTCCTAGCTTACCACCTCTTTCGGTGATTACCCATTTTCCGGATGCCAATAGTCAAGTGAAAACAAATCGAAAAATCTATCTTACAGTAAACCCCTCAGGATATCGCAAAATAACCGTCCCCAATTTAATTCAAATTACCAAGCGGAATGCTGAGGCAATGATTAAGTCAGTGGGATTTGAATTAGGAGAAATTTCTTATCGGGATAACATAGGAAAGAATATGGTTTTGGAGATTCAGTATTTAGGAAAAAAAATAGAACCGGGTATTTTGTTGCCCAAAGCTAGTAAAATTGATCTGGTATTAGGAAATGGAAAATAACCATCCTTTCGAAGGAAAGGATTTTCAAGAAGTTGAATCCCTTCACGAACATTACTCATTCAAAGCGGATCAGGGACAATCCCCCTTAAGAGTGGATAAGTTTTTAATGGCTCGAATTGAAAAAATCACACGAAATAAAGTTCAGCAAGCCGCTAAAGCAGGAAGTATTTTTGTCAACGGGAATGCCGTAAAATCCAATTATAAAGTAAAAAGGGGGGATGAAGTAAAAGTTCTTCTCACACACCCTCCCTATGAACATTTGCTCGTTCCCGAACCGATGGATCTTGATATTGTTTACGAGGATGAGGTATTAATCGTTGTGAACAAACGAGCAGGTATGGTAGTACACCCTGGGCATGGTAACTATTCAGGCACCCTTTTGAATGGTTTACTGCATCATTTTGGTCAGCTTCCTAAAAATAAAAACGACCGCCCAGGCTTGGTTCACCGAATCGATAAAGACACGAGTGGTCTTTTGGTTGTAGCAAAAACAGAGGAAGCGATGACTCATTTGGCCCAACAATTTTTTGATAAAACCTCTGAACGAAAGTATGTTGCTTTGGTATGGGGTGATATCAAAGAAGATACAGGAACTCTTACAGGCGCTATTGGGAGGCATCCCAAAAACCGACTTCAAATGACCGTTTTTGTTGATAATGAACAGGGAAAGGAAGCCGTGACTCATTTTAAAGTAATTGAACGATTCGGTTATGTAACCTATGTAGAGTGTCAGCTAGAAACAGGAAGAACCCATCAAATACGTGCGCACATGAAAAATTATGGTCAAACTCTTTTAAATGATGCACGTTATGGAGGAAATAAGATTCTAAAAGGGACTAGTTTTAGTAAATACAAACAGTTTGTAGAGAACTGCTTTACACTCCTGCCACGTCAAGCGTTGCATGCCAAAACACTAGGCTTTATCCATCCCATAAGTGGTAAAAAACTTCAATTCGAAACGGAATTACCTCAGGACCTTACCGCAGCCGTAGAGAAATGGAAACAATATGCTCAGCATAAGAATTTGTAATAGAGTTATGAGAAGCTTCCATATGGTTTACTTGCAAACCCACATAAAACCTGTTACATTTGAAATAGAATCAAAATTAAAAATGCATGAAAATTGTTGTTTCACCTGCCAAGTCGTTAGATTATAAAACCCCAGTTCCTACTCAAGAAACTACCCAAGCTGTTTTTGCAGAAGAAGCTGAGCAAATCAATGCTTTATTACGAAAACAGTCTCCTAAAGCATTGAGTAAATTGATGCATATTTCGGATCAGTTAGCCGAACTCAATTGGGAACGGAATCAATCTTTTGGAACCGGAGTTTCAAAGGATACCTCGCGAGCGGCGGTATTTGCATTTAACGGAGATGTTTATCAAGGCCTAGATCCCTACACCATGGGTCCCAATGATATCCAACAAATGCAGGATCGACTTCGAATTTTATCAGGTCTTTACGGATTACTAAAACCCTTGGATGCAATTCAGCCTTACCGATTGGAAATGGGAACCTCCTTTAAAGTAAGAGAAGCTAAAAACCTATATGCTTTTTGGAAAAATAAAATCACGAATCAACTAAATGATGAGCTTGAGGAAGGCGCTCTTTTTGTCAATTTAGCAAGTAATGAATATTTTAGTGCCGTTGATGCCAAAAAACTTAACGCTCCCTTGGTGAGCCCTCAATTTAAAGATTTTAAAAATGGTAAACTCAAGGTCATTTCGTTTTATGCTAAGAAAGCCCGTGGAATGATGGCACGCCATTTAATTCAAAATCATGCCTTCAGCCTTGACGATGTACTAGCATTTAAATCAGGTGGATATTCTTACAGCGAATCTGAGACTACGGATCCTTTAAGTCCTGTGTTTATTCGCTAGCGGTACCTTTTACCAGTGTTTTTTTGGTTTTTTTTCGAGTTCTACGGACTCCATAACTTCCTTTAATAATTTTACCTCTTCGTGTTTTTCGGTCGCCTTTTCCCATGGTTTTAAAATTTGGTTCCTACGAATGTAAAAAATATTTTAAAAATTATCTCAAATCGGGATGAATACCCAAAACATGCTGATCTATGTAATCGGCCAAAAACGATGAAGTAATTGCTTCTTTTCCTTCCAAACCTTCGGTAACTAATACGTTTTTTAAATCCAAATTAAGATAATCCTGAAGCATTGGGATACTGATGGGCGCGTAGCTGTAATGCCAAGGTTCGTAATAAAAACCTTTCCGTTTGGGATTGTTTGTGTAAGGACGAATGAAACCATAGTCACGGGCGTTTTTATCCATCCAAACTTTTAAAGATTCATAGGGTCCTTGGTCATGAAATTTTTCAGCAACCAATACATCTCCCTCTTTGGATTGCGATCCGTCTATGATATCTACATCGGTTCCCCAATGATGTCTCGAAGTTCCCGGCAGAGTTGAATACTCAATTATTTTATTGATATTATCTTTTGGGGTTAAACCTTTCTGGGCGTTTCGTATAAATTTTCGATTCCAAATTCCTTTTTGCCTATCGTAGGAACGATAAGCTGAGACGATTTCAATCGTTATCCCCTCTTGTTTTGCTTTTTGTTGCATTTCTATAAAGGATTCAGCCACCGGTTTTAATAGAGGTATTTGATCACTGTGAAGTTCGGGTACACTTTTGCCAATAAGTTGATCTTTGGAATAGTTGTTTTGACTTTTAATTTTAGCAAAGAGGCTAGTGCCTAAAAGCCCAAATGCCGAAGTGGTTAGAAAGGTTTTACGATTCATAGTTGAGAACTTTTATAAAACGTTGATGGGTTCCGATCGGTTCTATTTCGAAAAGACCTCCAGTTTTTGAAAACCCATTTTTCAAATATAATGGAATTGCATCAATACGTGCGTTGAGCCAAATATAATCGGGTTTTAGGTTGCTTTTTAATAGATGAATCACCTCATGTATGAGTCGGGCAGCAATTCCTTTTCTTTGGAAAGACGGTTTCACCGCAATGGCACGGAGTTGGATTCCGTTTTGTTTTTTTCGGTCTTCTAGACGAGAAGGCATAGCACTCAGCACCCCTACCAGTTGCCCCATAAAATAGGCCCCTAGATGAATGCTGTTCGGATCAAGATCCTTTTCGAGATGGCAACTCTCGATCGGGTGTCCTTCTCTGAGCAAAGGATGTCGTAGCTCATACGTTTGAAGAGCTTGTATTGATTTTATTTTTATACGCATAAAAAATTAACACATTATTAGCTTCAATTTTCCAAAGGGTAAACTATCTTTATCAAATGAAAAGTACTCTTTTTTTGTTATTTTCTCTTTTTTTTACCTCTTTAATTTTTTGCCAGGAGCGGATTCCTATTAAAGGACAATTATTTTATAAAAACACGAAGGTAGTTGCTGCTAATGTAGTCAATAACACTGCTCAACTAACGACTATTACAGATGAGGATGGAGAATTTGAAATCGAGGTCGCTGAGGGAGATGAGATTGTTTTTTCTTCGGTTCAATATCGGATCCGAAGCATTGTAATCACTCAGGATATCTTAAAAAAGAGCCGCTTGGTAGTTTCCGTAAACGAGAACATCAACGAGCTAAAAGAAGTAGTAGTCACTACCGAAGATGTAGAGCGTTTTTTAAACTTAAAAGAGGAAGAGTTTAAAGGGTTTGACTACGAACAAGAT
>JAYNHN010000029.1:10420-17659 GCA_038108035.1 Flavobacteriaceae bacterium
ATTGTGAATCGAGCTACGGATGATCGAGTTTTGAAAAATGGAATTGATTTTGTCAATGTTGCCAAGTTAATCGCCAAAGCTTTCAGCGGTAAAACAAAGGAGGAACAAATGCGATTAAAACCGAGTCAGATACTTCCCTATGTATTTGAGGATGTTTTTTTTGAAAAGGATTTGCAGTTGTCCAAAGGGCAAGTCATAGGTTTCTTGGAATATATAGATCAGCGAATGCAATCCGGAGCACTTTTAAAGCAAAGTCAACAATTCCAATTGATTGATTATTTAATCAATGAAAGTAAACTTTACAAGCAAACACAGGCGAACCCATGAGTGTAACGATCCCACACTTTATAAGTAGTTTTCTATTGCTATTGGTACTTCATGTCTTTCCATACCAATCCAAAGAACATAAATTTTATGTAAGTACGACCAAGGTAGAGTACAAACCCACAGAAAACACGTTACAGATAATTTCCCAATTATTTATTGATGATGTAGAGTTGCTTTTACAGCAAACGGATGGCACAATACGATTGGATCCTGATTCGAATTCTGACCAAATCGACCGTTTACTGGAATTTCACCTAAAGAAAGAATTACAGATTGAAGTGGATGACTCGATTTTGGAGATGTATTTTTTAGGAAAAGAATACAAAGAAGATATTTTGGTCTGCTATATTGAAATCCCACTGAGTGAAACAATACAGAACTTAAAAATCAGAAATTCAATGCTTTTTGATTTATATGAAGATCAGCAGAACATTGTACACTTTAAAAGTATGAATTATCGAAAAAGTTTTTTGTTTAAAATCCCAATGGTAGAGGCTGCAATTGATTTTTAAAAACATATTCTTTGATTGTGCTAATTTTGGGTACCGAATATTTGATTATATTTATGCCACTTTCTTTAAAATTTATAAAACATGAGTAAAATAAATGTATGGTTGCAGCAGGTTCTAGTACTGGCTGTACTAATTTCAACCACTGCCGAAGCCCAAGTCCAACAGGGCCATACTAATAAAAATAAATTCAGACAATTATACGATCAGTTTGCAGATCCCAATCGATATCACAATGCTTCGGGTGCGCCGGGAGTGGATTACTATCAGCAACAAGTAGATTATGAAATGGATATTGAATTGGATGATGCCAATACAAGACTTTATGGTGAGGAAACAATAACCTACACCAATAATTCACCTGATTATTTGCCCTATTTATGGTTGCAATTGGATCAAAATATTCGTAAAAAGGACGCTCCTGCATTAGAGAAAAATGGAGCGGGCAATTCAAGGACTGAACGGCCAAGTTCCTTTGTTACCCAGTATGTTGATGACCCCTTTGACGGTGGATTTAATATTGAATGGGTAAAAGACGCTAACGGAAGTCCGCTTTCACACAAAATTAATCAAACCATGATGCGAGTGGATTTACCTCAATCCATAGCGCCTGGTGGAACTTTTGTTTTTAAAATAAAGTGGTGGTACAATATCAATGATCACGTTACAAAAAGAGGTAGATCCGGCTATGAATTTTTTCCAGAAGATGGAAATAGAGCATACGTAATAGCACAATTTTTTCCACGACTTTGTGTGTACAATGACGTTGAAGGGTGGCAAAACTATCAGTTTTGGGGAAATGGAGAGTTTGCGTTGGAATTTGGGGATTATAAAGTAAACATTACTGTTCCTTCCGATCATATTCTTGAAGCAACGGGAAGCCTTCAAAATCCCAAAGAAGTATTGTCTAAAGAAGAGTACAAAAGATTTGTTGCTTCGGAAAGTAGTTTTGAAAAACCCGTAATAATAGTCAATCAACAGGAGGCTCAAGAAAAAGAATCATCCTTTTCAAAGAAAAAAAGCACCTGGCGATTTAATGCAAAAAATGTTCGTGATTTCGGATTTGCCACTTCACGTAAATTCATTTGGGAACGTCAGGCCGTACAAGTAGGTTCTCAGAAGGTGATGGCAGTATCTCTTTATCCCAAAGAAGGCAATCCCTTATGGGAAGAGTATTCTACCAAGGCAGTAGTTCAATCCTTGATAACCTATTCTAAATTTACATTTGATTATCCCTATCCAAAGGCAGTTTCTGTACATGCCAAAAATCAGGGAATGGAATATCCCATGATATGCTGGAATTACGGGCGTCCAGATAAAGATGGAAATTACACCGATCGCACCAAGTTTGGAATGATCAGTGTGATCATTCACGAAGTGGGTCATAATTATTTCCCAATGATAGTTAACTCTGATGAACGTCAATGGGGATGGATGGATGAAGGTTTGGACACCTTTATGCAATATTTGACCGAGCAAGATTTTGGAGTTACGCATCCCGAGTCCATTGGTTCAAGAGATAAGTACCCTTCCAGAAGGGGAGATCCACAAAAAATAGTTCCTTATATGGCGGGCGATCAAGATTTTATATCGCCCATTATGTCCAATCCAGAAAATGTATATCAATTGGGGCCAAATGCCTATGCCAAGCCAGCCACCGCATTGAATATCTTACGTGAAACGGTTATGGGAAGAGAGGCTTTCGATCATGCGTTTAAAACGTATTCTCAGCGATGGATGTTCAAGCATCCTACTCCAGAGGATTTTTTCCGATCGATGGAGGATGCCTCTGCTATCGACTTGGATTGGTTTTGGCGGGGCTGGTTTTACACGACCGATGTGGTAGATATAGGGGTAAAAAGTGCGAAAAGATTTTATTTTTCTGACCAACCTGATTTGGAAGCTAAGGAGCGTTTGGAAGCGTATGGTTACGATCTAAATGAATTGCCCGATATGGCCTATAAAATTTATGAGGGGAGTGAGTTGTTTGACGAGCAAATGGTTCAGGAAAATGCAGTAAAGAACTCCAAAATTTTGCAAGACCATATTCAACAAGAAAGAGAAGGTAAAGTTCCTCCCAAGTATTTTTATGAGGTTGAGTTTGAAAAACCAGGTGGATTGGTAATGCCACTGATCGTTGAGTACAGCTATGCCGACGGGAGTACTGAGCGTGTGACCTACCCGGTTCAACTGTGGCGTAAAAACGATGCCAGTGTGACCAAAGTAATTGCCACTAATAAAGAGCTAGTGAGCATCACTGTAGATCCGGATCAGGAAACTGCCGACGTCAATCCGGATAATAATAGTTGGCCTAAAAAAGAAGCACCATCTGAATTTGACCAATTTAAAGCTAAGATTAAAGGTTAAAAAGTTTAAAGACTACTGAACCTTGCAATTTAGGTTCAGTAGTTTTCATAAACCTCTTATCTTTGAAGAAAATAAAATAGATGTTTTTATTTATTAGTGGAGCGGAAATCGTCTTCGTTTTTTTTATTGTTTTATTAGTTTTTGGCGCAGATAAAATTCCATCTATCGCACGTACTTTAGCGAAGGGAATGACTCAAGTTCGCCAAGCGACCAATGATATTAAAAGTGAAATTCAAAAAACGGTAGACACGGATATCGAAAATCCTACTAAATCGGTCACTAAAGAAATCATGAAGGAAGTAGACGAGGTCAAAAGTGATTTTAATGACCTTGAAGATTCTATCCGGAGAGATCTCTAACGAACCCAACTTAGGGTAAGACCATCCCTTATGGGTAGTAAAACACTTTTTACTCTGGGATCAGACTGCAACTTGGAATTGTACGATTGAAGTGCCTTGGTACTATGATCTTTAGGATTTGGATCGCCGAGCACTTTTCCACTCCAAAGTACATTATCTGATATAAGCAAACCCCCTTTGGTCATTTTCGGAAGAATTAGCTCAAAATAGCGATCGTAATTCACTTTGTCCGCATCGATAAAAACTAAATCAAAAGGGCCAGATAATTTTGGTATAATTTGAAGAGCATTGCCTAAATGAGTTTTAATATTTTGGATGTAAACACTTTTCTCAAAAAATTCTTTTTGGATATACGTCAATTCTTCATTACAATCAATGGTGTGAAGGATTCCTTTGGGATCCATACCCTCAGCCAGACACAATGTCGCATAGCCTGTAAAAGTTCCAATTTCAAGGACTTTTTTAGGCTTTACAAGATGAGAAAGCAGACTTAAAAAGCGTCCTTGGAGTGGTCCGCTTAGCATTCTGGGTTGAAGAACCTTTTGATAGGTTACTCGTTCTAAATCCATGAGAAGAGGAGGAATCGTTTCGCTGTGTTGTAATGCGTACTGAAACCACTTTTCACTGATTTCATTAGGAAATGGAGAACTAGTTTTTGGGTCTTGCATAGGGAAAACGATCAATCAGTTGAGGAATGGCATATCCATCCAATCCATTGATACTTACGATACCTTCTTTATCGAGTTGAACCCAGCCGTCCTCTAAAAGGAGCGACTCTTTCAGAAAGATGTGTTCAATACTTCCTATAATTAATAGGGTGTCATTTTCTTTGATATGGTATTCATTGAGGTATTTGCAAGCCATTTGAATAGGTGCCCCTTTTACAAAAGGTGCTTTCCCGGTTTCTTTTTTTTCCGCGTTGAGTTGAGTTTGATCAAATTCGGATATCGATTCAGGATATTTCGCTGAGGTATGATGTGCATCCTTAATTTGGCTTTTATGAATGGCGTTTAGGGTAAATTCACCCGTTGCTTTCATATTTGCATGTGTGTGTCTAGGTACTGTAGTGGGTCTTAGAATGAACCCGATCAATGCTGGCTTACTTCCTAGATGGACAACGGAGCTAAAAACGGCCAAGTTTTCAATTCCTTCAGGTGAAATCGTACCGATAAGATGAGCCGATTTGTATCCAGTTACACTATTGATGAGATTTAATCGATAAATCTTTGATAATTTGTCAAGATCTCCGCTTGTAAAATGATGCATCGCTTTTTTTTACAAAGGTAAGTAAGAAAGTAGAGATCCTTTAACGATTTGTGTTCTTATCAAAGCGGAGAATCGCAAAGATTAAAAAGCTTACTCCCGCTACTAATACCCCTATAAAACGAAAATGATCAGGAACTTCATTTGTTGAAAGGAATCCGTCAAGAACCCTCCCGTCCAAAAGAATAATGAATAGGGCAAGGGGAATCAATATTAGTACAAATTTATATCGTTGAATCATATGTTTCATTTTATGTGTTTAATGACTAATATAAGTATAGATTTTTTAATTTTAGCAGAATAACACAAAACAACTAATAGATGAACTACATTTATATTCTCCTCAGTGCCCTATTTTTAAATTTTTCGCAAGCCGATCCGGTTGAAGGACTATGGATTACTCAAGACGATGAAACGGGTAAAAAAAAGTCAGAGGTATTGATTTATCAGGAAAACGGTAAACTTTATGGCAAAATCACAAAACTATTATTGCCCGAAGATCAGGGGAAATTATGTGAAAATTGTCGAGGTGAAAATAAAAACAAACCGATCGTTGGATTGGTTATCGTTAATGACCTTGAAAAAGTGGACGGTGAATGGGAAGAAGGAACCATTATGGATCCTAAATCAGGAAAAGTTTATGATTGCTATATCAGTCTAGAGGATCAAAACACCTTGAAAGTAAGAGGTTATTTAGGTTTTTCAATTTTAGGAAGGACTCAAACTTGGATCCGAAAAGAGTAGGTTCTAAAAAACACACTTATTGTGGTTGGATCTCAGCATTCATTGTAATCGTTTCTTTATTTTTTAATAATTGAGTTATTGTAAATGCCGCCGTTTGAATGATAGAATTCATATTTTCTAAGTCTTGTCTATGAGCTTCGTCACCTGCTTTGTGATAAAAGTCATAGTTTTTGAAATCAAAGGTGGAAAAGGTCTGTGCGGGCATTCCTAATTCCCGGTAAAAGGCATAATTGTCCGAACGCTTAAACAGATTAAATTCTTTTGCTTGAGGTAAAAACTGGACAAAACCAGGACTGATCGCATTAAATTTTGAAGCCATGTTTGATCGCTTATATCCGGTCAAATAGACCTGATTTTTTCCGGTAGTCAATGTTTTTCCAATCATCTCAAAGTTTAGCATGTAGGACAAGTTTAAATCTTCACTTTGCATTCTCTTCGCTAAATGATAGGCTCCTTTAAGGCCTTTTTCTTCATCGGCAAACAAAGCAATGAGTACATTTTGATCCCAAGAATATTGAGCCAGAACTTTCCCAATTTGAAGAACTGCAGTTGAACCCGTAGCATTATCATTGGCTCCATTAAAAATGGAATCTCCCTCTATTTCTTTAATTCCAATATGATCCAAATGAGCACCAATCAAAATGGTTTCTCGAGTGCTATCAAATTCTCCAATTTGACCTACCAAGTTATAGGATACAATACTGTCAGTCACTAGGGAATCTCGATAGTTAGGATAAAAAGGTTTTATGTTGTGATTCTTAAAAAAGGATTCCACAAAATGAGTTGCTTTAAAGTATCCTCCATTTTTACTGTCTCTACCTTTCATCTCGTCTGAGGCTAGTGTATAAAGAATGGTCTTGGTGTCCTTCAGTTCGATTTGGTTTTGAATCATTTTCAAATTGATTTCGGGAGTTGAACGACATCCTATTGCGATAAGGAGTAGAAGAATTGTATAATGTAAAGAATTCATGTTGCTTAGTTTAACTCATATGAGTTGATTCTGCATTAAAATTAAAACATTATTATTTAGTTTATCTTTTTGTGGTTTAATTTTCTACTTATCTAATTTCAAAATTTTAAAGCCATTTGGCTCAAAATAATATCAATTGAGCAATGAATTGAGTAAGAAATAATATATTTGAAAACAATTTGATTTTGCTCCCATTATAAGGAGTAAGCCCAGATTAACTTTGTAAAATTCGGGTGTTTAGCTCAGTTGGTTTAGAGCGCTACCTTGACAGGGTAGAAGTCGGGGGTTCGAATCCCTCAACACCCACAAAGGTTCACAAAATAAAGTGAGCCTTTTTTTATATTATTACGAATCATATACGAATTTATTGGATCTTAGCACCGTGTTTTTCTTCTTATGAACAAACCTTAAACTAACTTCAAATATGTAGTCTGAACCGAACTCTGTTTTTATATTAATTTTACACCCAACGGAAACATCAAGTACAAATCCACCCAAACAATAAGCTGTATTTAGGTTTTTTTACATATTTGAAGAACATTTACTCAGTTTTTTTGATCATCCCCCCATTTTTAGGACAGTTTTGTTTTCATTAAGTTCTGATTACTATTCATTTAAGCTGCTTATTGTTGTTTAATCAAATATCTTTTAAAAGGTATTTGATTGTCTATTCCTTGATGTCTTCTTGTATCGTTATAAA
>JAYNHN010000030.1:0-11375 GCA_038108035.1 Flavobacteriaceae bacterium
CATCCACGCACTCAAAGGAGCTGCCGATGCAAATAATTTAGGATGATGTAATGCGTATAAAAAGGTTCCACCACCACCCATAGAAAGCCCTGAAATGGCTCGAAAACGTTTTTCTTTTTTAATTCTGAATTTATTTTCAACAAAAGGCATGAATTCTTGTATAAAAAAATCTTCGTAATCCCATTCACCGGAAATGGCATTCGTATAACCTGGTAAACCCGTATCCGCATCAGGCATTACGATAATCATTGGGGTTGCTTTACCTTCGTTAATTGCCTTGTCTGCGATGTGGAGTACTTCTCCAAATTGAACCCATCCCGTATGGTCATCTGTATAGCCATGCAGTAAGTATAAAACGGGATAACTTCTACTGGATTGATCGTAATCGGGGGGTAGATAAACGGCATATTTGCGTTCGCTTTTGAGAATTTTACTCGGTAAGCTCTCGTTGTCTAAAACTTTTCCATATTGTGCCTTTAGGACCGAAAAACTGAATATTAGCAAAAGAATGCTGGATAGGGTACGCATTTGATTCTTGTTTTTAATAGAACCAATTTACTATAATTGGTTTAATTTTTATAATTAAAAAAGTAGAAACCATAAAAAGGATGTTTTTTTAAATTTTATCTTAAATTTATTGATCTTGAAATTAAAATTATGTTTTTGAAGAAATTTATGGGGTCTTTATATGCACTCCTGTTCAGTGTTAGTTGTTTTGCACAAACCTTACAAGTTGAAGTTAATCAAAACCGTCTGGAAACTCAGTTGAAAAAGCTTTCCACTTTTGGTATGAATGACCAAGGAGGGAATGATCGAATTGCATTTAGTGATTACGACATTCAGGCGCGGGCCCATCTTACCGCTTATATGGAGAATCTAGGACTGGATGTTTATGTTGATGCAGCAGGAAACTTAATTGCACGAAGGGCAGGAAAGAATAAAGAATTAAAGCCCATCGCCTTTGGTTCACACATTGACGCAGTTCCTAATGGAGGTCATTATGATGGCGACGTTGGGGTTATGGGAGCCCTTGAAGTTTTGGAAACTTTAATTGAAAATAATATTTTGACCAATCATCCTTTGGAAATGATCATTTTCACCAATGAAGAGGGTGCTATTTTCGGATCAAGAGCTCTGGCGGGAAAGATTGATGCTGCCACTTTGGAGGTGGCTACAGCCTCCGGATATACGAATGGTGAAGGGGTTACTCGTTTGGGTGGCGATCCTTCGCAGGTACTGAATATCAAACGTAAGCCTGAGGATTTGCATGCTTTTCTAGAGCTCCACATAGAACAGGGGAATGTATTGCATAGAAACAATTTGGATGTAGGCATTGTGGAGGGAATTGTCGGTTTAAAATGGTGGGATGTTGAATTTACAGGAATGACTAACCATGCGGGAACTACTCCAATGGACGATCGAAAGGATGCGATGATTGCTGCGGCTCAATTTGTTCTTGCCGTTAATGAGGTTGTCAACCAAATGGAGGGGGCTCAGGTTGGAACAGTGGGCCGTATCCAGGCTTTTCCCGGGGCACCCAATGTTATTCCTGGTAAAGTTATTAGTAGTTTGGAATTAAGAGATTTGGATGCTGAGAAGATTCAAAATCTTTTCCTACTAATTGAAAAACGGGCCGCCCAAATTGCAATGGATAGAGGTGTTGATATTATATTTAAACCTATTGATGCTACCGCTGATCCCGCCCTTATGGATCAAAGAATTCAGGAAATCATCAAAAAGAATGCCATTAAATTGGGCTACACTCATAAAACCCTCCCAAGTGGAGCCGGTCATGATGCTCAAGATATGGCGTTGATTGCACCCACCGGGATGATTTTTGTTCCTAGTGTAAATGGAATTAGTCACGCACCGGAGGAATATTCAACCCCTCAGGCCATTGCTAAAGGAGTTAATTTACTTTTGCATAGTATTCTCGAAATTGATTCGACTTCATTCAATTGATTTTTCACATGATTTACCCTGCCTATTTACCCTTTCTATTTTTTTCTGTATCAATGATCTTCAATTCAGCATCGGACCTTAAGGTACTTTCGTACAATATCCGATATAATAATCCCAAGGATGGAAAAAACCAGTGGGAATTTCGAAAAGAGACAATTTTGAAACAGTTGCTAAAAAGTGAATACGACCTGATAGGAATGCAAGAAGTGGTGTACGATCAACTAAATTATTTGGCTTCCGGGTTGAGTGAGTATTCTTATGTAGGAGTGGGAAGAGAGGACGGAAAGCAGAAGGGTGAATTCAGTCCGATTTTTTATAGAAAGACATCTTTAAAACTGTTAGAGAGCAACACGTTTTGGCTATCCAAAACTCCCGATCAAATATCGGTGGGTTGGGATGCTGCTTTAGAACGAATCTGTACTTATGCTCAATTTGAACACCTATCTTCTGGAAAGCAATTTTGGATTTTTAACACCCATTTTGATCATATAGGAAAACTTGCAAGAGCCCAATCTGCTCAATTGATTTTAAATAAAATAGAAGCTTTGAATACCCAAAAGGTACCGATCATTTTAACAGGTGATTTTAATCTCACCCCCGAGACCAAACCCATTCAAATCCTTCAAGCACAACTGGTAGATATTCAAAATAAACTCCCCCAAACAGCTCCTAATTATGGTACTTTTACGGGTTTTGAGATTTCGCCCAGGTCGCAGAGAAGAATTGATTATATATTCTCCAAAGGATTTTCAAAAGCAGTAGGGAATCATCTTTTAATCAAAACACCGAAAGGTTTATGGGCTTCAGACCATCATCCGGTAGAGGGTGTTTTAAATTTTTGATTTTCTCCAAAGTATTGAATAATACAGTATATTAGCTAAAATCATAAAAAAAAACAATCATGAAAAAAATGGTAACTCTAGTCTTTGCATTGATCGTATCTGTAGGAACTTTGCAAGCACAGGATTTTAAAGGATTGGATAAAAGTCCATTGGATCTTATTGAATATCCTTCGAGTAACAAAGAAACGAGTAAATCGGTACGGGTATTGTACAGTCGTCCTCAACTAAAAGGTAGAGAATTTTCTTCTTTAGTGCCGGACGGTAAAGTTTGGCGCTTAGGAGCCAACGAAGCCACCGAGGTGACCTTCTATGTACCTATGAAAATGAATGGTACTCAAATAGCAGTGGGATCTTACACGCTTTATGCGCTTCCTCAAGATGGGAAAATGACTTTTATTCTAAATAAAGCAACTCACGTTTGGGGTGCCTATGGTTACAATCAAGATTTGGATGTGGCTCGTATAACCGTTCCCATGACAGAAGCTAGTCAATCTGTTGAAGCGTTTTCAATGGCTTTTGAAAAATCCTCTGAGGGAGTAAACCTTCAAATGGGATGGGGTAAGCACCGTATGGTTCTCCCTTTCACTAAGTAATTTTGTTATTGAATTTTGGGGTGGTCGATCCACCCCAAATCGATTTTCAAAAACGTATTTTTATTCTCTTTTTCAAAAAAGAGTCCTAAAGTTTTTTTATCAATTTGAACCAGATCTGAATAAGCAGAAGCTCCCGAAAAAATTTCCTTTTCAAACGTCCAACTGGCTCCCATATCAAAACTGAATTTTAGTGTCATTTTCTCGCGTTTTGAAGTACTGTTAGGTCCGGAATAAACTAAAAAAGAAGAGTCGTTGTTTTCAAAAAGGAGAATACTGGATTGGCAGACAGGTGAAATCAAATTAGGGTCAAAATAAGTTTGACTCCAAGACTGACCTCCATCTTTGCTAATCGCTATCAGACGTGTTTTGCTCTTCCCGTTTTGCTCTCGAATGTTTAGCATTAGATTTCCATTGGGCAACTCCACCCCAATGGCTTCATTGGAAGAAGGGATTGGAACATCTGGACTCACAGCCCAAGTTTTTCCATGATCGTCTGAATAAAAGCCATAGGCACGATATTCGTTAAACCCTTCTTGAGGTTCTCCCTGGGAATGATTGGCAGCAATATATAAACGTCCTTTGTGTTTTCCTCGTGTTAGTTGAATGGCATGTCCTGGTGTACAAGCGTGGGTTCGCCAGTCTTTTGTTGGGAATTTAGAGTTTTTATTAAAATGAACTAAAGAAGTAATATTGACTCCTTCCGACCAATTTTTTCCTTGGTCTGTACTGGTTTTATACCAAACTTCCCGAATCCCTTTTCCCATTCGGATATCGTGTTCGGACGCATTGCCCGTATTGTAAAATAAAAAAATTCGCCCTTCGGGGAATTTAGGGTCGGTGTAATCTACTACGGGTGCCGGGTTTCCAGCCTGAAGATCGCCATAGTCTACAACTAAATCGGGTGGAGACCAATGCAGTCCATTGTCCGTACTCCTACGAACCAAAAGGTCTACATTTCCGTAATCCGAACAATTGTTTTTTCGACCTTCAATAAAGCTCAGCAAAGTTCCGTCAGGAGCTTTAACGACAGCCGGTATTCGATAACAAGCATAATCACCCGTACCATTTTCATAGAGAATTATTTCTTCGAAGGGCTTATAATTTGGATACTGTGTGAATAAAAAGGCTAAAAGAAATGAAGTGAAAATGAGTTTCATTATTAATGCAGAATCGTTTGAATTGCTTTTTGGAGAAGTCTTTCCATAACTTGATAACCTTCCTCTGAAACATGAACTCCATCGGAAGTAAAGGCCTTAATCATTCCATTATTTCCATCGTCAAGTGCGCTAAAGTAATCAAGGTAGTAATGATTGTTTTTTTCGGCATATTCTTTGATCATTGTATTTAACTTAGGAATTTTTATGTTAGGTTCCAGTCCGGGTCTCCAAGGATAGTCAAAAGCAGGAAGTACAGAACATAAAATAACCTTTACACCATTGGCATGAGCAATCTCCGACATCGACTTGATATTGTCTAGGATCATTTCCAAAGTTGTGGGACCAGTGTTTTCGGCTACATCATTGGTTCCGGCCAAAATGACAACTACTTTTGCTCCAATATCGATAACATCGGCTCGAAAACGAACCAGCATTTGAGGCGTGGTCTGACCACTAATTCCTCTATTAATATAGGGTTTTCCAGCAAAAAAATCAGGACGACTCTGTAGCCAGCCAATGGTAATGGAATTGCCCATAAATACAATTCGATCTTCCCCTTCTTGTACAGGGGCAAGTGCTTCGTTTTTTGCTCTAAACTCTTTAAAATTTGGCCAATCTTGGGCAAAGGAAGAATTTAAGGATAGACAAATTAAAATAAACAGGGCTGGATGTGTTATGGCATGTTTCATCAAAATAGAATTTTATTAAAATTACTAAATTTTAATATCTTTAATGGAATTTGGACGGGTCGACTTGAGACCTTTTGCAAAAAAAAACAATTGAAATCATGATCAAATTAAAAAAACATAAAGTAGCTTTTCTTTTATTTCTAGGTTTAAACATGCTTCTAGCACAACAAAAAAAATACGAACCCTCATCTGAAAATTTGGAGGCAAGGACTTGGTTTGAAGAGGCACGCTTTGGCATGTTTGTCCATTGGGGGGTATATAGTATTTTGGGTGACGGAGAATGGGTTATGAACAATCAAAATATTCGAATTGACGAATACGAAAAATTACCCACCTTTTTCAATCCGATTGATTTTAACCCAAAAGAATGGGTTGCTTTGGTCAAAGAAGCAGGGATGAAATACATTACCATTACGAGTCGCCATCACGATGGATTTTCGATGTTTGATTCCAAAGTAACAGACTATGATATTATAGATGCGAGTCCCTATAAAAAAGACATTTTAAAAATGTTGGCAGAAGAATGTCGCCAACAGGGTATTAAATTGTTTTTTTATTATTCATTACTCGATTGGAATCGGGATGATTATTTTCCCAGAGGCAGAACCGGAACCGGAATTGAAGGAAGAGGCGAAGGAAAATGGGAGGATTACATTGAATTTATGAAAGCTCAACTTAGAGAATTATTAACACAATACGGTGAAATTGGAGGGATTTGGTTTGACGGCCATTGGGACCAAAAAGAGTGGGATGGAAAACGTTTTGGGAAGGTAAAGGTTGATTGGCACTACGATGAGATCTATGGAATGATTCATGAGTTGCAACCCCAAGCACTGATTGGAAACAATCATCATATTGGTGTTATTGAAGGGGAAGATTTTCAAATGTTTGAAAAAGATTTACCCGGAAAAAATACTACGGGATGGGGAACGGCTGCCGATCAGATTGGACAAGTCCCACTGGAGGTTTGTGAGACCATTAATGGCTCTTGGGGCTTCAATCTTCAAGATCGAAAACATAAGTCTGAAAATGAATTGATCCATTATTTAATCAAAGCGGCCGGATATGGGAGCAATTTACTTTTAAACGTAGGTCCCATGCCGAATGGTAAAATTCAACCCGAACATCAAAAGTCTTTAAAAGCTATAGGTGCCTGGTTAAAAGAAAATGGATCCACCATTTACGGTACTCAAAAGGGACCTATTTTACCCAACGACGATTTTGTCTCAACCCAAAAAGGGAAAACGGTCTATTTGCACCTATTAAATCCGGATCTAAGGGTAATCCATATTGACCATGTTCCCGTCAAGATTAAAAGTGTAAAACAAATTAAAACCGGTAAATCCCTCCCTTTTAAACAGGATTCTTTTGGTTTGGCCATTGATGTTAAAAATATTACCAAAGATCCTATCGACACTCTAATCGAAATCGAACTCAAATGAACTCAGCCGAACCCCTAAAACACCGTTTGCTTTCTTTAGATTTTTTTCGAGGATTTGTTATGTTCTTATTGATTGCCGAATTTTCGCATCTCTATAATGTACTAATGGAAACAGGAAACGAAAGCATGACAGCTGTTTCTGATTTTTTCTTTCATCATGTTGCCTGGGAAGGTTTGCATTTTTGGGATTTGATTCAGCCTTTTTTTATGTTTATAGTGGGGGTATCGATTCCATTTTCGTATGCGAATCGACTCAAAAAAGGAACTAGTGAGCCGCACATAAGAAAACATGCATTTCAACGTACTTTCTTACTCCTTTTATTTGGTTGGGGTTTGTATTGTATGGGTCCAGAAAAAATAATCTTTCGATTTGACAATGTTCTTGCTCAGCTGTCTTTTACCTATTTGATTGCATTTCTTTTGATAAAAAAAACCCCAATTATCCAAGGTATTGCTTCTATAGGTTTTATTCTGATAAGTGACCTGTTGTACCGGTTTTTTCCTTTGGAGGGTTTTGATCAAGCCTTTGTAGCCGGTCAAAATTTCGGAGCATGGTTTAATATATTCATTTCTGGCTTCGAATATGGGGGGCATTGGGCAGCTTTTAATGCTGTGCCTACTACCGCCCATACTTTGTGGGGATTGATGGCAGGCCAACTCTTGATGCGATCGATTCATGCCAACCAAAAGTTAAAACAACTAGTTGTATGGGGAGTGGTTTGTTTACTCATTGGTTATGCAATGGCAACTTTTACCCCCATAATTAAAAGAATCACGACTTCCTCTTTTATTTTTGTGTCAGGAGGCTGGACTTTGATCGCATTGTCTTTTTGCTATTGGGCTATTGATGTGAAATCCTATTTTAAGAGCGTACTCTTTTTCAAAGTAGTTGGTGTCAATCCTCTTTTTATTTATCTTTTTGCATCCATAGGCGGTGGGGATTTAATTCAGAAGGTTTTTAAACCTTTTACGAATTCTGTTTTAGGGAGATATTCTTCTTGGTTCGCTGATTTTGTCCTGAGTTTAATGGTGTTATTTTGCCTCTGGTACCTATGTTATTGGTTGTTTAAAAAACGAATTTTTATTAAAATATGATACGAGTAAAAAATAATATTCCATGGATTTTAGGTTTTCTAACCTTCTTTTTAATGAGTTGCAAAAATCCTGAAAACCCCACCAAACAGCCGCCTAATATTATTTATATTTTGGCAGATGATCTGGGTTATGGTGAATTAGGAGCCTATGGGCAACAAAAAATAAAAACCCCTTATTTAGATCAACTCGCCCAAGGGGGTATGCGATTTACCCAGCACTACACTGGAGCTCCGGTTTGTGCACCTTCCCGATACATGTTTTTAACGGGCAATCATGCGGGTCATGCATACATTCGAGGCAATTACGAGTTGGGTCAATTTTCCGATGAAATGGAAGGGGGGCAAATGCCCATACCTGAAACCACCCCAACCTTAGCGAAAATGCTCAAAAAAGCAGGGTATCAAACCGCCATGGTGGGGAAGTGGGGTTTGGGGATGAATGGAACGACCGGGAGTCCATTGCTTCAAGGATTTGATTATTATTATGGGTATTTGGATCAAAAACAAGCCCATAATTATTATCCTACACATCTTTGGGAAAACGATCAACCCGATCCCCTAGACAATGACTATTTTTTGGTCCACAGTCCCATTGAAAAAGGGAGTGATCAAGAACAGTTTGATCAGTTTAAAGGAAATGAATTTGCAGCGGATAAAATGCTTAAAAAAGCATTGCATTTTATGGATACTACCAGTACTAACAAGCCGTATTTTTTGTATTATCCTTCTCCTATTCCTCATGTATCGCTTCAAATTCCGGATTCACTGGTGGCAGAGTATCAAGATCAGTTTGATGACACTCCCTATTATGGAAATCGAGGCTATACAGCCCATCAATATCCCAGAGCGGCATATGCAGCAATGATTACCCATTTAGACAGTGAAGTAGGTAAAATTTGGGAAGCGGTAAAAGCTCGTGGGGAAGAAGAAAACACTCTCATCCTATTTTCGAGTGATAATGGCCCCACTTTTGCTGGGGGAGTGGATGCCCTCTATTTTAATAGTGCTGGAGGACTTAGAGGTTTAAAAATGGATGTATATGAAGGGGGGATTAGAATTCCTTTTCTTGCCTATTGGAAAGGAACAATTAAACCGGGATCTGTTTCTGATTTAATTTCAGGTCATTGGGATATGTACAATACTTTTGCACATCTAGTAGGTCAAGAACAATCCGCTCCCGACGGAATTTCAATTCTCAACGAATTAGTGGGTAAACCTCAAAAGGAAACCCGTGATTTTATTTATTTTGAATATCCTGAAAAAAGAGGTCAAATAGCTCTTCGTATGGGTGACTGGAAGGGTGTAAAGATTGATATGAAAACCAATCCAGATGCGGAATGGGAATTGTACAACTTGGCTGAAGATTTAGAAGAAAAGAACGATGTAGCCAAAGACCATCCGGGGATCGTTCAAACAATAGACTCCCTTCAAAAACAAGCACACCGACCTTCTCACATTCGAGAGTGGGAATTTATCAATCCAAAATACAAAAAACGTTCACCATGAAATTTCAAATCATCTACAGAATGAATGGAATACTGAGTCTATTGATATTTTTCTGGGCTTGTACACCTGACATCAAACCAGTTCTCCCGGTTGAGCCAGTACCTTCTGTCCATCAAACGGCATGGCAGGAAATGGAATACTATGCCTTTATCCATTTTAACATGAACACTTTTACCAATATGGAATGGGGGTATGGAGATGAAAAACCGAGTCAATTCAATCCCACAGCATTGGACACCCGACAATGGGCTCGAGTAGCTAAAGAAGCGGGAATGAAAGGGATTATTATTACAGCCAAGCATCACGACGGTTTTGCCCTTTGGCCCAGTTCCTATACTGAACATTCGGTTAAAAATTCTCCATGGAGAGAAGGTAAAGGGGATCTGATCCGCGAGTTGTCAGAAGCTTGCACAGAGTATGGCTTAAAATTTGGAATCTATCTTTCTCCCTGGGATCGGAATCATCCCGATTATGGAAAGCCTGAATATTTGACATATTTTAGAAATCAGTTGAAGGAACTTTTGACCCAGTACGGTCCTATTTTTGAAGTTTGGTTTGACGGAGCCAATGGAGGTGACGGTTACTATGGTGGAGCCAATGAAGAACGCAGGGTTGATAAAAAAAACTATTACGATTGGCCTACTACCATTAAAATGGTGCGAGAACTCCAGCCTCAAGCCGTAATTTTTAGCGATGCCGGTCCTGATATTCGTTGGGTGGGGAATGAAAAAGGATATGCGTTTAGCGATTCTTGGTCCCCGATCTATCGAGACAGTGTTTATGCAGGAATGCCCGATTACAATCGATTCTCTAAAGGACAAGAAACCGGAACCCATTGGATTCCAACCGAGACCGATGTTTCCATCCGACCGGGATGGTATTATCATCCTGAGCAGGACGACCAAGTCAAGTCGCTGAATAAACTGGTCGATATTTACTTCAATTCGGTTGGGCGCAATAGTTCATTGCTATTAAACCTTCCGGTTGATCCTCGAGGACTTGTTCATGAAAATGACGAAGCTCAATTGTTAAAATTAGCAGCCTATTTAGAAGCTATGTATCAAAAAGATTTTGCGAAAGAAGCTTCTATTTCAACTTCTGAAAACCGTTATGGCTATCCGGCCAGTCATTTAAACGATGAGGATAATAATAGCTATTGGGTAGCTGCTGATGAGGGTGCTTCTTCAACTATAACCTTAAGATGGGAGGCTCCTGAGGAGGTAAATACCTTTATGATTCAAGAATACGTTCCATTGGGACAGCGAATTAAATCGTATCGACTGGAAGTAGAAAATTCAAGTGGATGGCAGTTGATAGAGAAAGGAGCAACTATTGGAAACAAACGACTGATTCAGTTTGAAACGCAATCCGTTCGGGGAATACGATTTACGGTAGAGGATGCCAAAGCAAGTCCGGTGCTCTCAAACCTAGGGGTTTATCGAGCTCCCGATCTAAAATTGTAGTATGCTTCGAAAATTAGTTTTGATATCATTTTTGATAGGTCTATTTTCCTGTCAGTACACTAAAAAAAACAACCCTCCCAATATCATTCTGTTTTTTGTAGATGATCTGGGATGGCAGGATACTTCCGTTCCTTTTTGGGATCAAACAACTCCTTTTAATGAACGTTATCGTACTCCCAATATGGAACGTCTTCGTGCAATGGGTGTCCAATTTACCAATGCGTACAGTACACCGGTTTGTTCCCCCACCCGAGTAAGTCTGATGACGGGAATGAATGCGGCTCGCCACCGAGTTACCAATTGGACCCTTCGACCCGATCAAATGCAGCCGATGGAACTCGATCATCCCGATCTGATTTTCCCGAAATGGAATTTTAATGGTATGTCCACTTCGGACAGTCTGCTCCATACAGCCGTGGCCACTCCATTAGCAGAGATTTTAAGAAAAGCGGGATACTTTACAATTCATGCCGGTAAAGCTCATTTTGGTGCGATAGATTATCCTTCTTCAAACCCAAAAAATATAGGCTTTGATATAAATATAGCAGGACATGCAGCGGGGGCTCCCGGTAGCTATTTGGGAATCGAAAATTTTGGTAATGGTGATAAAGAAAGATCGGTATGGGCG
>JAYNHN010000030.1:11385-17157 GCA_038108035.1 Flavobacteriaceae bacterium
CACCCAAGAAGCCTTGACCGCAGTTCGAAAACCTTTAATTCAAAATCAACCCTTCTTTCTTTATTTATCCCTTTATGGAGTCCATACTCCGTTAATGGCTGACAATCGATTTATTAATCAATATCTCGAACAAGGACTTCCATTGGCTGAGGCTCGTTATGCCTCAATGATAGAAAGTATGGATAAAGCCTTAGGTGATGTTTTGGTTTTTGTTGAAAAGCAAAAGATTGAAAAAGAAACAATCATTTTGTTTATGTCTGACAATGGAGGATTGAGTGCAGTGGCTCGTGCTGGAGAAAAACATACTCATAATGCCCCATTACAGAGTGGAAAAGGTTCTATATATGAGGGTGGAATTCGTGTACCCATGTTAGCCTATTGGCCGGGGGTTACCACTCCAAATGATCGGGAAGAAACCCCTGTTATCATTGAAGATTTTTATCCCAGCTTGTTAGAAATTGCAGGAGTAGTTCAGCCTGAAACCATTCAAAAAGTTGATGGGAAAAGTTTTGTTTCGCTTTTAAGGGGTGAAAACCATACTTTGAAAGACCGACCTCTTTTTTGGCACTATCCCAACGATTGGGGTCCTGAAGGACCCGGAATTGGGAGTTTTAGTGCCGTTAGAAAAGGAGATTGGAAATTGATTTATTTTCACGAAGACTCACATTTTGAGTTGTATCATTTGGTAAAGGATATAAGCGAAACAAATAATCTAGCCCAACACAAATTAAAAATTCGAGATTCTCTAGCGACCTTACTTACTCAACATCTAATGGATGTGGATGCTCAATTACCGTTTTATAAAACTACCCAAAAACAAATACCTTACCCCTCTGAAGTTTTAAATTAAGAATTAAGTATGTTTAAACGATATCCAATATTACAACCCTTGCTCATTGCACTTACACTGGGGTTAGCTCCCTTTTCACCCCAACCTCATATTTTAGGAAAAATAAAATGGCTAAAGGGAGGTGGTGTCGGAATGCAAGCCTTAGATTATTTTGATACTCTTTTACATGGACTGCCTTGGCTTTGGCTTTTTTATTTTTTAGTCAACCAATTGATAAGATTATTAAAAAATCATAATTTTTTTAAGTTCAAAATATAGATCATGGCTACTGTGAATGGGACAATTGTAGTATCGCTGTTGTCGAGATAAAGTAACTTGATCTAATTAGAGCCCTCCTACGATTTAGAGAAAGAATAAAAAACAACTCTAACGGTGAGTTTCTAATGGAAGCGGATGTAAGTTTTTAGCATGCTTTGTAAACGGCACACGTCAAATTCATCTCTATCTGTTATATTCAAGATTCAAGAAATCTCACCCCATTAGCGATTGGACCTTCATGGCCAGTCCCATATCTCCTGAAATTTTAATTTGTCCTCCCATTACCGCCATCATGGGGTTGATGTCACCATCTCTTAGTTTTTGAAGTACTTCAGCGGTCAAGCTAATGGTACAATCTGCTTCGCCATCGGATGCCGAAACGGTATTGGTATCTCCTGTACCGTCTATAACAATTCCCATTCCATCTACTTCAAATTTAAGAGTTCCCCCAATAGGAGCTGCGCTAGCCGCTCTTTTTTCGAATTGCGAAATCATATTTTCTAAGCTCATGTTTTTTTGTTTTGATCAAAAGTAAAAATAAAAAATGACACCGTGTCATTTTTTTTATTAGTTTAGACAAATTAAACATCAAATTGATTACTTATACCCAATTGAAAAGTTGTTTTTTTGGGCGATTTTTTTGTCTGTTTGGTGGATTGAAAAGAAATTTTAAATAAAAACACATGAATTATCGTCTTAAAAAAGTAGCTGTTTTGGGCTCGGGTGTAATGGGTTCGGGTATTGCTTGTCATCTTGCCAATGTGGGAATGGAAGTGTTGATGCTGGATATTGTACCTTCCAACCTTGAGGGGACTGCACTAAACGATTCAAATCAGCGAAATAGTCTGGTGAATTCGGCTCTTCAAAACGCCCTTAAATCCAAACCCGCTTCTTTGTATCACAAAAGCTTTGCCTCAAGAATAACCACTGGAAATTTTGAGGACGATTTTGATAAAATATCCGATGCCGATTGGATTATAGAAGTTGTGATTGAACGTTTGGATATCAAAAAACAGATTTTTGAAAAAGTAGATCAATTTCGAAAAGAGGACAGTTTGGTTACCTCCAATACCTCCAGCATCCCCATTGAATTGATGACCGAAGGGCGGTCTGAGAATTTTACTACTCACTTTTGTGGGACTCACTTTTTTAACCCGCCCAGATATTTAAAATTATTAGAAATCATACCCAATAAAAACACGCTGCCCAAAGTGATTGATTTTTTTATGGAATTTGGTAGAGTCAGTTTGGGGAAACAGACCGTTTTGTGTAAAGATACCCCGGCCTTTATCGGGAATCGTATTGGAGTTATGTCTGGGACGGAAGTCACGCTACTTACCGAAAAATACGGATTTACGATTGAAGAAGTTGACTTACTGACGGGAACTTTGATGGGAAGACCCCGAACGGCCAGTTTCCGATTACAAGATTTGGTAGGTTTGGATACGGGAGAAAACGTCACCCAATTTGTGATGAACAATGTGGAGGGCGACGAATACATCGATCGAGTAAAAGAAATTCCGCAACCTAAGTTTATGCGATTTTTACTGGACAATAAATTTTTGGGTAACAAAACAGGTAAAGGGTTTTATGAGCGTACCAAAAAAAGGGATGAGAACGGAAAAACGATTATCAATGCTCTCAATTTAAAAACGCTAACCTACGAACCCTCCGTACGTCCCAAAATGGAGATTGTCAAAACAGCCAAAGGAATGGAGCTGATGAATAAGAGGCTACAGTTTCTGGTAGATGGCGATTCACGAGAGCACCAATTCTACCAAGAATATTTTGGAAAACTTTTGGCTTATTCAGCGGCTCGAGTACCCGAGATTTCAGATCAATATTACCCTGTTGATGATGCAATGCGAGGCGGATATGTGTGGGATTACGGACCTTTTGAATATTGGGATTTGATCGGTTTGGACAAAGGAATTGAATTGATTAAGGCGAGTGGGCAATCTTTACCCCTATGGGTTCACGATCTAAAAGCTGCAGGAGGATCTTCATTTTACAAATATGAAAAGGGTCAAAAAAAATACTTTAATATACAGACCAAAAAGTTTGAGGCACTTCCTGGCTCCGAGGCTTTTATCCTACTGGACAGCTACCGCGAAAACGCTCCGGTATTAAAAAACAGCGAATGTATCCTTCACGATATAGGAGATGGGGTCTTGTGTTTTGAGTTTACTAGCAAAAGTAATTCTTTGGGAGAGGGTATTGGTAAAGGGATCTACGAAGCAATCCAAATAGCTGAGGAAGGCGATTGGAAGGGAATTGTAATTGGCAATAATGCCAAACAATTTTCTGTAGGTGCCAATCTGATGGGAATTGGGATGTTGGCCATGCAAAAGCAACACGATACTTTAGAAAAAATGATCGATCATTTCCAACAAATGACCATGCGCATTCGTACTTCCAAAATACCGGTAGTCGTGGCAACTCAAGGATATGTTTTTGGAGGTGGTTGCGAAATAGCGATGCATTGTGATGCCGGAATTTATGCTGCGGAGTCTTATATTGGACTGGTAGAAGTGGGTGTTGGTTTGCTTCCCGGTGGGGGAGGCACCAAAGAATTTGCACTTCGTGCATCGGATGATTTCTTTGAAGGCGACGTTCAATCTCCAACCTTGATCAATTATTTTAAAACCATTGCCACAGCAGCAGTTTCGACTTCTGCACACGAGGCCTATGATTTGAATTACCTCAAAAAAGGAAGAGATACCGTTTGTGTCAACACTTCCATGAATATTGGAATGGCTAAAGAAAAAGTATTGCAATTGGCTAAAAACTACATGCCCCCTTCCGTTAGAAATGATATTCAAGTGCTTGGTCGAGGAGGGTTGAGTGTACTTTATTCTGCAATCAATGAATTCCGAATGGGTGAATATATGTCGGATTACGATGTGGAAATTGCTCAGAAAATTGCCTATGTACTGTGTGGTGGAGACTTGACCAGTCCTCAAAAAGTGGGGGAGCAATATTTATTGGACATTGAGCGTGAAGGCTTTTTAAGTCTTTTAGGAAATCAAAAAACCCTCGACCGAATCCAATACTTGTTAATGAATAACAAACCCTTAAGAAATTAAAATCATGGAAGCATACATTATTAAAGGATATAGATCCGCAGTTGGAAAAGCAAAAAAGGGAGGATTTAAAAATTATCGTTCCGATGACTTGGCAGTTGATGTCATCAAACACTTGATGGCAGAAGTACCGGAGGTTGATCCAAAACAAGTCGACGATGTTATTGTAGGCTGTGCAAACCCTGAGGGAGAGCAAGGTCTTCAAATCGGACGTTTGATTTCTGCTCGTGCACTGGGAAAAGAAGTCCCTGGAATTACCATCAATCGATACTGTGCTTCAGGATTGGAGGCCATATCTCAAGCTGTTGGAAAAATCAAGGCCGGTTTTGGTCATATCTATATAGCCGGAGGTGCGGAGAGTATGAGTATGATCCCTATGACCGGATATAAGTTAGCACCTAGCTACAAAGCCAATATCGAAAACTTGAACTATCATGTCAGTATGGGAGCCACAGCAGAAGCAGTAGCCTCTAAATATGGGATTACAAGAGCAGCCTCGGATTTATTTTCGTTTGAGTCTCACCAAAAAGCGGGAACTGCAATTGATTCCGGGAAATTTGACTCTCAAATTGTGCCAGTTGATATTGAAGAGGTATTTGTAGAAAATGGGAAGAGAGTCACCAAGAAGCATACGGTGGCTATGGATGAGGGAGTTCGTCGAGATACCAGTGTTGAGGGACTTGCTAAATTGCGTGCGGCCTTTAAAAAAGGTGGAGTTGTTACTGCTGGTAATGCATCACAAACCTCAGACGGTGCTGCTTTTACTTTGGTGGTTAGTGAAGAAATGGTGAAGAAATTGAATCTAAAGCCCCTAGCTCGATTAGCAGCCTGTGCGGTAGGTGGAGTCGATCCGCTTTATATGGGCATGGGACCTTGTGTAGCCATCCCCAAAGCACTCAGTCAGGCCGGATTAAAATTGTCCGATATTGAACAAACGGAACTCAACGAAGCTTTTGCCGCCCAGGCCTTGGCAGTCATCCAAGAAGCAGGACTGAATCCGGAGACGGTCAATGTCAATGGAGGAGCCATAGCATTGGGCCATCCTCTAGGATGTACAGGTGCTAAATTAACCATCCAATTGTTGGATGAAATGCAACGAAGAAATCAAAAATACGGAATGGTTACTGCCTGTGTAGGTGGGGGACAAGGGATAGCAGGGGTCTTTGAAAGGTTGTAAAAAAAATGCGGCAAATAGAAGCGATTAATGGAAAGAGGGAATCTCAAAAACAGCACTTAAGAGAACGACTTTTGTCTGAGGGTTTAATACTTTTTTCTGATAAAGGACTGGAAAAAACCACGGTTGCAGATATAGTCGAAAAAGCCGGAATTGCTCGAGGTACTTTTTATAATTATTTTAATGATGTTAATGATCTGTTTGATGCATTGATCAATCAGCTTAATGGATCGATTCGAGAGGCCATCCAAATCACCCGTCGGGAAAGCGACAACGTATATGATTATTTATACGGCACTTTTAAAAGTTATTTTGATTTGATCGGAACACAGGAGATGATTCAATTTCACGTGGTCAATCAAGCTCATATTCGGCAAAGTTCGTATCAAAGTCAAATTATTAAAACC
>JAYNHN010000031.1:0-15223 GCA_038108035.1 Flavobacteriaceae bacterium
AAACACGATCTGAATTAATATAAAACTGATTAGCTGCCGTTATGGTTACCGCAACATTGTTTCTGTTTTCTGTCTTTCCATCTGCTTGCGGTAATTTAACATCTATGGTATTTAACTGCTTTGCCAGTGTTGAAGCAATCATAAAAAAGATTAAAAGCAAAAAGACCACATCGGTCATTGAAGACATGTTAAACTCTGGTCGAATTTGATTTCTTCCTCTTATATTCATCTTAAGCTGGTTCGTTTAATAAATCTAAAAACTCCAAACTCGTGGCTTCCATTTGATAAACGGCCTTGTTCGTTTTTACTACCAAATGATTATAGGTTATGTATCCCAAAATCCCAACAATTAAACCTGCTACGGTTGTTGTCATGGCAGTATAAAGACCATCCGCTAACAACTGCATATCAATATTTCCTCCTGCATTTTATATTTCAAAAATTGAGAGAATAATACCAATTAAAGTCCCTAAAAACCCAAACATGGGTGCGGCACAGTAGATAGTAGCCAGAATACTAATATTTTTTTCAAGCAGATAGATTTCTAAACGTCCCGCATTTTCTATTGCGGAGTTGATGTCTTCTAAGGGTCGCCCAATTCGGGAAAGTCCTTTAGATACCAACCGAGAAACCGGAACGTTTTCAGCTATACAAAGTTGCTGAGCCCCTTCCAATTTACCACTTAGAACAAACGATCGGATTTGAGGCATAAAACTGGGGGACACTTTCACAGCTGCCCGAATGGCAAAAAGACGTTCAAAATAAATATACACTACCGTCAAAAGCAACACAAACAACAGTCCAATAATGATTTGACCTCCCAAACCTCCGTTTTGAATTAATTCAATAAGAGAGAGCGTCTTTTCTGTTTGAAGGGGAGCGGGTTCTTGTAATAAGGGAAAATTCATATAATTTAGATCTCAATATAACTTAAAACGTCAATTTCCCTAAAAAATTTTAAAGTCCTACTTACATGATTAAGTCACGAATCAACACAAAGGTCAAAAATCCTCCTAAAAAGCCAACCAATGCTAGCCATGCTATTTTCTTAAGATACCAAAAGAAATCAATTTTTTCCATTCCCATGGCTACCACTCCAGCCGCAGAACCGATAATCAACATACTCCCTCCGGTCCCGGCAGAGTAAGCAATTAAATGCCAAACTGCATCGTCTGTTCCCATTGAAAACATCCCCATACTCGCTGCTACTAGCGGAACATTATCAATTACTGCAGATCCAATCCCTAAGAGAGCCACAACTATGTCGGTATTCGGGATCGTTTCATTAAGTCCTTCAGCGAAGTTAAAAAGCATTCCTAAAGATTCTAAAGCCGCAACCGCCAAAAGAATTCCTAAGAAAAAAAGAATACTCGGTAATTCAATTTTAGAAAGGGAGCGGTGAACCGGACTTGAGGTCTGATGCGCATCGTGTTCTTCATCTATAGAAGTAATACTGATTTTGGCTTTACTGAAAATTTCCGCAAAAGTGGCTACAATAGCCAAAGAAAGCATCATCCCTACGTAGGGAGGAAGATGAGTCAGTGTTTTAAATACTGGAACAAATACAATCGCTGATAATCCCAAATATAACATGGTTCCCCCACGTTTATGAGTCTCAATATTTGGGTCTTCTTCTACCTCTTCAATTTCACCTTTAAACGCTGGGAGTAAAGAAGCAATTCCAACAGGTATTACCAAACAAACTATTGACGGCACCAAAACATAGCTAATTAATTTAAGCGTTGTCACTTTATTTCCTATCCATAACATGGTGGTAGTAACATCTCCTATAGGCGACCAAGCACCTCCGGCATTGGCTGCAATTATAATTAGACCTGCAAACCAAAGTCTTGTATCGCGGTTATGAATTACTTTTTGCAAAATCGTAATCAATACAATTGTTGCAGTTAAATTATCTATTATTGCCGATAAGATAAAGGCCAAAATCCCAAATATCCAAAGCAATCCTTTTTTGCTTTTCGTTTTAATAAAATTTTTAATGGTAAAAAAACCATTGAAGTAATCGATTATTTCTACTATGGTCATCGCTCCCAACAAGAAAATTATGATCTCTGCTGTTTTACCCAAGTGGTGCAATAAAATCTCATCCAAATGTGAAGGTTCTAATTCTTTTAGCTCCATATTAACCTCAAATACAGGGAGGTGAGCTAGAGAAATTATCGCCCACATCAAAGCCATCATTGCGAGGGCAGGTATGAGTTTGTCAACTTTTAGATTGTGTTCGAGAGTTATTGCTAAGTACCCAAAAATAAAAAGGGCAACTATAATGGTTTCCATAATTTCAATTAAATTTTAAAATCTAAAAATATTAAAATTCTTAACCCTCTCTAATTTTTAATGGATAAATGTCGAAAAACTTTTTAGGGACGAAAAATAATTCCGGAGCTGTGATCCCGAGATGCACCTGTGACCGAGGCCAAACAATTCACCTCCTCTCGAAGTCGCAAAACACCCAAAAACCCAAAGACCAGTGCCTCTTTAAAATCAATCCATTGTTGGTGAGGTACTTCAAAATGAGCTGAAGAATACTCTTGAATCAACTGCATTAAGTAAGTGTTTTTGGCTCCACCTCCAGTCACCAAAACTCGTTGACCTTTATGGAAACTTCTCCCAATTTCTTGAGCAATATGCAAGGTAAACGTATAAATTAAATCCTCCACTTTTTCCGATGTATAGTAAGAGAGTAATGGTGCAATACTTTCATCTAGCCATTCAACACCCAATGATTTGGGTACAGATTGTTGGTAAAAATCCAATGAATTCAGTTTGGATAAAAAATCTGGAATTAATGTTCCTTGTTTGGCAAGCTGGCCATTTTCATCATAGGCCCATCCCTTTTTTTGAGCAAGTCTATTTAATACGGTATTGACTGCACACAAATCACTTGCAGTCATGTTTCCGTTTTTGTGGGTCGAACTGTTTGCAAAACCTCCCAAATTCAAACAAGCATCATACTCAGAAAACAGCAAGTGATCTCCAATAGGGACTAGGGGTGCCCCCTGCCCACCCAGAGCCACGTCTTGTTTCCTAAAATCACAAACAACAACTTGATTCAACTCGGTAGCCACTCTACTTTTATTTCCCATTTGATAGGTAATACCTTTGTCTGGATTATGAAGAATGGTATGTCCATGAGAACAAATTGCGTCTAATGCTTCAATTTGATTTACAAGTATAAATTCCTTAATTACATTGATAAGTAAGTCTGTATATTTTTTCTCAATTGCCTCTACTTTTACCAAATATTCTTGATGAATATCGGTTAGAAGATTTTGCCATTTTTCCGTGTAGCCTATTGTTTGAGCCTTTTTGATTGAAAAAGTCCATGTTCCCTTTTTTTCGAAATGAACATAAGCCAAATCAATTCCGTCCAATGAAGTACCAGACATTACACCAATAACATGATAACTATTACTTTTCAAGACTCATTCTAAATTTGAGTGCCAAATAATGTATAATTTAAGGTTTTACCAATTTTTTTTTAAATAATTTTTGATATTCTTAAAATAGTCTGTGTATTTTATGGATTTATGAACGGGTTTTTTTTAAACGGACAGACACCCCTTCAGCTACAAAATAGAATGTTATTTTTGTAGTCCTTCAAAAAAAACAAATTTATGTTGCCATCTAAACAAGGACTTTACGACCCTGCTAATGAACACGACAATTGCGGTGCTGGTTTTATATGTAGTTTACAAGGAAAAAAAACCAATGATATCATCCATAAAGCCCTTGACATCCTTGACAAGCTAGAACATCGAGGTGCGGTTAGTGCCGATGGTAAAACGGGGGATGGAGCAGGAATATTAATTGAAATTCCTCACGACTTTCTTGTGGAACAGTGCGACTTTGAACTTCCAGAAATTCATCAATATGCAGTGGGAATGGTTTTTCTTCCCAAAAAAGAAAATCAAAGATCCTATTGTATTGGAGTGCTGGAATCCGAAATCAAAAAGCAAGGTTTAGAAGTACTTGGCTGGCGTAAAGTCCCGGTAAATCCTGAAGTTGTAGGAAGTATTGCTGCACAAACGGAGCCTTTTATCATGCAGATATTTATTGGTAGGGGGAAGGAGCCACTTGAGGACCATGAATTCAATATCAAATTATTTTGTGCCCGAAAGATTGTCGAGCACACCATTTTAAATTCAAAGCTCTCGCAGGCTACTTATTTTTATTTACCAAGCTTATCTACCCATACTTTAATATATAAAGGCTTATTAATTCCCGAAGATATAAAAGGCTATTACCAAGATCTTTCAGACCCAGCTGTTGTTACACGTTTGGCTCTAGTTCATCAACGATTTTCAACCAATACGTTCCCCACCTGGGATTTGGCACAGCCGTTTCGCTATATGTGTCACAATGGTGAGATCAATACCTTCCGAGGAAATTACTCCCGAATGCAGGCTCGTGAAGAGCTTTTAGAAAGCGAGTTATTTGGCCCGGATATCAAACAAATCCTTCCGGTTATTCTACCCGGTAAATCGGACTCCTCCTCCATGGATATGGTGGTTGAATTACTTCTTGCTACGGGTCGATCTCTCCCAGAGGTAATGATGATGTTGGTTCCTGAAGCTTGGGAAAAACATGCCTCTATGGATGAATCCAAAAAGGCTTTTTATCAATTTAATTCCTGTATCATGGAGCCTTGGGACGGTCCTGCATCTATCCCTTTTACCGACGGAAAATACATTGGTGCACTTTTGGATCGAAACGGTCTTAGACCCTCACGATACTCTGTTACCAAAGATGGTTACGTGGTAATGTCATCTGAAACTGGAGTTTTGGAAATTGCTCCTGAAAACATAGAACGTCACGGTCGTTTGGAGCCCGGTAAAATGTTTTTGGTCAATATGGATGAGGGACGAATCATTGAAGATGAAGAAATTAAAAGAGAGATTACCACTTTACGTCCCTATCAAAAATGGTTAGACGAAAATTTATTACCCCTAAAGGAAATACCTTACACTGGAAACGCCACTCCTACTGAAAATGAGGATTTTGAAATTCGTATGCGGATTTTCGGATATACCCAAGAAGATCTGAAAACCATCATCACCCCCATGAGTCTTTTAGGTAAGGAGGCTATTGGATCTATGGGAATTGACACCCCTCTCGCAGTTCTTTCTGAACGCCCACAATTACTTTACAATTATTTTAAGCAACTATTTGCTCAGGTCACCAACCCACCATTGGATGGAATTCGTGAAGAAATTGTCACCGATACGAGTTTAAGTATTGGGAGTGATTTTAACCTATTTGAAATTTCAGGTAAACACGCCAAAAAACTAAGCATCCAAAATCCCGTTATTTCCAATGAAGATTTGGATAAAATCAAATTTATCGAAAGTGATGATTTTAAATCCACAACCATCTCCACCCTGTACGAAATAAACAGTGGTTTAAATGGTTTGGAAAATGCTTTGGAAGACATGATTCGAGAAATTGAAAACGCTTTGAATAAAGGTTCTAATATTATCATCCTTTCTGACAGAGGTGTATCTCCAAGCATGGCTCCCATACCAATGCTTCTGGCAACTTCTCATACGCATCATGCTCTGAAACGCATCAAAAAGCGTTCTCAATTCGGTATTATCATTGAATCTGCTGAACCCAGAGAGCCGCATCACTTCTCCTTGTTATTTGGTTATGGTGCCAGTGCCATTAATCCTTATATGGTGAATGAAATCATTATTCATCAATCAGCACAAGGAACCATTGACCTGGATGCTGAAGTAGCCATTGACAACTTTAACAAAGCCATCGCAAAGGGAATCGTTAAGGTCATGAATAAAATTGGTATTTCTACACTTCATTCTTATCGAGGGGCTCAGATTTTTGAAGCACTCGGACTTTCACAAAAAATTGTAGATCGATTTTTCTGCAATACTGCTACCCGAATCGAAGGCATCGGACTGTACGAAGTTGAAAAAGAAATCAACCGAAGACATTCCAAAGCCTATATACACGAAACCAACTTGGGACTACCGCTTGAAATCGGAGGCGATTACCGTTGGCGAAGAGATGGAGAGGCCCATGTGGTTAATCCGGCAACCATTGCAAGTTTGCAACAAGCCGTTCGACAAAATAAGCCTGAGAGCTATGAAGCTTTTTCCAAAATGGTTAACGATCAAAATGAAAAATTGATGACCCTCAGAGGGCTTTTCGAATTTTCCAGCTTTGACCCCATTCCCATAGATCAAGTGGAACCTTGGACGGATATTGTCAAACGTTTCAAAACCGGAGCAATGTCTCTCGGATCCATTAGCCAAGAAGCGCACGAAAATTTGGCGATTGCCATGAATCGAATTGGGGGGAAAAGTAACTCCGGCGAAGGAGGTGAAGACGTGCGAAGGTTTCAACCCGACCAAGACGGAAATTGGCGTAACTCCGCCATCAAACAAGTGGCATCAGGTCGCTTTGGTGTTTCAAGCCACTACCTAAGTTCGGCAAAAGAAATTCAAATTAAAATGGCCCAAGGGGCAAAACCAGGTGAAGGAGGTCAACTTCCAGGACCTAAAGTAAATCCCTACATTGCTTCGGTACGAAATTCAACTCCCTATGTAGGTTTGATATCCCCTCCGCCCCATCACGATATTTACTCCATTGAAGATTTGGCCCAATTGATTTACGATCTTAAAAATGCAAACCGTTCAGCCCGCATCAATGTAAAATTAGTTTCTGAAGTGGGGGTAGGAACGATTGCCGCTGGTGTTGCCAAGGCAAAAGCAGATGTCATTTTAATTTCAGGTTACGACGGTGGAACAGGAGCGTCTCCCCTTACCTCTTTAAAGCATGCTGGACTACCCTGGGAATTGGGTATTGCTGAAGCACAGCAAACTTTAGTTATGAATGATTTAAGAAGCCGGATTGTATTGGAATGTGACGGTCAAATGAAGACAGGTCGTGACGTCGCAATCGCCTGTTTACTGGGTGCAGAAGAATTTGGATTCTCAACCGCACCCTTGATTGCATCTGGTTGTATTATGATGCGTGCATGCCACCTGAATACCTGTCCAGTAGGTATTGCTACTCAAGATCCTGAATTGCGTAAAAACTTTAAGGGAAAACCCGAACATGTGATCAACTACATGTACTTTATCGCAGAGGAACTTCGACAAATTATGGCTGAACTCGGTTTTCGATCCATAGATGAAATGGTAGGGCAATCGCAAAAACTCAATATGAAAAAAGCGATTGAACATTACAAAGCACAAGGAATTGACCTTTCCAAAATCCTTTATAAACCCGAAGTACCTCCTCAAGTTATGGAGCGCAATACTCAACAACAAGATCACCAATTGGAAAATGTTTTGGACTTTGATATATTAAGCCAAGCACACCCAGCAGTATATCGGAAAGAAAAACAACACTTAGAGTATCGGATAAAAAATACAAACCGAACCGTGGGTGCTATTTTGAGTAATGAAATTTCAAAAATTCATGGTGCCGGTGGGCTTCCTAAAAACACTTTGAGCCTTAAGTTTAAAGGTACTGCAGGTCAAAGTTTTGGTGGATTTGCTACTCACGGATTATTTATGAAAGTGGAAGGTGCCGCCAATGATTATTTTGGGAAAGGACTCTCAGGAGCGACATTAGTTGCTCAAGTACCTGAGAAATCCACCTTTATACCGGACAAAAATATTATCATAGGAAATGTAGCCCTCTACGGCGCAACCAAAGGTGAGGCCTACATCAATGGGATCGCCGGAGAGCGTTTTTGTGTACGAAATTCTGGTGCAACAGCAGTAGTTGAAGGAATTGGTGACCATGGTTGTGAATACATGACCGGTGGAGTGGCAGTGATCTTAGGAGACTTCGGTAGAAATTTTGCTGCTGGAATGAGTGGTGGAATTGCTTACTTGTTCAGTGAGGATGGAACTTTTGACGAAAAGAAATTCAACCTTGAAATGGTCGAACTCGAAGATTTACAAGATCCAGACCGAGAAATGCTTTTAGACTTGCTAAACAACCACGTTGACTATACTCTCAGTCCCAAAGCAAAGCAAATTCTTAAAAACTGGCCTGAGTCGAGTAAAAATTTCATTAAAGTCATGCCAACAGATTACAAACGAGCTTTAGAAATGATGGCCAATCGAAAAACAGAAAAAAACGCATAATCATGGGAAAAATAAAAGGTTTTATGGAATTTGACCGTCTAAAAGAGCCGGTCATTGATCCTAAAAAACGGATCCAAAATTATAAAGAATTCACAGTGGCTCCCGACGAATCCAAACTTCAGGAGCAAGGAGCTCGTTGTATGGATTGTGGAGTTCCTTTTTGTCATAGCGGATGTCCACTCGGTAATTTAATTCCTGATTTTAACGATGCCGTTTATCAAAACGAATGGCAACGTGCTCTGACAATTTTACACAGTACCAACAACTTTCCTGAGTTTACTGGACGTTTGTGTCCTGCACCTTGTGAAGAAGCATGTGTACTGGGAATCGTAAATCCACCTGTCTCTATTGAGTTAATTGAAAAATACATCGTTGAAAGAGGCTTTAGCGAAGGTTGGATACAACCTCAACCTCCCCAAAAAAGAACGGGTAAAACAGTTGCGATCGTGGGGTCGGGTCCTGCTGGATTGGCAGCGGCTCAGCAATTGAATCGAGCGGGACATTCGGTAACTGTTTTTGAGAGAGAGAACAAAATCGGTGGGTTGCTACGTTATGGCATCCCTGATTTTAAAATGGAAAAAAGGGTCATTGATCGACGTTTAGAAATATTAGAAGCTGAAGGAATTGTTTTTAAGTGCAACGTTGAAATCGGAAAAACGATCTCTGCAGAAACATTGGAAAAAGATTTTGATGCTGTAGTTTTAGCAACGGGTGCTACCATCAAAAGAAGCTTACCCATTCCCGGTTCGGATTTAAAGGGTGTGGTTCAAGCCATGGACTTTTTGCCTCACAATAACAAGGCAGTAGATGGACAGCACCAACGCGATCCTAAATTTTTAGCAACGGATCGAGATGTAATTGTAATTGGAGGCGGAGATACAGGTTCAGACTGTATCGGTACATCCAATCGTCATGGTGCCAAAAGCGTTACCAATTTTGAGATCCTACCTAAACCTGCTACAGAGAGAACAGAAGAACACCCTTGGCCCTACTGGCCTTTTAAACTGAAAACCTCATCATCACATGAAGAAGGGAGCCATAGAGAATGGAGTATTTTAACCAAAGAATTTGTTGGCGATTCGAAAGGAAATTTAACTGGATTAAAGACCGTGGAGGTGCAGTGGAAGAAAATTCCTGGAGAACGGCCTAAACTAGTAGAAAAAGAAGGTTCTGAAAAGGAATGGCCTTGTGATTTGGCCTTGCTTGCACTGGGCTTTACCGGTCCTGAAACCAATTTGCCGGAACAATTTGGACTTACTTTTGACGAGCGGGGAAACATCAAGGGTGAAAATCAATATCAGACTTCAAAAAAGCATATTTTCACAGCAGGCGACTGCCGCAGAGGACAATCACTTATTGTTTGGGCCATCTCTGAAGGTCGTGAAGCAGCTTTTCAGATAGACGAATATTTAATGGGTGTATCCACTTTACCCCAAAAAAATAAAGCTGGGGATTTAGTCGAATACTAATCTAAATTTCCTCGTTTTCATGGGGACTAAATCGATTGGTTTTTTATTTATCGGATTTTTTTAGTAAGTTCTAACAAATTAAAAACATTTTGACCAACATGAAAAATCGTAAAATTCTTTTAGACGAAAATGAAATCCCCGACAAGTGGTACAATGTCATTGCCGACATGCCCAACAAACCATTACCTCCTCTTCATCCCGGGACTTTAGAACCCATTGGACCCGAGGCCTTGGCTCCCTTGTTTCCAATGGAGCTCATTAAACAGGAAGTAACACCGGATAAGTGGGTCGATATACCCGATGAAGTTCGAAATATCTATTCTTTGTGGAGACCCACCCCTTTGTACAGAGCTTATGAATTAGAAAAGGCACTGGATACCCCGGCAAAGATTTATTATAAATACGAAGGGGTAAGTCCCTCAGGATCTCATAAACCCAATACAGCAGTAGCTCAGGCCTATTACAATAAACAAGAGGGAATTAAAACTATAACGACAGAAACGGGAGCTGGACAATGGGGTAGTGCGTTGGCTTTTGCTTGCAATCACTTCAATATTAATTGTGAGGTTTATATGGTTCGTTTGTCTTACGACCACAAACCCTATCGTAAAACCATGATGAACAGTTGGGGCGCTAAAGTATTTCCCTCTCCCTCCGAGGCGACCGAAATAGGAAAAAAGATTTTAGCTGAAACCCCGGATACTACGGGGTCTTTGGGTATTGCAATCTCTGAGGCGGTTGAACGTGCCGCTAGCAATGATCAAACCAAATACGCACTAGGAAGTGTCTTAAATCATGTTAAATTACACCAAACCATTGTAGGCCAGGAAGCACTCAAACAAATGGAAAAAGCAGGAAATCTTCCCGATATCGTAGTAGCACCTTTTGGTGGGGGGTCTAATTTTGCAGGAATTGCCTTTCCCTTCTTACGTCTTAATTTTGATGAAGGAAAAAACATACGTTGTATTGCGAGCGAACCTGCCTCTTGTCCTAAATTGACTCGAGGTCAATTTCGATATGACTTCGGAGATACGGGTGGAATGACTCCGCTTTTACCTATGTATACGTTGGGACACAATTTTGTTCCCGCACCCATCCATGCAGGAGGACTGAGATACCACGGTGCCGGAGTAATTGTTAGCCAATTGTTAAAAGACAACTTGATCGAAGCCGTTGCACATGACAACCTTGAAGTATTTGAGGCAGGGGTTCAATTTGCCAAAGCTGAAGGAATTATACCTGCCCCAGAAGCTACACATGGAATCGCTACGGTGATAGCCGAAGCTAAAAAATGTAAGGAAGAAGGTGTCTCCAAAACAATTCTATTTAATCTTTGTGGACATGGTAATTTCGATATGAAGGCCTATGAAGATTATTTTGCGGGCAACATTCAAAAGCACGAATTGACCGAAGCAGAAATCAACGCTTCTTTGGCTCAATTAAGTACTCCCCTTATTTGATTTGGTTGGTACTAAATAAATGGAATTAGTGGTTTTCACACGTTTGATTTTTTTTTTTTGATTTTCTGATACTGTGTTAATTGAAAAATTATAAACGTGTGCTACCACTCACCATACCCATTATCACATTAAAAAAAATATACTATTTATTCCCTTGGAGAAACTCATTCTACAATTTATTATTATGAGTTTCATCTAAAAAACCATTTTTTTTACCTTAACAGTATCAATAAATCTCAGGTTGGGACTATTTATTCACATCAACGAATCCTAAAATCCAATGAAAACACATTCAATCTTTACCCTACTACTCCTACTACTTTTAATGAGTTGTACATTCCAAAAAGAGCACTCAAAATACACAAATAGTACGCTGGCTAGTGCGCATCCCCTAGCAACTGAAGCGGGAAATCAAATGTATCAAAAAGGAGGCAATGCCTTTGATGCAGCCGTTGCTGCCGGTTTTGCTCTTGCGGTAGTAGAGCCAAGTATGAGTGGTCTCGGCGGAAGACTTCAAGCTATTTTTCAAACTGCAGATCTGACGATTGGCGGTGTAGATGCTTCTACTGAAATTCCCAAAAATTATGTTCCATTAGATACAAAACATCCCTATGGCTATCCAACAATTGGAATTCCTGGAGTCGTCGCTGGTTTGGTCAAACTCCAAAAAGAACATGGTAAATTGAAACTAGCTACCGTGATTCAACCTGCAATAAACTATGCCAAAGAGGGTTTTAAATTGCTGCCCGGTGAAGCACGAAGACACCAAAGTGCCAAAGAACTTTTAACTGAATTTAAGGGAAGTCGTTTTCATTTTTTAAAAACGGATAGCACAACATATCAAACGGGCGAAAAATGGATCCAAAGGGATTTGGCTTCTGTTTTGGAACAAATTGCACAAAAGGGTGCTGCCGGGTTTTATGAAGGGACTGTCGCTCAAACAATTGTTGAAGATGTTCAAAAAAATGGAGGAATACTCACCCTTGAAGATTTGAAAAACTATAAAGCCCTAGATGCAAGAATCTTAAACGGAAAGTTTCGAGGAACAAAAATCCATGCCCTTTATCTTCCTTCATTTGGGGCCATTACCATTCAAATTCTTCAAATTTTGGATCAAATATCACCTTCAATTTCTGAGGAAGAATGGGCAATGAGCGTAGGAAAGGCAACAGAAATAGCGTATCAATATCGAAAGTATCAATCCGACTCATTGACTCAAATTCTATCCTATAAAAACGCAGAAAAAATAGCCCAAAGTTTTAAAACTGACTATCAGAAAGTCGCATCTATAGAGACCGCAAAACTTCCCGCTTCTTGGACCGCAGAAATGGGTCATACTTCCCACTTAACAGCTGCTGATGCAGAGGGAAATGTGGTTTCACTTACTCAAACTATCGGTCCCAACATGGGTTCCAAAGTGGCTACCCAAGGATTGGGATTTTTGTATGCAGTAACCATGGGTGGTTATCTGGGTAATTACCAGCCCGGCGACCGAGCTCAATCGCATATTACACCCACTTTATTTAGTGAGAAAGGCCAAGTGATTTTAGCATTGGGTGCCGCTGGTGGAAATCGAATTGTTACTGCGGTTACCCAAGTGGCGGATCGCTATTTTTCTCAAAAACATACCTTAGAAAAATCTGTTTTCTTACCTCGGGTTTACCCTTTTCAAGATTCGCTATGGTTGGAAAATCATGAGGGCATTCGTGATTTGAATGCAGAAATAAATACTAAAATTCAACCAGTAAAAATGATTAACCAAAAGGCGCGTTTCGGTCGGGTTCATGCGGTGGCACTTGATGCAACTGCGAACCAGTGGATTGGAGTGGCAGACCCCGATTGGGAAGGAACCGTATCGCATTGGAAGATTAAAAATTAAATTGGTGTAACAAATTGAATGGATTTCTGTCTAATTATGAAAAGATTTAGATGTTCCGTTCCTCCCTTTGTACCTACCTGCTGTTCTTTCCAATATTTTTAATAGCACAACAAAACCCTCCCAAATTTGATGGAATAGTTCATCCGACCGAATGGCAAAGAGCCGAAACTTTTAGCATCAAATACGAGATTAGTCCGGGCAACAATGTCCCTTCTCCTCATTTGACAGATGTATTTATCACTTATTCGGAGACCGATTTATATGTGGGATTCATTGCCTATGCCGATATGGATAATTTGCGTTCCTCCGTTCGAAATCGGGATGAAGGATTTAGGGATGACAATGTGTTAATCGGAATTGACACCTACGGAGACGGACGTTATATGGTCTCGCTTGGTGCCAATCCTGAAGGAAATCAATTGGATTTAAAGTTGCTCTCTACTGGTCAGGACGATGTTTCCTACGATGTCAATTTTGAATCCAAAGCCAGTAAACACCAAGACAGCTATCATGTTGAACTTAAAATTCCATTTAGTGTTTTACAATTTAAACAAGCGCCCAAGATGGAATGGAAGATCCTTCTATATCGGTCGACCTATACTAAAAATAACCGGAGTCAAAATCTTCATTTCCCTATTGATTTAAACAACCCGTGTCTGCCCTGTCAAACCCCAACAAGTATTACTTTAGAAGGAATCCAATCCAAAAATCGAGTCAACTTATTGCCTTATGTATTTGGAGGTTTGTCCGGAGAACAATCCGATGATGGACTGAACTATAGTAAACCCACAGGAACCGTCGGATTAAGCGGTTTATTCGATTTAAGCAATATCACTTCTTTGGAATATGCGATCAATCCTGATTTTTCTCAAGTGGAGGCCGATGTTTCACGAATTACTGCCAACAATACTTTCGCTATCTTTTTCCAAGAACGACGCCCCTACTTTAATGAAGGAAATGATATCATTGAAACCGAATTGAATACCGTTTATACCCGTGCCATTAATAAACCTCTACTCTCCACCAAATTGATCAGTCAAGGGGAAAAGGAACGGATCTACTGGCTGGCTGCTTATGATGAAGCTTCCCCTTATTTAATTGCTGGAGAAAACCGATCGTATTTTGGCGAAGGCGGTCCCTCTTATTCTAATGTCTTTCGATACCAAAGAAACTTTGAACAAGGGACGAATGTTCGATTTTTAACAACCAATCGTTTTTTTAAAAACGGAGGTTATGGCCATACATTGGGTGTTGACGGTCGCTATCGTTTTAAAAAGTCGTATACTGCCCGGTTTGAATTTAATAAAAGTATCATTTTAGAACCGATCGCAGATTGGATAGAAGAAAAAGATCAAATTCAGGAAGCAACTACCCAATTAGACGGTGAAAAATTACAAGGAAATGCCTTGACTTTTGGATTGGAACGGAATACCAAACACTGGAATAGCGCAATTGAATACGAACAATATTCTCCCCATTATCAAACTCCCTTGGGATTTGTAACCCAAAACAGTGTTCGTTTTTTGGAGGCCTTCCACGGGTATCAGCACTTTTATGATAAAGAAGATTTTGTTAAACAATTGGGGATCTATTTGGGAAGTGAAATCAACTTTAATTACAACAACCTTAGGAAATATTTAGATTTTGGAACAGCTGTAGAATTCCAGCTCAGCGGTAATATTCGTGGGGAAATGAGCTATAATTACATTGTCAATGAAGAATTTGAGGGTTTTAATGGTAGAGGAATGCAAGAATTTGAACTCTTTGTTTCATACAATCCTTCAGAGACCGTTCGATTGGGAATGTTTACAAGTATTGGAGAAGGTATCCGCTACGATTCGGACAATCCTGCCGTGGGGAATAACTTTTTTATCGGAACATTCAATAATTTTCAGATCACACCCAAATTAAGAATTAGCCCTTCAATTCGTTATTCACAACTCAAAAACAAAATCAATAACAGTCTTTACTTTTCTGGCTTTATTGCACGAGGGAATCTCAATTATCAATTCAATCCATATTTGTCATTTCGGCTCATTGGTGAGTTTAATGATTTTGATAAAGCGTTTTTCCTCCAACCCCTACTCAAATGGAATCCCAACCCCTTTACCATTTTTTATATTGGTGGAACCAATGGTTATTCCCAACTGGAAAAACGAAATATATATCAAATCGAAAACAGTCAATTGTATCTCAAGTTTCAGTATCTGTTTGATTTTTGAAGGATTATTTTATAAATTGTTGATTTTTTTAACCCCAAATTCAACAAATGAA
>JAYNHN010000031.1:15233-16815 GCA_038108035.1 Flavobacteriaceae bacterium
CTTTCTTATTTTTTTAATCCTAATTGTTCTACTTTATTTTGGATTGAATTTCTTTACAAAATCAAATAGCCTTTCTTTGGAAGGAAAATACCTCCATCCTATTGGTCATATTGATCCAAAAAATGCTGTGATAATAGACTCTACAGAAATTTATGAGAGTAGACATTTAATAGGTTTTTACAGCAGTGCCGCACCAAGTATTTATACAGGTTGCAAATACGATTTTAAAACGTTCATCAAGGACTCCTTTCAAAACAAGGGATATAGCGATAATGGTTATCTCAATATTCGTTTCTATCTCAACAGCCAAGAAAAGGTTTTTATGTATGAAGTAAATGAATTGAATTTGGATCTTGAACCTAGTAATTTAGATGATAAGCTAGTAGATCAATTGCTATCCTTAAGTCTAAAAGGGAAAAACTGGCACGCTTATGATCACGAACATGAACGATCCAATTACTATATGTACCTAAATTACAGAATTGAAAATGGAGCCATCACCGCCATCATACCCTAATTATAATAGATCATGAAATTAATTCTTAATCCTACTCTTATTCTTCTAATTTTGGTTTTAATGATTTCCTCTTGTGATCAATCAAAAGGGCTTCTTCTTTCCCAAAAGGAAAGAATCGCTCTTGCTGATAAAAAGTTTGAAAAAATTGAAGATCTACTTCAGGGGTCCCCGGAAGCCATGATTCTATTGGAGGATGTTATCGCCCTAAATCCAAATCATTGTGAAGCTATTCGAGAACTTTCTATACCTTATCTCAAAAGAGGAATACCCCACAAATGGAAACCCATTATGGATCGGGCAGTAGCCTGTGATCCCAAAACGTGGCAAGGGTGGAGAGGTTATTTATACCTCTATTTCTATAGAGATTACAAAAAAGCAATTGCCGATTTTGATGCTACGGATTCTTTAACTCCAAATTACATTGATGCGCCCCAAGGACATAGTGTTGATTTTTGGAGGGGACATGCCTATTTTGGCCTTAAGGAATATGAACAATCCATCTATTACTACAAAAAACACATCGCTAAAGTGACAGAAGACTTTGGGGAAGAATGGATTGAAATCAATGCTTTTTTATATCTGGGGATCGTCCTTTTTGAAACGGGAAAACTCGAAGAGTCGCTAGAGTATATTGATAAAGCTCTTCTGTACGCTGAAAATAAATCCGCAGAAGCTCATTACTATAAAGCTAAAATTCTAATGAAATTAGGACAAAAAGAACGGGCTCTGATTCATATCAATCAATCACTTAAAGATTTAAAAGCGAAATACTACAACAGAAGAAACTATGTTGAATCCATCCGTCAAATTTATGTGGAAGAAATTAAGGAGTTTAAAAAAGTTTTAGAAAATCCAAAGCCTTAATTAAAAAACTTGATGATAAACTATCATTACTCTTTATTAATTGCCTTATTAATCAAGCTGGCCAAATCAAAACGGGCACCATGGGGAATAGTGTCTGTTACGGTAAGGAGTAAAATCTTTTGATCGTTTAGATTAAGGTATATCGCTTGACCATTAGCCAAATTCAATCCACTTCGGGTAAAGGGCTTTATTTTGGAATCC
>JAYNHN010000032.1:0-3133 GCA_038108035.1 Flavobacteriaceae bacterium
CCAATCATTTCAAGGCTTTCCGGAATAATATTGAAACGAATTCCCGAGTGGATGGAACCAACAGAAATAACAGCACCTTCTTTGGTCAATTGAGATTCACGACTGATCAAAGTTTGCAATCCATTGATGATTTGTGCACTTGCTACTATGGGATCGACACTTTGCCAAGGGGTAGATCCATGGGCTTGTTTTCCTTTAACATTAATTACAAATCGTTGAGAAGCTGCCATCATACCCCCCGGTTTATAACTAATTTTTCCTACATGTGTTCCTGAATTAATATGCAATCCAAAAATCGCATCCACTTTTGGGTTTTCCAATACTCCTTCTTGTACCATCAGTTTGGCTCCGCCATCTTCCCCTGGTGGGGGTCCTTCTTCGGCAGGTTGGAAGATAAATTTAACTGTTCCTGAGAAATCTCGATTTTGAGCCAATACTTCCGCTACCCCCATTAGGATAGCTACATGGGTATCGTGTCCACAGGCGTGCATGACCCCTGTTTCTTGACCGTTAAATTCTGATACTACCTGAGATCTATAGGGTAAATCATTGCGTTCAATAACAGGTAATGCATCCATATCCGCACGTAAAGCCACTACTTTTCCTGGACGGTTACCCTTTAAAATACCAACCACTCCTGTATGAGCTATACCGGTTTGAACCTCAATTCCTAAACTCTTTAAATGATTTGCGACATATTCTGCCGTTTTAAATTCTCGATTAGATAGTTCTGGATTTTGGTGAATGTGGTGCCTCCATTTGATCACTTTCGACTCTATTTTATCAAAAGTAGATTCCTTCACTTGTGCCCAAGAGAGGCTCACACAGAGGCTAAATACAACCAAAAAATATATATTATTATTTTTCATAATCTACAATAGAATGTTTTTTTAAATATAGTTGTTTATAATTAATTTAAAGTTAATTATTTGAAAATAAGGAATTGCCTATTTTTAGTGTCCTTATGAAACATCTCAATTCAGAATATTTAGATACGTTAAACGAAGCACAAAAAGCACCTGTATTACACAAAGACGGTCCTCTTATTGTTATTGCGGGAGCAGGTTCGGGTAAAACTCGAGTTTTGACATATCGTATTGCCCATCTGATGGCTGCGGGAGTGGATTCTTTCTCCATTTTAGCCCTTACTTTTACCAATAAAGCAGCTCGAGAAATGAAAGAACGAATCGGGAATCTAGTCGGAGAGAGTGAGGCTAAAAATCTATGGATGGGTACATTTCACTCTGTATTTGCTCGGATTCTTAGACAAGAAGCGGATAAATTGGGATTTCCATCCAATTTTACTATTTACGACACTCAAGATTCGGATCGTCTTATTGCTTCAATCATCAAGGAAATGGGCTTGGATAAAGATATCTATAAGTACAAACAGGTTCGAAGTCGGATTTCGGCATTTAAAAATAGTTTAATAACCGTTAAAGCCTATTATAATGATTTAGACCTTCAAGAGGCCGATAAAATATCCAGACGGCCTGAGATGGGATCTATTTATAAAGAATATGTTGATCGTTGTTTTAAAGCAGGAGCTATGGATTTTGACGATTTACTACTCAGAACCAATGAGTTACTTAATCGATTTCCCGATGTACTAGCAAAATATCAAGAACGATTTCGATATATTTTGGTAGATGAGTATCAAGATACAAACCATTCTCAATACTTAATAGTTCGTGCGTTATCGGATCGCTATCAAAATATTTGTGTAGTAGGTGATGATGCACAAAGTATTTATGCCTTTCGAGGAGCCAATATCAATAATATTCTGAATTTTCAAAAAGACTATGGCGATGTTGCTATTTATCGATTGGAACAGAATTATCGTTCGACCAAAACCATTGTTAATGCTGCTAATTCAATTATAAGCCATAACAAAACGAAAATCGAAAAGGTCGTGTGGACTTCCAATACAGAAGGTGAGTTGATTCGAGTCAATCGATTGACCACCGATGCAGAAGAAGGTCGTCATGTAGCTTCAAGCATTTTTGATTTTAAGATGCAGGAGCAACGAAAAAACAGTGATTTTGCTATTTTATATCGAACCAATGCCCAATCCAGAGCCATGGAAGATGCCCTGCGTAAAAGAGACATTCCCTATCGAATTTACGGTGGACTCTCGTTCTATCAACGCAAGGAGATTAAAGATGTCTTAGCATATTTGCGATTGATTGTCAACCCTAAAGACGAAGAAAGTCTAAAACGAATTATTAATTATCCTGCTAGAGGAATCGGTCAAACGACGGTAGATAAACTTGTTGTAGCTTCCAAACAACACAATTTATCCCTTTTCGACACCTTGGTTCGTACAAAAGAGTTGGGAGTCCCTGTCAATGCTGGAACTTTTTTAAAACTTACCAATTTTATCACATTAATGCAACGTTTTCAAATCGAAAACGAAACTTTAAATGCTTTTGAAATTGCTGACTTGGTTACTAAGAAAATCGGAATCGTTCAAGAATTGAAAAAAGATGCTACACCGGAAGGTGTAGCACGAATTGAAAATATTGAAGAATTATTGAATGGGATCCGCGATTTTACGGAAGGTCAAAGAGAATTAGCAGATGCGAAGGGTAGCCTATCTGAATTTTTAGAGGATGTAGCTTTGGCAACGGATTTGGATAAAGAAGACGACCCCAATAGCGATCGGGTAGCATTAATGACCATACATCTTGCCAAAGGGTTGGAATTTCCCTACGTTTATATAGTTGGACTAGAGGAAGATTTATTCCCGTCAGCGATGAGTTTAAATACTCGCTCTGAATTAGAGGAAGAGCGTCGCTTGTTTTATGTAGCCCTTACACGAGCAGAAAAACGCGCCTTTCTATCCTATACGCTTTCAAGATACCGATGGGGTAAATTAATCGATGCAGAGCCGAGTCGATTTATAGAAGAAATCGATGAAAAATACATACATCAGGTCGTTGCCAAAGATGATTATAACTTTAAACCTATGATTGATAGCTCGATTTGGGGGGATCCAAGTCCTTCAAAACCAACCTTTAAAAAAAGTTCAACCAAAGAAAAAATCAATACTTCACCAACACCCTCACAATTGCAAAAATTGAGAAAAATGGAACTAGTTAGTAAGGAAACCTCTCCTTTGGAGCGTTTGGTT
>JAYNHN010000032.1:3143-8119 GCA_038108035.1 Flavobacteriaceae bacterium
TTCTATCAGAAGGTATGGAGGTAGAGCATGCCCGATTTGGGAGGGGAGTGGTTCAAGATATTGAAGGCAATGGGAATGATGCAAAAGCGGCTATTGAATTCAAAGGTTTTGGTGTCAAAAAATTACTACTTCGTTTTGCTAAACTTAAAATTATTTAAAAATGGCCTTCTTTCGTACTCTTTATTCCAAAAACCCCAATCCAAAAATTTTGGAAGAAGCGGCAGAAATCATTCATAAAGGCGGATTGGTTATTTTTCCTACGGATACGGTTTACGGTTTGGGTTGTCTCAGTACCCATTCCAAAGCACTGGAGCGTTTTGCTAAGATCAAAGGAGTGAAATTGGATCGTGCGCCCTTAAGTTTTCTATTTAAAGATATACGTGAAATGTCACAATTTGTTGCCCCCATGAATTCTTCTGTTTTTAAGTTGATAAAAAAAACATTACCAGGACCGTATGCCTATATTCTAAATGCAGCCCAAAAACTCCCAAAACCCTTTCATAGAAGAAAAACCGTAGGAGTACGGATTTCAAATCACGTGGTACTTCGCCATTTATTACCTTTGTTGGATGCTCCATTAATTACTTCTTCTATTCATGATTCAGATGAAATCATCAATTATACTACTGATCCCGAAATTCTTTTCAACGAATGGGAAGATAAAATAGACCTTATGCTTTCTGATGGATTTGGAGGAAATAACCCTTCTACGGTAGTTGATTTAACACAAACCCCTTTTCGAGTCATTCGGCAGGGTTTAGGAAAGATTGATTTCATATAAAAAAACACACCCGAAGGTGTGTTTAAAATTTTAAAAACAATGCTTTTATTGGGCGGATTGCATTCCTTGTTCAATTAAGTCATAAAACTGATCTAATTTTGGAAGAACAACAATTCGTGTACGTCTGTTTTTAGCACGGTTAGCGGAGGTATCGTTATCTGCAACGGGAATGTACTCGCCTCTTCCAGCAGCGGTCATTCGCTCAGGTGCAACTTCAAAGTCGTTTTGAAGGATGCGAACGATGGAAGTAGCTCTTTTAACAGATAGATCCCAGTTGTCTTCAATTCCAGGCACTTTGATTGGCACATTATCGGTGTGGCCTTCTACCATAAATTCAAGATTGGGTTTGCCGTTAACAACTGTGGCAACCTTACCTAAAACTTCTTTAGCAGCTGCGGTTACTTTGTCGCTTCCGCTGTTAAATAATAATTTGTCGGAAATGGAAACATATACAACTCCTTTTTCAACATTGATTTCAATATCCTCGTCGCTCATATTTCCAAGCACACCTTTTAGGCTGGTAACCAAGGCAAGGGTAACAGAATCCTTTTTTGTGACCGCATCCTGCATGCGCTGAATACGAATGTCTTTTTCTTTCATGCTTTCCAATGACATCTCTAAATTTTCGGCTCCTTTTTGAGAAAGGGTCGTCAAATTCCCGATATTATTGATCAGATCTTGATTGTTAGCTTTTAAAAATTGATTTTGTTCAGTAAGTGTTGCTAAGGAAGCCAAAGCAGCTTCTTTCTCTTCATTACAACTGTTCAATTTGACTGTAGCATCGTCAAGAAGATTTTTGGTGTTTTGCTGAAGTTCTTCTAACTCAGTGAATTTCTTTTGTGATACGCAGGAGGATATTATAACGCCTGATACCATTAAAGCGATTGCTTTTCTCATAGTTTTGCTGTATTAAAATTTAGATTATACAAATAAAACAAAATTATTTTTTATTTGTTCTTCAAATCACTGAAAAATAAGCATCGTTTCACAAAATAGACCCAAAAAATATTTTTCACATAAAAATAATCATCTCTTTTGGTGCTTTCGTCCCTTCGAGACTTCAAAAATTTAAAGTTTAAATAAAACGCCTTATGGGCTCTTATTATTGCCCATGTGGACAAAAACTTAAATTGAAACAAATAGGCGATACCGATCAATCCGTCCCAACACATTCGTTTAAAAAGAGTTGAATACAATTGATTCTCAGGTAAATTTTTAGTCATCATATATAAGGAGTTCCGGTGATTGAGAAAAACTTTTTGGGGAGAGGGTGAGAGTGTAGCTCCACCCACATGATAAACTTTAGATGCTCCAATGGATTCTACTGTGAGATTTTTATTGAATAATCTCCAACAAAGATCGATTTCTTCTTGATGTGCAAAGAATCGATCGTCAAAACCCTCTATTTTCCAAAAAACATCGCTTCGGATTAAAAAACAAGCACCACTGGCCCAAAAGATTTGTTTTGTTATGTTGTACTGTCCTTGATCCGCCTCGCAACGATTCAGAATACGCCCTCTACAAAAGGGGATTCCGTTAGCATCTATATAACCACCTGCAGCTCCGGCATATTCAAAATGGGAGGGTTTTTTTTGGTCTAAAATATGAGGTTGTAAAACGGCCGTCTCCGGATGATTTTCAAAATGGTTGATCAGTGGAGTAAGCCAGTTTTCGGTAACTAAGATATCCGTATTGAGCAGACAGTAGTAAGTAGCTTTTATTTTTTTTAAACCTTCATTATACCCTCCCGCATATCCTAAATTCTTTTCCAATTCAATACATTGAATAGATGGGTAATTTTCTTTTACCCATTCCAATGATCCGTCAGTGGATTGATTATCGATTAACGCTATATGAGCCTCAGGACTGTATTCAAATACCTTGGGTAAAAAAGTTTGTACTAGTTGTAAACCGTTAAAATTAAGAAGGACAACTGCAGTTGATTTCATTGTTCAAGAAAATAATTAGGCAATTCTTTTATAAATGTATAGCAACCCTTCTGGTAATCCATAGAACAAAAGTAATGATTCAGTCCATTGGTTATCATGATGAAGTTGCTTTTAATTTCTAAATTGTAGCGTGCAATTTGATCGAATGTTTTTTGAGTGATTGATACAGAGGGTGCTTTGCATTCAACCAATATATGATTTCCTTTTTGAGGATGAGCTATTGTAATGTCAAATCGTTTTAGGGTGTGGTAAAGTTTAAATTCTTTTTCGATTAGGATCCAAGAGGCTGGATAGCCTTTTACTTGAGTTAAATATTGAACACAATGAACACGTACCCATTCTTCGGGAGTACACAATAGCCATTTTTTACGAACAGAATCAAAAATGAAGGGTTTATTTTCCTTATTTTTGATCAATAACTTAAAGTTTGGAAAATTAAGTTTCTCCATGCTGTAAAAGTGCAATAATTTTTTAAAATGCAAGCGTATTACACGCTACTTTCCGAAATTCAAAAAAAGCAATTCGTTCCCTTTTATCTGCTATCCGGGACCGAACCTTTTTACATAGATAGTATTTTATCTTCTATTACTGATTCTTTAATCAAAGAAGAATCTCGAGATTTTGATTACAGTTTGTTTTACGGTAAAGAGGTGGTCGCTTCAGAAATTATTGAAACGGCTAAACGATTTCCTTTAATAGCTGAATACAACTTAGTGGTTGTCAAAGAAGTTCAAACTATGAATCCCTCAGTTTGGGAGGAATTGGCGAGCTATGCAGAAAATCCTATGCCAAACTCAATCGTTATTTTATGTTTTAAACACAAAGCCTTTGACAAGCGAAAAAAACTATACAAAGCCGCAGAGAAAAAGGGAAGGGTATTAACTGTTAGACCATTGTATGACAATCAAATTGTTAACTGGATTGGTGAACATGCTCAAAAATTAAAAGTAAATATATCTCCTACAGCGGCGACCTTATTAGCTGAACATATAGGAGCCAAGATGAGTCATTTGGACAAGGAACTTAAAAAATTAAAACTCGTTGTTAGAGAGGGAGAAACCCTAGAAGCAGATCATATTGAAAAACATGTCGGAATCAGTAAGGAATTTAATAGTTTCGAATTGCAAAGGGCTATTGGTTTTGGACAATTTTCAAAAGCTTTTCAAATTGTTCAATATTTCAATCAAAATCCAAAAAACCACCCCTTGGTTTTGATCTTATCCACCCTTCACAATTATTTTCAAAAATTATTACTCTATAAAGGACTACCCAATTCTTCAGATGCGCCCAAAGTTTTGGGAGTAAATCCTTTCTTCATTAAAGATTATCAGGTTGCTGCTCAACGATTGAGCATGCGGCAAATCACGGTTGCCCTGGGCCATATTTTAGATGCGGATCTACGAAGTAAGGGAATTCAAGGAGTCAACGAAACTCCTCAACGTATTTTAGAAAGTTTATTACTCAAATTGTTTTCAGTTTAAAACTAAAGTGGAAAACGTTTAGGATCTGATTCATTCATGATCGAATAAACCGATTCAAAAATATCATCTTCTGAGGGTTTTGAAAAATAATCGCCGTCTCCTCCATAGGCAGGTCTATGAGCTTTGGCCGATAAAAGTGAAGGGGCAGCATCTAATAATGGAAAAATGGATTGTTTTTCAATGAGTTGTTGCATAATGTAGGAAGACGCACCTCCAGGAACATCTTCGTCCACAATTAGCACTCGATTGGTTTTGGCAATACTCTCTTTAATTTCTTCTTTTAAGTCAAAGGGTATCAAACATTGAACATCAATAATTTCAATTGAAATTCCTTCTTGAAGCAATCGTTTTGCAGTAGCTTCTACAATACGAAGAGTCGATCCATAGGATATGACGGTGATATCAGTTCCAGTTTGCATTACTTCAATTTTTCCAAGGGCTACGGTGTATTCCCCTAAGTTTTTGGGTAATTTTTCTTTTAATCGATATCCGTTTAGGGACTCTATGAGGATGGCCGGTTGTTCTATTTGCATAAGTGTGTTGTAAAACCCTGCGGCTTGAGTCATATTTCTTGGAACCAAAATATGCATTCCTCGAAGCAAATGGATCATCCCTCCCATGGGAGAGCCTGAATGCCAAATTCCTTCTAAGCGATGACCTCTTGTTCGGATTATAAGAGGGGCAATTTGTTGTCCTACAGATCGATATCTGAGAGTGGCCAAATCATCCGTCATCACCTGAATCGCATAAAAGATATAGTCTAAA
>JAYNHN010000032.1:8129-16778 GCA_038108035.1 Flavobacteriaceae bacterium
CTCGTGTCCGAATGATTAAAGGAGCGATTTGTTTACCCATGGTCCGATAATTCATCGTTGCCAAGTCATCACTTAAAATTTGAATGCAATACAGTATGTAGTCTAAATATTGTATTTCTGCAATCGGACGCAAGCCCCTTAATCCTAATCCAATTCCCTGACCGGCGATAGTCGCCTCACGAATGCCCGTATCCGAAATACGCAACTCACCGAATTTCTTTTGCAAGCCTTCTAAACCTTGATTTACATCTCCAATTTTGCCCACATCCTCACCAAAAATGAGAAGGTTATCGTATTTTTCAAGTAAAGCATCAAAATTATCACGAATAATAATTCGACCATCGACCAGTTTGGAATCATCAGTGTATACTGCTGCAGTTGTCTTAAAGTTGATTAAATCTTGTTTTGAGACCGTGTAGAGATGAGAGGATATTTTTTGGTTTAATTGGATTTTAAGTGTGTCAAACCACTGACTAAATTCTTCAACTTTTGCATGATTATTTTTTGCAAGAACTAGTTTCACTTTTCGAGCAGCAGAAACTATATCTTTAAATCCAAGTTCTTGAACGTTTTCAATTTGAGAAAAAATCAATTGAAGGCTGGGATCATTATGAGTTGCTTTTTTAAGAGAATCCGAAAATTTAAGAAAGGTTTCTTTCTCTTTTAAAATGGGTTTTTGATAAGCTTCCCATGCAGTTCTTCTAGCGGTACGAACCTTTTTAGATGCAACTACTTCAATAGTTTCTAATTCGCTTTCAGTTGCCAAACCCTCTTTCAAAATCCAAGAGCGCATTTGTTGGTTACAATCGTATTTAATTTCCCATTCCAGTCGAGCTTTGGATTTGTATCTCTCGTGAGACCCTGATGAGGAATGTCCCAAGGGTTGGGTCAATTCGGTGACATGAACCAAAACAGGTACGTGTTCGCTTCGAGCTATTTTTGAAGCATATTGGTAAGCCTCAATCAAGGCTAAATAATCCCATCCTTTAACCGTAATAATCTCAAAACCTTCTTGGTCTTTTGTTCTTTGAAAACCTTTAAGTGCTTCGGAAATACTTTCCTTAGTAGTTTGATCGGTATTGGATACAGAAATTCCGTACCCGTCGTCCCATACACTGATCACCATGGGAACTTGCATCACACCCGCAGCATTGATCGTTTCAAAAAACATCCCCTCACTGGTACTGGCATTTCCAATGGTTCCCCAAGCAATTTCATTACCGTTTTTAGTGAAAAGATCACTGTTGGAAGTTTTGTAATTTCGATAAACTTTCGATGCTTGAGCGAGTCCCAATAGACGAGGCATTTGTGAACCGGTAGGTGAAATATCACCACTGTGGTTTTTTTGATCGACAATTTTTAACCAATTTCCGGATGCATCTCGACTGGGTGTAACGAAATGCCCACCCATTTGACGACCTCCGGACATAGGTTCTCGTTCCTGATCCAAATCTGCGTAAAGTGCTGCAAAAATATTTTCTACCTCAAGAAGTCCCTGAGCCATCAATAGAGTTTGATCCCTATAGTATCCCGATCGGAAATCGCCTTGTTGAAAAAAGTGATTCATAGCCAGTTGAGGCAATTCTTTTCCGTCTCCAAAAATACCAAATTTACCTTTACCTGAGAAGACTTCACGCCTCCCCATCACACTGCATTCTCTACTTAAAACAGCTGTTTTATAATCAGACAGTACTTGTTTTTTGAACGTTTCAAAATTGATCTTGAGTTCTTTGTCTAAATTCATATGGATCACAAATTTACAAAAAATTACATGGCACTGAATCAGGAAATATTAATTACTAAAAAATCTATTTTAACTATTTAATTTAAAACCACTTACGAGTAAAAAGAGAACTGAATGCCCGGATATTGGGGGTTATTACAAAACGTATTTTTGACGCGTATCGGGACTGAGAAACTTCCAACCCATTGGAAGAAAAAACGGGTAGATATATTTCCAAATAATCCGATTCAAAATTCAATCGAATTCCAGAGTCAAAATAAAGGTTGAGATCCCTTTGTCTATTTTTTAATACTCCTAAATCTCCGTAGAGCTCAATCCATTTCCAAATGCCCATAGAGGCATTAAAGGTAACCATAAAATCGTTGGCTGAAGATTCTTCAAAAAAGGATTTAAATCCTCCCTCTGCGGCTACAAATTGCTGACTGTAAAACCCTGTTGTTTCCGATCGCCCCAAATAACCATATCGGAAAAGATAATCTGAGGGACGATTGAGGTTAAAATCAAAAAATTGAGTTTCTAAAGTATTGTGCCATAAAAATGTACCCGCAAAAAATCGCAAGCTCAACTTGCGACCACTAGGAAATAGCTTTCTGTACTGAGAACTAAAATGGATTTTCCCAAATTTATCAGAAATTTCAAAATTAGAATCTGCTGAGAAAAAATCAATAGTCCCCGGATTGGAATATCGATGGAGAATGCTCAACACACTGTAGTCTGGATTGGTTTCTATATTGGGATCTCGATCTCTTAAAACATTGTACCATGAAAAATTCAAAAGTTGTTTTTTGTTGGATCGTAAATCCGAGTCCCTAAAATACATGGAAAAGGAAGGCAAAATTACTGTATATCGCAAACCTGTGTTGTAGTGATTGCTCCTTGCAGTTAAAAAAACCTGATTGAGGTAATTGTTTTTATCGTGATTGTAAAAACGATAACGAGTCCTAAAAAAACCCACCAGGGTATTTTCATTAAAGGTATATTGAGGGTGAAAATCCAATTCAAAAGGCTGGCTTTTAAGTCGCGTATTATAAAGGCGCATCCCGACAGTTAAACCGTCGTAGGCATTAAAATCAGAAATGGGGTGATAAAACAATTGATTCCGTTTTACATCCTCTGTGTCACCATAAAAAGTAAATCGAAGAGGCTTAAAGCCAAGGGTACTTTTTAATGATTTCCAATTATTAAGTTTGTTTTTTTCAACAAAATCAATTTTGGAATTGATGACCAAATAGTCTGCATTTTGAGAGGGCCACTGTATAAGAGTATCTTTCCCTTTTAATTCGATCCATTCATTTTTTAAGGTTTGGTCTGCTTTTACTAGGCCAATTTGAACGGGAACGGGTCGGTTATTTTTTTCCCTGACCCGAAATGTCAAGTCATTCTTTCCTTTTTTGATTGATTTAAATGAAAAATCATAAGCTTCTCGATTTTGGATATAGCTATCGAAAAACCAATCAATGTTTTTATCCGTACTATTGATTAACATTTGTTTAAAGTCCGATTGACCATAAGAATCAGTATATGAAAAAAGAGCCTTATCCAAGTTATCAGATCCAATGTATTGGGATATGTAATTTAAACCCACTCCCACATGATAAGGGGAGGTAACCTTTTCATTAAACTTTGTCAGTTGATCTTTTGCCAGGATGTCGGATTGTTGAAGATTGGATCTTTCGGACAATTCATAAACAAAATTATAACTTTCATTAAATCCAATTTTGGAAGCTGCAAAAGATCGAAAAAAGGGAATCCCCAGAATTTTCCAACTCCCGAGTTTTCCCAGAAACTTTTCATTAGGGTAATATCGATCTACATATCGGGTCATAACATAATGTTGTATCCCATTTGCAATCCAATGTTCCTTTCTTTTGTCAACCCGTATTTTTTCTTTGAGATAAGAGGAAAGAAATGCTTTTAAAAATTTCATTTCGTAAAGAAACTCGTCTGAAAAAAAACTTAATTTAAAATATTTCTTTTTTGAAAGTTTGATACTGATTTGGAGTTGGTTGGTACCGTATAGAGGATTTCGATTAAAATCTTTTTTTAGTATTAAAAGCTTTTTTTGATGAGAAGGCGCAATGATATGATAAGAAAAATCCACTACTTTTTCAATGGCCTTTTCCCAATCAACTCCTAAATCTTCACTAGGAAGAAGATCGGTAACAAGGGATAGATTTTTATTTACATTAAAGGTTTTAAATGTATTTTCAAGTGTAAAAATAAAATCAACTACGGATATATTTTCTCCGTAGTATCGCACCATCTTTCTATTGTTAGGTTGATTTTGGAACGCCTTCATTTGAAGGTTGGACTCTAGATAATACTCATCAGGATAGTCCCACGTGATGGAATAACTCGAAGGATTCATACTGTTGTCATCAAGCCCTAAATTACTGTTTAAAAGCCATTTATTATTTATAAGAGGAGCAGCAGTAAGAATCCAGTTCCTCAATAAAATACTTCCGTTAGAATCCACCCCGATTCCAGTAAACTTATCATCCGGTATTTTAATATTGTAATTCATTTCAAGCGATAAAGAATCACCAACGGCTAGGGGTTGATTGAGGGGGATAAAGATGAGGTCATTTTGATTATTAATCCGATACCATTGGACATTTTTTTCTTGAATAAAAATTTTGTTTAGCGAAGTATAGCCCAATTTATTTTTCGAAGAAAGATAAAAGCTGTCGTTGAATTCTTCAGCCAATCTTCTTGAAAGAGGAGTTTGAGAATTTTTATAGGAATTGGACCAGTCATATAAATAAAGAGTATCCAATTCAACTTTTGAGTTATTGACAAATTGTAGGGTTTGAGAAACCGCTAATGTCTCCAATTCGGTATTTAACTTTACATCAATATCATAATGATGTTGTGCTGACAGTCCGAAGGAAAGCATCAAAAGCAACCAACTTATATTTCGTAAAGTCAAAAATGGAATCATTTAAAAATTAGGCTTGAAATTTTCTTTGATATAAAATCGATCCAAACAATCCATAACTTCCTCCACAGTATCTACCAATTCAAAAAGGCCTAAGTCTTCCGGGCTTATGTTTTTTTCTTTGATAAGAGTCTCTTTAATCCAATCAACTAAGCCCCTCCAATATTGAGAGCCAACCAAAATGATAGGGAATTTTTCAACTTTTGAGGTTTGTATCAGTGTTAAGGCTTCAAAAAACTCATCCAGTGTACCCACGCCTCCGGGCATGACAATAAACCCCTGAGCATATTTTACAAACATGACTTTTCGGACAAAAAAATACTGAAAATCAATCCGTTTATCTTGATCGATAAAAGGATTACTCTCTTGTTCAAAGGGTAGATTTATATTAAGTCCTACGGAAACCCCTCCGGCATCTTGAGCACCTTTGTTGGCGGCTTCCATAATTCCGGGACCTCCACCACTAATGACCCCATAGCCTGATTTGACGACTGCAGCTGCTATATCAACGGTAAGTTGATAAGTAGGATGATTACTAGCTGTTCTTGCAGATCCGAAAATGGAAATACAAGGACCTATTGCACTCAGTTATACATACCCTTCAACAAATTCACTCAAGATTTTAAACAAAGCCCATGAATCGTTGGTCATAATTGCATTCCAGTTTTTGATTTTATTTTTTTCCATATTTGCTGGTAATTAATGTTTTTTAGTCAGATGGATCGACTGTACACAAAAATTCTGCTTTTAATCCATCACATAGTAGTTCGAAGTTCATTGTAAAATAGACGATAAATTATTTTTAAATTATTTAGCTAAAAACGAGGCAGTATAACTTGTTGGATGTTTAATGATTTCCTCAGGTGTCCCTTGGCAAATCAATTCACCACCACTACGTCCACCCTCTGGACCAATATCAATGATATGATCTACTTGTTTGATTACATCCAAATTATGCTCAATGATAGCAACGGTATTGCCTTTTTCAACTAAAATATTTAAAACTTGTAAAAGTACACGAATGTCTTCAAAATGCAGTCCCGTGGTAGGCTCATCCAGAATATAAAAAGTGTTACCTGTATCTTTTTTAGAAAGCTCACTGGCTAATTTAATGCGTTGGGCTTCACCACCCGATAGAGTAGTGGAGGACTGTCCAAGTGTAATGTACCCCAAGCCTACATCTTGAATCATCTTCAGTTTCTGATAGATTTTTGGGATAGCCTCAAAAAAGGCACACGCCTCATTGATTGACATATTGAGGACATCTGAAATGGATTTCCCTTTGTAGCGAATTTCCAAAGTCTCCCGATTGAATCGCTTTCCATAACAACTTTCACATTCTACATAAACATCTGGGAGAAAATTCATTTCTATGACTTTCATTCCACCTCCTTGGCAAGTTTCGCAACGTCCACCCAACACATTAAAGCTAAATCTTCCTGGTTTATAACCTCTGATTTTTGCTTCAGGTGTTTGAGTAAAAAGCATTCGAATGTGACTGAAAACACCACAATAGGTGGCAGGATTACTTCGTGGTGTCCTTCCTATAGGGCTTTGGTTTATATCGACCACTTTATCAATGTATTCCAAACCTTCAACACTTTTATAGGACATTGGTACTTTTACACCGTTGTATATATTAGCGTTGAGAATGGGGTAGAGCGTTTCGTTTACTAAAGTGGATTTACCACTTCCCGAAACCCCTGTGATTCCTATCATCAAACCCAATGGAAAATCAACATCCACACCTTTAAGGTTATTCCCGGTACATCCTTTAAGACGGATTTGGGTTCCTTTTCCTTTACGACGGGATTTAGGAATCTCAATTTGCATGGTACCGTTCAAAAATTGAGAGGTAATGGTATTCTCTTTTAAAATAGATTTTGGTGTTCCTTGAGAAATAATTCTTCCCCCATTCTTTCCCGCATGGGGCCCTATATCTATCAAATGATCCGCTCGTAACATCATGTCTTTGTCGTGTTCCACGACCAAAACGGAATTCCCAAGATTTCGCAACGATTCCAAAGAATGGATCAAGCGATCATTATCTCTTTGATGAAGACCGATACTAGGTTCATCAAGAATGTAAAGCACACCAACTAACTGAGAACCTATTTGAGTAGCTAAACGGATACGCTGTGCTTCGCCTCCCGATAATGATTTTGAAGAACGATTCAACTGGAGGTATTCCAACCCGACATCCAAAAGAAATTGTAGTCGCACTTGAATTTCTTTGATAATTTCGGTGGCAATTTTTAGTTCATTTTTTTTTAAAAAATCTTTTAAAGTCTGAATCCATGCCTGTAAATCTTTTAAATCCATTTGCACCAGATCAGGAAGAGTTTTCATTCCAATTTTAAAATGTTGAGCCTCTGTTCTCAATCGGGAACCTTTGCACGAAGAGCAAACATAACTATCCATAAACCCCGCTGCCCATCTTTTGATACTGGCCGTAGCAGCATCTTCATAAGAGGACTGGATATAATGATTAAAACCTTCAAAATCAATTTGATAAGTTCTCGTTATACCTAAAGATTTGGAAGGAACGTCAAACTTTTCCTGACTGCCCTCTAGAATGATATCAAGTGCTTTGTCCGGGAGGGTATCAATGGGATCGTTTAATGAAAATTCATAGTATTTAGAAATTGTTTCAATTTGACGGTAGGTCCAATTGTTTTTTTTAGTTCCCAATGGTGCCAAACCTCCTTTTGCAATAGAAATTGATGGATCGGGAATGATTTTTTTAAAGTTTACCTTATGTTGAACTCCCAAACCTTTGCAGTCTGGACACATCCCCTTGGGAGAGTTAAAGGAGAATGTATTGGGTTCGGGATTGGGGTAGGAAATACCCGAACTGGGACACATGAGATTTCGACTAAAATAACGTGCTTCTTGTGTTTCTAGATCCAAAAGCATAACTACATCTTGACCGTAATGCATCGCAGTAATTAAAGATTCCGAAAGGCGTTTGTCAAATTCTGCATCTTGTTTTACTGAAAACCGATCAATAACCAATTCGATGTCGTGGGTTTTATAACGATCTACTTTCATTCCAGGTTGCAAATTTAAAATCACCCCATCAACACGAACCTTTAGAAAACCTTGTTTGGAAAGTGAATCAAATAAATCTCTATAATGTCCTTTACGAGATTTGACAATAGGAGCCAGTAAAATTACTTTTTGATTCAGGTAATCTTTCCGAATTAGTTCTTGAATTTGTTCATCGGTGTAACTCACCATTTTACTGTGGGAAATATAACTGTAAGCTGTTCCAACTCGGGCAAACAGCAAGCGGAAATAATCATACAATTCCGTTATAGTTCCAACAGTAGAACGCGGACTCTTGGAAGTCGTTTTTTGTTCAATGGCGATGACCGGAGAGAGCCCATCAATTTTATCCACATCGGGGCGTTCCATATTGCCTAAAAACTGCCTTGCATAAGCAGAAAATGTTTCCATATAACGACGCTGGCCTTCTGCGTAGATGGTGTCAAAAGCGAGAGAAGATTTTCCACTACCTGAAAGACCGGTGATGACCACCAATTGATCCCTCGGAATTTCAACATCAATATTCTTTAGGTTGTGAACTCGTGCCCCTTCTATTCGTATCAAGTTTTCATTTTTTTTCATAGCAATAGCACACAAAAATACAGTTTAAAACGGACTCACAATTTTTGTTTAAGAAAATTTAATATAAGTGAACTGCTTTATCATCTCCACGCGGATCGGCTCCTGTTGTGATCTCCTGGTCATCCGAAATTTGAATGGCATCCACACGACCAATGATTCGAGTATACTGTTCCTTAATATTGTATCCTTTGACTTGAAGTGAATCGATAAATGATTTTTGAAATCGCTTGGGTTCAAATACAACTACATCCGGAAGCCACTGATGGTGAAATCGAGGGGCCGTTACAGCCGTTTGTATATCCATATTAAATTCATATACATTCAATATGGTCTGAAG
>JAYNHN010000033.1:0-470 GCA_038108035.1 Flavobacteriaceae bacterium
ATGCACTAGATGTGCACCTGCAACACAATCACTATGAGGAGAAACACATTCACTACATGATGTGGGGTGTGAATCCCAACAACATTTAGCTTTTTTATGTGCAGATCCACCAGGGGTATACCCTCCTCCCAAAACCGTTTTAAGTTGGTTTCGTCCAAGCATCTCCGATGCTTCTAGTTTTAGATTTTTTAAACGTATTTTTTTCATGATTAAAAAATTTAAAAATTTACAATTGTCTTGAACTTTTTAAGACACTCAAGGTTTGTGTCTGTCCTTCGCGAAAGGATATTTTTCCTGTTGAGTCGAAAACTAACGCTAATTATTCTCTAATCTCCTTCTAATCTGATCTGCTTTTAATCTGTTAATTAGGGCAACATATTCTCCTTCGGTCATATATCGTGTCCCTTTGGATTTTTAAATAACCAAGTCTTATTGTGCTGTTTTGATTATTTGAGAAAACAAACAAAAAA
>JAYNHN010000033.1:480-16398 GCA_038108035.1 Flavobacteriaceae bacterium
TTTAAGTTTACTTTATTGCTACAAAAAAGTGATAAGGTATACTTCTTTCTTTTAATTTGGGGAATACAGGATAAGGGCATATTGGCTAACTTCTTAAAATCAAACGTAACCGCTACAGTTTGAATTTTTAATGAATTCAAAGTGTCTGCAATTGTTAAAAGGCTGGGATGATCTGGATGTGATAAAACAATATCAGAGATATACTCAAAAGTATGTTTTACTTTGAACAGGTTTAAAAGACGTTTAACGGTTTGAACACAAGAATCCATGATACTGATTTGGGTTCAGTTTAAAGTGAATGATTTATATGCTCTGGCTATAATGAAAATTTATTTAAAAAACAAGAAAAAAAAGTTAAAATTTTGATGCGGTAGCCTTTGCAATAGACATTTCTTGTCTTTTATCGTAGAAAAATATACAGATCCTCAGTCAATAACCCCTGAACCCAATAGTTCGTCTTGAACATACCACGCCACAAACTGACCCGAGGTAATGGCCGATTGGGGTTTTTTAAAAGAAACATACAATCCTTCATGGGTTTGAAAAAGAGTCGCTTTTTGTAAAGGTTGTCGATACCGAATCCGAGCATAAACCTTCCTACTGGATCCTACTTCTAATTTTAAATCTGTACGTATCCAGTGTATCTCCCCGGATCCCACTTTTAAGGCATAACGATAGAGTCCCGGATGGCTTTTTCCCTGTCCAACATAGATCGTATTCTCCTCCACATCGGTGTCGATTACAAAGAGCGGATCTACCGTCCCTCCTACTCCTAAGCCTTTGCGTTGACCAATGGTATAAAAATGAGCCCCTTGATGTGTCCCGACCTCTTTTCCATCGGATTGAGTGTAGCGTTTTTTAAATGCCAATTCGGGAAGGGTTTTAGAATTCCCACCCGAATCTTTATAGAGTGAAAAATCAGAGGGGATCTCAATGATAGTTCCTTTTTTGGGTTGCAGTTGTTGTTGTAAAAAATCAGGAAGACTCACTTTTCCAATAAAACAAAGACCTTGGGAATCCTTTTTATTGGCAGTGACCAACTCTTGCTCTTCTGCAATTTTTCTGACCTCTTCTTTTTGTAAATGACCGATGGGGAAAAGCACTCTGGAAAGTTGTTCTTGAGTCAATTGGCATAAAAAATAGGACTGGTCCTTGTTTGAATCGGCACCCGAAAGTAGTTGAAAAATCTCATTGCCCTCTGAGGAAATCAAACTGCTTTTTTGGCAGTAATGTCCCGTAGCCACATAATCGGCCCCCAAAGAAAGTGCGATCTCCAAAAACACATCAAACTTGATCTCACGGTTGCAAAGTACATCGGGATTGGGCGTTCGACCTCGTGCGTATTCATCAAACATATAATCCACAATACGCTCTTTGTACTCTTTGCTTAAATCAACGGTTTGGAAAGGAATCCCTAGTTTTTCTGCAACCAACATAGCATCATTGCTATCCTCCAACCAAGGGCATTCATTGGAAAGGGTAACGGATTGGTCATGCCAATTTTTCATAAAAAGACCAATGACGTCGTATTCATCCTGTAGAAGATAGGCGGCTACACTGGAGTCTACCCCACCTGAAAGTCCAACAATGACCCGTTTCTTTTTCATTTTGTAAAGATAGGGAGTTGATTAGAACCCTAAAAATTATTTGCCCCGAGCCTTTTTTTGCTTTTCGGCCTCTTCCATTGCTTTTTGAAGACGTGCAGAAAACCCCCCTGCTTTTTTGGGCTTTTTCTTGTTCTCTTCGATTTTTGCATGAATTTTGGCATCATCAATTATATAATTCTTAATCACCAACATCAAAATTATGGTTAATAAATTGGAAACAAAGTAATACAAACTCAATCCACTGGCGTAATTATTAAAGAAAAATAACATCATCAAAGGCATTAAATAAATAATGATCTTCATATTGGGCATACCGGGCTGTTGTGGCATGGGTTGTTGACCCGTTGTCATTCGCGTATAAAAGAAAATCGCAATAGATGCTAAAATTGGGAACAAACTCACATGATCTCCATAAAAAGGAATATTGAATCCCAAATCCAATACTGAGTCATAGGAAGAAAGATCGTCTGCCCATAAGAAGGATTTATCTCTCAATACAAAAGCAACCGGAAAGAAAGAAAACAAGGCATAAAATACGGGTAATTGAAGCAAAGCCGGTACACAACCCGACATGGGATTGGCTCCCGCTCGTGAATACAAGCTCATCGTTTCTTGTTGACGTTTTACCGCATCATCCTTGTATTTTTCATTGATCACATCAATATCGGGTCGCAAAACCTTCATTTTAATTTGAGAAATATAGGACTTGTAGGTGACTGGAGACATAGCCAGTCGAACGATGATGGTCATCACGATAATGGCGATCCCAAAGGACAAAAAAGAAGACAAAAAACCGAAAAGCGGTAAAAAGATCACCCGGTTGATCCATCCGAAAATACCCCAACCCATCGGGATGGAGGTCTCTAGATCGCCTTCTAAATTTTTTAAGGTCTTATAATCCGTTGGTCCGTTGTAAAACTGGATTTTTGTATTAAGCTCTCCACGATCAGCCGTAAGGGAATAACTGGTTGCGAATGACTTCGTAAACTTTTCATCCAAAGCTTCCTCGCTAGCGAGGTCTTTAGAGATTAAAACCGCTTCTTTGATAGGACTTTCAGGAATGAGAATTGAGCTAAAAAAGTGCTGGCGGTAGGAAATCCATCGTAAATCCTGACGAGTTTCTTGATCCTCTCCCCTCAAGGATAAATAATCGACTCGATCTTCTTCGTATCCGAATGTAAATTCAGTGTAGCGGTTTTCATAATCGATACTTCTTGAATTTCTATAAGCTTCTGTCTTCCAATCCAGTTGGGGAGCCGTTCTCGAATTGACCAATCTCGACAAGCCAATGGTCTTGATTTGCAACGAATACATATACCCCTCTTTAGGAAAATAGTAGTCAAAAATTAGTTGCTCATTTTCAGATACACTGGCCTTCATTTCTAAATGAACTCCTCCTTCATTCTCTTGTAAAGAAGGGGTAAAATACATATCTCTAGTATTTAAAACCCGCCCATCAATAGAGGTGAGGGTGATATTAAAATCGCTGTTATGATTGGAAATCAAACGAATTTTTTCAGACTCGTAATTGTCAAACTCATTGAGTTGAATCAAAACCAATTGTCCTCCCTTGGATTGAAGTTCGTAGCTTATATTTTCTGTTTCTACCTGTACATTGGGTACTGAATTTGGAATAAACAAATTTCCTAAATCACCATAAGCTTTACTCAACTGCTCCTTCTGAATCGAATCTTGATTTTGAGTAACTACGGGAGAATTGGTTCTCTTTTGAGTTGGCTCGGTTACTGTTTTAGCTGGTTCGTTGGTAGCTTCTTTTGCTTGATTGTTATACAACATCCACGTTAAAATCAATGCGATCAGTATAAATCCTATAAACTGATAAGGGTCAAACTTTTTTTCTTCCATACTATTTTATTCTGTGGCGATAGCCGTTTCTTTTTTTGCCAGACTTGCTTTTACAAAAGCAACAAAGAGGGGATGGGGCTTAGACACCGTACTTTTATATTCCGGGTGAAATTGCACCCCAACAAACCAGGGGTGATTGGTGTTTTCAACTATTTCAACCAGTCCGGTGTCGGGATTGGTCCCGGTTACTTTAAAATCTTGATCAAAAACCCGATCCAGATAGTCGTTATTAAATTCATAACGATGGCGGTGGCGTTCAGAGATGGAATCGGTTCCATAGGCTTTAGCCACTTTCGAACCCAAAGTCAATGTACAGTCCCAAGCACCCAATCGCATCGTTCCACCTTTATTTGAAATGCTTTTTTGAGACTCCATTAAATCAATTACTGGCTCTGGACAATCTTCGATCATCTCCGTTGAATTGGCATTGGATAGCTGGGCTTTGTTACGAGCATATTCGATAACCGCCATTTGCATTCCCAGACAAATCCCTAAAAAAGGAAGATGGTGTTCACGGGCATAGTTAATGGCAATGATTTTTCCTTCAATCCCTCGTTCCCCAAAACCAGGAGCTACGATCAATCCATGAAGGGCTTCGAGTTCGGTAGCCACATTATCCTCATGAATGTACTCTGAATGAAGACTGACCACCTCGATCTCACTTTCGTTGACAGCTCCGGCGTGAATCAACGATTCTAAAATAGATTTATAAGAGTCTTGTAATTCAACATATTTACCTACCAATCCAATTTTTAAGGTATGCCTTGGATTTTTAAACTTTTTGAGAAACTGATTCCAACGATTTAAATCCAACGGTTTTTTCGGTGTTAAGTCCAGTTTGTTCAATACCACCTTATCAAGACCTTCTTCCAACATCTTTAAAGGAACATCGTAAATCGTTTCTACATCAATGGATTGGATAATCGCTTCTCTCTTAACATTACAAAATAATGCAAGCTTTTGTTTTAAATCATGGGTTAACTCATGTTCGGTCCTACACACAATGATATCTGCTGAAATTCCACTTTCCATTAAAGTTTTGACAGAGTGTTGCGTGGGTTTTGTTTTCAATTCTCCAGCAGCGGCCAAAAAAGGAATCAACGTAAGATGGATCACAACGGCATTCTCTCTCCCCAAATCCCAAATCAATTGACGCACCGATTCGATATAGGGTAAGGATTCTATATCACCTACCGTTCCGCCAATTTCAGTAATTACAATATCGTATTCCCCGGTATTACCCAAAAGGCACATCCGCTCTTTGATCTCGTTGGTAATATGAGGAATGACCTGAACGGTTTTACCTAAAAATTCACCTCGACGTTCTTTTTCAATGACACTTTGATAGACTCTACCGGTTGTCACGTTATTAGCCTGAGATGTATTTACATTTAAAAAACGTTCGTAGTGTCCAAGGTCTAAATCGGTTTCAGCACCATCATCCGTTACATAGCATTCACCATGTTCATAGGGGTTTAAAGTCCCTGGATCCACGTTGATGTAAGGGTCAAACTTTTGTATGGTTACTTTGAAATTTTGAGATTGAAGAAGCTTTGCTAATGAAGCTGCAATGATTCCTTTCCCTAAGGAAGAAGTTACCCCTCCGGTTACAAAGATATATTTGGTGTTGGACATCCGGTTTTTTTAGTGTTTTTTGCGTACCGGGCTCAAAATTACGAAATCAGCAGTAACTTATAGCCTCCTTTTTCTCATTCTTTTATTTCTACTATTTCATAGCCTTGATGTTGGAGGATAAAGACTGCCGCATTAGAAAAAGATCCATCAGAATGTTTCCTATACAAAAATCGATTGGAGCGGTATTCGGTCTCTCCCAATTCTATAGAAGATCCTAAGTCCCTTGCAATTGCGATACGCAAAAGTGCATCCATAACCACATCGTATCCTCTCAAGGCTTCTTTATTGGGGGGCTTACCATTTTCTTGGACAAAGGCATTGATAAAGTCTCTATTTTCATCCCAATCCAGAGGTTTAAAACCCACCGGATAGGTAAATTGAATACTCCCTAATAACTTTCGAGAGAGATTTTCATTATCGTATGCGTTGCTTCGAAAGGTTGTAAAAACCTGTACACTCCTTTCCGCCGTCTTTTGAGCATTGAATTGAGATAAAGCACTAGCGATCAATGGAAAAGATTGAGTTTCTAAAAAGATTTTATTGGGCAATGAATCCACTAATAAAGAATCCACTAATTCTGGAAGTAAATAATCTTCTTTTTCGGGACGGAGGGTTATGGCTTGTGGGAAGCGTTTTCGCAACTCCCATTCAATTTTTCTATTCAATGAATCGGCTACAATTACCACATTGTGACTCGAATCAATGACGGATTCCAGATGCGTGTACATTTTTGCTCTAAAATCAGACGCTTCAGTCACGGACTGAATCACATTTTTTCTAAACTGTACAGGTCTTGATGATAAAGGAGCTATTTTGGGTATACTGCTTAAGGCAGGTATATTCGATACCAAATTAAAATTATTGGGAATCAAGGGTCCAAGAAGAAAATCAAGTGAATTCAATGCTCGTGAATCTACAATTTTTTGAATTGTACTGGTCTTATTTTCAGTATCAAAAGTCACCACTTCAATATCAATACCCTTATCAACTACTTGTTTTACTGCAAAACGAACCCCTGAATAAAAATCGAGAGATATGGTATGTAAATTTCTACTTTCCAACGCATCGCGAGTATCCTCAATCGAATCAAAAACAATTTCATGGGCTTTAAACGGAAGCAGAACCCCCATTTTAATTTTTCGAACCTGAAGTGTAGAATCCAATAGATTGACTCGTTCTACCAATAGATCGTTTTCAATTTTTAACCGACCGCTTTGTTTTCCGGGAATTTTTAAAATCATACCCACCTGAAGTCCTGTTACTTTTAATTGAGGGTTCAGAGAATCCAGAGTAGCTTGATTAACACCTAATTTCTTTTCAATTCGATAAAAACCTTCTTTGGGAAGTACCTTATAATAATTATATAAACTGTCTTTTTCGGGTAACACTTGTACCGTTTCGGTATTTGGAATTTTGATTTCTTGCCCGATTTTGAGACCTTCTCTTATTTGAGGATTTAAGGAATCTAAGGCAGCAACAGTAGTCCCATATTGGTAGGCAAGCCGCCATTTAGTCTCTTTGGGCGCCACCTGATGCGTTTGATATTTTTCAGTATCTACTGGCTTATCTACTCCGTCAACAACTTTTTGTTTGGAGGACATACTGTATACGGGAATTCTCAATGTCATACGTCTCTTTAGCCCGATTCGTTCCAACATGGGGTTGTATTCCAAAAGTTGAGGTTGAGAAATTTTGTAACGCTTTGTGATTGAAAATAAAGTTTCACCTCTTTTAACACGATGATTTACAAAAGATTCAGGAGTTTGGGACCAAACTAAAGACACCCCGATCACCAAGAAGAAAAACAGTGAAAAACTTAATTTATTAAATAGCATACGACTCATACCACAAAAACTATTCCCATTCTATTGTTGCCGGTGGCTTTGAACTGATATCATACACCACCCGGTTAATTCCTTTTACGTTATTAATGATCTGGTTGGATATTTTTTGCAAAAATGGATAAGGTAAATCCACCCAATCAGCAGTCATCCCATCGGTGGATTGAACAGCACGTAGGGCAACACAGTTTTCATAAGTGCGTTCATCTCCCATAACTCCAACACTATTAACAGGCAGAAAGATCGCACCCGCCTGCCAAATCTTGTTGTACAAATCCCATTCCTTAAGCCCTTGAATAAAGAGGGCATCTACTTCTTGAAGCATACGAACTTTTTCGCGTGTTATGTCTCCCAAAACCCGAATGGCCAGACCCGGACCCGGAAAAGGATGACGCCCTAAAAGCTCGGCATCCATGTCCATACTTTTTCCAACTCGTCTTACCTCATCTTTGAATAGCATTCGTAACGGTTCTACTAATTTCAATTTCATAAAATCGGGTAAGCCCCCCACATTATGATGAGATTTAATGGTTGCCGAAGGACCGTTGACTGAAATGGACTCAATAACATCCGGATAAATAGTACCTTGTCCTAACCAAGCAGCACCTTCCACTTTTTGGGCTTCTGCATCAAAAACATCAATAAATGTTTTTCCAATGATTTTTCTTTTTGTTTCCGGGTCGGACACTCCTTGCAAAGCATCCAAAAAATGATCGGAAGCATCAACCCCTTTCACATTTAATCCCATCCCTGAATATTGATCCAATACTTGATCAAACTCATTTTTTCTCAACAGTCCATTATTGACAAAAATACAATTGAGTTGATCTCCAATGGCTTTGTGAAGAAGCATGGCCGCAACAGAAGAATCCACTCCTCCGGAAAGACCCAAAATCACTTGATCTTCGCCAACAGTTTCTTTGAGTTCTTCCACAGTTCTTTCCACAAATGAATCGGGGGTCCAGTCTTGATGAACGCCGGAAATACCAACTAAAAAATTCTCCAAAATTTGTTTTCCATAGGTCGAATGGTAAACCTCAGGATGAAACTGAATCGCATAGGTAGGTTCTCCCTTAATTTTATACGCAGCATTTTCGACATCTTCTGTACTCGCAAGGCGTTCAGCTCCCTCGGGAAGGTCTAAAATCGTGTCCGCATGGCTCATCCAAACTTGACTCTCGTTTTCTACTCCTTTAAAGAAAGGGTCTTCCCCATTGACAAAAGACAAGTGGGCTCTTCCATATTCTCGAGTGTTTGAAGGGCTTACCTGACCTCCAAAGAAATGAGCCAAATACTGTGCCCCGTAACAAACTCCAAGTAAGGGTAATTTCCCTTTGATTTCATCCAACCGGGGATGAGGAGCCTCTTCATTTCGAACGGAAAAAGGGGAACCTGACATGATAACCGCTTTAAAAGATGAAATATCGTTTGGTGGATGGTTATAGGGATGGATTTCACAATAAATAAAAAGTTCACGTACCCGTCGAGCAATTAATTGAGTGTACTGTGAACCGAAATCGAGAATAAGAACTTTTTCTTGCATGGGCAAAAATACAATTAAATCCTAGCTTGTAAAATGGAATTCAACATTTAATACGAATTAAAAAAAAGTCAATAAAATGGATTGGAAATATGAATTTTTATTCATTTTCAATCAATATAAAATTAGGATTTAGAGGGTCTAAGGATTCCAAAAGCAATGACAAAAGTGAATCTCCCATTTCCAAATAAAAGGACAAAAAATTATGCGTTCGCTCCTGAAGACTGTCTTCAGGAAACAATTGATCGTGTAAACGAACCAAGCGTTCAATCTGATCACTCAATACTCTTTTTTGGGCTTTCAGCAATCGTTTTTCTAAATGATTAAGTCCTTTCATTTGCTTTGCTTTTTGGGCTTCAACCGCTCCTCTAAAAGAGGGGTCGGTTTGATCTACCAAGGTGTCCAACTGCTCAAATTGTTTTTTTAATTGCTCTTTTAAAAAAGACAAATCCAAATCAATATTGCTAATCTGTCTGACTTTTTTATTGATCAAAGCATTTCGTTTTAAGAATAAATCTGCTTTTTCCAGATTTAGTTTTTTTATTTTCTCACCTTGTTTTTTGGTAAACAAAAGTGCTGAATTCCGCAGCAATAAAAGTGGAAAAGGAACCTCTAACCGATCAAAGTTCTTTTTTAGTTGAAACCAGTAAGCCAACTCTCCACCCCCTCCGATATAACACAAATTAGGTAAAATTACCTCCTGATAAACTGGACGTAGAATCACATTGGGAGAGAACCGCTCTGGATGGTGTTCCAAAATATCCAGAAACTCCGTTTCAGTAAATCTTTTATCGGTACCATGAAGTAAAAAGTGATTTTCGTTTTTTTCAATTCGGAAACGTCCTCCTTGATCAAGATAAAAAAGATTGATGGCTCGTGGGTTCACCTGAGGAATATAATTTTCATTGTATCCCTTTTGAATTTTTTGGATTTGATCAACCACCGAATGATAGGATTTTTGGGTAGTCAATTCTTCTTTTAAAAAGGGTTTAAACAGTGATTTTAAGGACGCTTTATTGGGTTCAATAACGATTAATCCCTCCGAATGAAAAAGCTCGTGAACCAATCGAAAAGTAGCTTCCGATAAATCAGAAGCCTTCCTGTAACTTTTAGAAATCCATTCTTTTATCTTTTGAGCTGTCAAAGAATCACCCAAATGCTGCTCAAATAGGGTTATCACTTCTTGAAGATCATCTAAAGGTAATTCTCCCACTGGACCTGCAGCCTCTCGATTCCAATGAAAACTTTTATCCCCAAACCGAAACGAGCTAATTTCCTCAAAGTCGTGATCCTCGCTCGCCATCCAATAGATAGGAACAAAATGAAAATCTGGATAATACTCTTTTAATTGCTTACAGAGATTTATAGTGCTTATAATTTTGTATAAAAAATAAATTGGACCTGTCATCAAACACAATTGATGTCCTGTGGTAATGGTAAAAGTAGTTTCTCTTTCCAATAGAGCCATGTTCTGCTGGACTGCTTGGCTTACCTCCAAAACAGCATATTGATCCCGTAAAGTTTCAACGAGTGTTTTCCGATGTTCTTGAGAGTAGCTTTCCGATTTTTTGGTAATGGATTTTTTAAAATTTTCAAGCTGTGGATTGGCTTCATAAAAAGGTCTTAATAAAGGATCTCCATTTAAATAATCACAAATTAAAGAAGAAAAACGACCCGTTTCCTGGAATGAAAGCTCTTGCTTTGACATGAATTAGTTTATGTAAAGATATTTGTTTTTTAAGTAATTATCCAAACAATCTTCGGCGAGTTCCTCGAGCTCTGAAAGGTTGCTCAAAAATAATTTTAAAAATAGAACCGCTCGAAACACTATTTAAATAGTTTCATTTTTTATTCGTTTCCCAATAAAATGTACATTTGGTTTTTAAAAAAAATATATGTATCGTTGTTACTTCCTATTGTTGCTCCTTTCTTTTTTCTTTTCAAGCTTACAGGCTCAAGTTAAAAACCCCAAAGAATTTCTGGGCTATACTCTGGGTGAAACCTTCAGTAGGCATCATCAAGTAGTAGACTACTTCAAACATCTGGAGGCAACGTCTCCCTACCTTGAATTAAGTCCCTACGGAACAACCCAAGAAGGAAGATTATTGCAATTGGCCTTTATTTCCACTCCAGAAAACCTTGCAAACCTGGAGGCAATCCGAGAGGCTCACTTACAAAATAGTGGAACACGACCCGGAGTCAAAAACGATAATAAATCCATTGTCTGGCTCAGCTACAATGTACACGGAAATGAATCTTCTAGTACAGAAGCTTCCATGAAAACAGCTCATGCACTGATTACTCAATATCAAGATTGGTTAAAAGATACCATCGTTATTATTGATCCATGTATAAATCCTGATGGTCGAGATCGATATGTAAATTTTTACAAACAAACTCGAAGCCAGCCATACGATCCATCGCCCTTTACAAGAGAACACCGAGAAGGATGGCAAAACGGACGGACTAATCATTACATTTTTGACCTTAATAGAGACTGGGCATGGCTGACCCAAAAAGAATCTCAACAACGTGTCCAACGATACAATGAGTGGCTCCCTCATATCCATGTTGATTTCCACGAACAAGGAATTAACAGTCCGTATTACTTTGCACCTGCTGCTGAGCCTTTGCATGAAGTCGTAACAGATTTCCAAAAGAATTTTCAAGATGCTATCGGAAAAAATCACGCAAAATATTTTGATCAAAAAGGGTGGTTTTATTTTACTAAACAACGCTTTGATATTCTGTATCCTAGTTATGGAGACAGCTATCCCATGTATCTAGGTGCGATTGGAATGACCTATGAGCAAGCTGGTGGTGGTCGAGCCGGTTTGGGAATTAACAACAACGAAAATATTGAGTTGACACTTATAGATCGTATTGAGCATCACTACACAACCGGTATTTCTACCGTAGAAATGGCCGCAAAAAATAAAACAACCCTTAATACGAACTATCAAAATTATTACGAAGATAAAGACCTTAAATACAAAAATTTTGTCCTTGAAGGTCCTAAAGATCGACTGAATGAGTTGGCTTCTTTTTTGTCAAAACATCAAATTAAAAGTTTTTCCTTACAAAAGAACACTACTCTAAAAGGATATGATTACCAAAAACAAAAAACAGGAACTACCTCTTTTTCAAAAAATGCTTTGGTAATCCCAACCAATCAAGTAAAAGGAAAAATGGCTCATGTTCTTATGGAACCTAAGACGCATTTGAATGATTCGCTAACCTATGACATAACAGCATGGTCGCTTCCGTATGCTTATGGATTAAAAACGATGGCCTCTTCAGCCAATATAACCGAAACCAAGCCTTTTGAATCTCTCAATTCAATATCCAATTCTTTATCGGAAGACGCTTATGGCTATGCATTTAGCTACCACAGTTTTAAAGATATGCAGTTTCTAGCTTCTCTTTTGAGATCAGGCTTTGGAATACGTTACAATAAGGTTCCCATAACCAACAGTGGAATCCAATGGGATCGAGGCAGTCTTTTTATTTTAAAAGGAGATAACACCAAAAAAGTAAACCACCTGGTTCAACTCCAACAATTAGCGAACGAATTCAATCGAAAAATGATTCCCATCACAACTGGTTACTCTTCTCAGGGTCCTGACTTAGGAGCGGATGAATTGGTTTTAATAAAAGCACCTAGAGTAGGAATCTTACGAAGTGATCGAAGTTCTCCCTACAACTACGGTGAAATCTGGCACTTCTTTGAGCAACAATTAAACTACCCACTGCATCAAATTGATGAGAGTAGATTGGAAATTAGTCTTTCCGAAATCGACCAATTAATTATCCCGGATGGATATTATGAAAAATGGAGTAATTCATCAACTGAAAACAAAGTGATGGACTGGGTTCGCAAAGGAGGTAAAATGATCGCGGTCGCTGGAGCTTTAAATCAGTTTGCCAATACGGACTTTTTTAATTTAAAAGAGAAAGAATCGGACGAAATTGACACTACAGAAATCCCTTACGGTGAGTTGGAGCGAACTGCAATTAGTGAAATGACAACAGGGAGTATTTACCAAGCTCAATTGGATCCAACACACCCTTTAAGTTTTGGATTGGATCGATATTATACCCTCAAGCTAAGAGATCGGGCCTTCTCATTTTTAGAGGGGGGAAGTAATCCTGCAACACTATCGGCAAACAGTCAGCCCGTAGCGGGTTTTGTAGGATATAAAGCCATTGAAAAACAAAAAAAATCTTTGGTCTTTGGAGAAGAATCCAAGGGGAGAGGAAGGCTAATTTACCTAACGGACAATGTTTTGTTTCGAGGGTTTTGGTATTCTGGTAAAATGATTTTCTGTAATGCAGTCTTTTTTTAAAAAAGAAATCAATGTGGCACGTTTTTTGATTTTTTTAAAGCATGTTTCGATTTAACCCTTTTCTTCTGCTTGTTTTCTTATGTGTTTCTTGCACTAAGACCACTATAATCAAAGTTGAGCCCAACGAAAATTCCGGCAGAAGAGCCGTAGAAGTAGCATATTATGTCCCACAATACAATCAACCCAATCAAGGGGTTTTAAAAAGTGAGTTAGTAGAAGCCATCCCTTTGGAAGATACAGGGAAAATCATTTATTTCAACAATCATATTTTTATCAACAAACCTCAAGAAGGGATTCATATTCTCGACAATACAGATCCCAACAATCCCATCAATAAATCGTTTTTAACTTTAAAAGGATCCATTGACCTAGCGATTATCGATGGATATTTATATGTTGATCAGTTTTCAGCTTTGGTGGTGCTCGATGTAAGAGATTTGAATGCAATTGAATTGATTGAAGATTTTACGGTACCTGAAATTTTTAATTACGATCCATTTTGGGCTTATGAACCCATAAAAGAAGTCGATCAGTACGAATACATCCGATTTGACCCTATAGATCACACTAAAGGCATTGTAACAGGATGGGAACTGGAGGTTCGATGGGAAACAATTGATCCTTATTGGTATTACTTACGAATGGCTAGTCAAGAAGACGATTCTGTAGTGCTTGAAGGAGATTCTGAAGTTGAAGAAGTTAGTCAAGCGGGTTCAATGGCTCGTTTTTTACCCATCGATAATTTACTATATACCCTCAATAATTGGGAATTGATTTTATTCGAAATCAATGAAAATCATCAACCCCTTCGCTTTGGAAAAACACCCACCAATACCATGGAGGAAACTCTATATAGACTTAATGACTTGTTATTTATTGGAACAACCACGGGTATGCAGCTGTATGATATTAGCGATGCACGCAACCCCAAATTCCTTAGCCAAATTGATCACTTCAGGAGCTGTGATCCTGTGGTAGCCGATACTGAATATGCCTATGTAACTCTACGGGGAGGAACCAATTGTTTTACGGATCGGAACGAACTTCAAATCATCAGTCTTGAAGACCCCAAAGAGTTGGAAGTCGTCTCCCGACAACTACTTTTCAATCCACATGGGCTTGCTATTTATGAAAATTTTCTTTTGGTTTGCGATGGAACAGCAGGCATTAAAGTAATCGATGTCGCAGACAAAGAAAATCCTAAGGTGCTCAACACCTATCCGGTTAACTTTGCTTACGATGTAATAATAGACTTCCCTCGTGCCATGGTAGTAGGTGAAGGAAAACTATATCAATACGAAATTAGTCAACTTCCTGAAATGGTTTTGATCAATGAATAATTAGACAAAAACTTTACCTATTAAATCAAAATCAGTCGCTTCGACTATCGTCACCTCCACAAATTCGCCTTGTTTTAAATACTGCTTGGTCGCGTCGATCAACACCTCGTTATCTACATCTGGCGAATCCATAAAAGTTCGACCTACATAATGAACACCCTCCTTACGATCAATCAAACAACGGTAGGTTTTTCCCACGCACGCTTGATTGTGTTCCCATGAAATTTGGGATTGAATTTCCATAATCGCATTGGAACGTTCTTGTTTGATTTCCTCTGGAACATTATCCTCCAGTTGATGAGCATGGGTATTTTCTTCATGGCTATAAGTAAAACAGCCTAATCGTTCAAAACGCATTTCCTGAACCCAGTCTTTTAGGGTTTCAAAATCAGATTCAGTCTCTCCGGGATACCCAACAATTAATGAGGTGCGCAACACAATTCCCGGTACTTGTTCACGAAATTTTTTAAGCAATTTTGTGGTCTTCTGCTGAGTGGTACCTCTTCGCATGGATTTTAAAATTGGATCTGCAATGTGTTGGAGAGGAATGTCTAAATAATTACAAATTTTGGGTTCCTCCCGCATCACTTTGAGTACATTTTCAGGAAAACCCGTCGGAAAGGCATAATGAAGACGAATCCATTCAATTCCCTCCACCTTTACCAATGCCAATAACAAATCTGCCAAACGCCTTTCTTTATATAAGTCCAAGCCGTAATACGTCAAATCTTGAGCAATTAACATAAGCTCTTTTACCCCTTCTCGAGCTAAATCCCGGGCTTGTTTGATGACTATTTCAATGGGGGTGGATTTATGTTTTCCACGCATCAAGGGAATGGCACAAAAAGAACAAGGTCGATCACAACCTTCCGCAATTTTTAAATATGCATAATGTTTGGGTGTGGTTAAAATTCGTTCACCTACCAATTCGTGCTGGTAGTCTGCTTCCAATACTTTTAAAAGTTGAGGTAAATCGGTTGTGCCAAAATACTGATCTACTTGAGGAATTTCTTTTACCAAGTCGGGTTTGTAGCGTTCACTTAGACAACCGGTAACATACACCTTATCCACCTGACCGGCTTCTTTCTTTTGAATTTGTTCCAAGATGGTATTGACCGATTCTTCTTTTGCATTGTCAATGAATCCACAAGTATTGACAACCACTATATTTCCTTCCTCTTCATGAACCACTTCTTTTCCGCTAGCGCGCAATTGGCCCATCAATACTTCCGAATCGTAAATATTTTTAGAACAGCCTAAGGTAATTACATTAATGGTGTTTTTTCGTACAGATTTAGTTCGCATAAATTATTTAAAAAGCGTGGGTATTTTTCGTGATGGACTTAAACGCTCAAAAGCAACTCCCAATTCAAGTAGGCGTTGTTCATTTCGTGAAGGAACAATAAAAGTCAGATTTTTGGGTTGTCCTTTATTGGTGTATCCCATGGGAACACCGAGTGCAGGATAGTGAGCTGCTGCTGCATTTCGAGCTGAATAATTGTCTATTGATAACAAACCGTCCAACTGATAGGAATTAAAAATTTCTTCAAAGTATTTTTTTGCGGATTGCATTATTTTTCTCTTCTCAGGCTCGAATTCTTCCTGAGATCGAGATTCCTGGGTAATCCCCATAAAAATACCTTGTCCATAAGGTGCATGCAATAGAGAATCTTTACTATTGAATGCAATGATATCTTGAACTGAATCTACCTCCAATTCTGGGTGTGCCAAGGTGTTTAAATA
>JAYNHN010000034.1:0-16056 GCA_038108035.1 Flavobacteriaceae bacterium
TATGATATAATAAAAGCAAAACGAGCGATTACTTTAAGGGATTTGCTCACCCATTCCGCAGGTATCGGATATGGTCAGGGAGTCGCCTCCGATTTATGGAAAGAAGCCAAAATTCAAGGATGGTATTTTGCAGATCGTCAAGAGCCTATTTTGGAAACCGTTAAAAGAATGGCGAGTTTACCCAACGATGCGCAACCGGGAGAAAAATTTGTTTATGGATACAATACCGATATTTTGGGAGCGGTTATTGAAGTAGTATCTGGACAAACACTGGAGTCCTTTCTTCAAACACGAATTTTGAATCCTTTAGGGATGAAGGACACTCATTTTTATTTACCTAAAAGTAAAATCAATCGATTGGCAACCGTTTATTCTTCATCTGAAGATGGGATTAAAAGAACTTCTTCATCGGGAACAATGGTAAGTCAAGGAGCTTATATAAAGGGACCTCGAACAAGTTATTCCGGTGGTGCTGGTTTTCTGAGTACAGCCATGGATTACACCAAATTTTTACAAATGGTTCTTAACGGAGGCACCTTTGAGGGCAAAAGGATCTTATCTCGTAAAAGTATTGAATTGATGACCACGGATCATTTGGGATCTGTTGCCTTTCCTTGGTCGGGCGGTACCGGTTTTGGGCTTGGATTTTCTGTCGTGAAAGACTTGGGGGATCGAGGTCAGATGGGTTCGGTAGGTGAATATGGTTGGGGAGGTGCCTATCACTCCACCTATTGGGTTGACCCTCAAGAGGAATTGGTAGTGGTCTATTTCACTCAATTAATTCCTGCTTTGGATATTGACGACCACGGGAAATTGAGAACTCAAATCTATCAGTCCATTATTGATTGATTTAGCATAAAACTAAATTTAATTCAAAGGGTAGGGTTGTTTTAGCGAACTAGGTGTGAAGGTAAATCTTCTACACGCTCACAACAAAGTTGATCCATCACTTGTTGGAACTGGGTTTTAAGAATCGAAAGGGCGTGATCGCCTCCTTGATTGCCCAAAGCCGCTACAGCATACATAAAAGAACGCCCCATAAAAGTGAATTTTGCGCCACTGGCAAGGGATCTGGCTATATCAGGACCTGATCGGAGTCCACTATCGATCATGAGTTCAATTTGATTTCCGTATTTCTTTTCTAATCGTTGTAATACGCTGATACTGGATTCAGAGGCATCCAATTGTCTTCCTCCATGATTGGATAATATAATGCCATCAAAACCCATTTGGATTGCATCTTGTACATCCTGTTCCGAAGCGACTCCTTTGAGTACGAGTTTTCTCTTCCATCGATCCCGGATGGGTTTGATTTTTTCTGCATTGAGTTTTCCAGAAAAAGTCTTGTCCATAAAGTATCCGAGTTGTTTTAAATTCAAACCCTCTGGAGTGTAGGGCTTTAGGGTATTAAAACTGGGAATACCGTATTGTAAGGTTCGAAATGCCCATTGAGGTTTTGTAAAAACTTGAAGGATATTTTTTAAAGTCATTTTTGGGGGTAATGCCAAATGATTTTTATAGTCCTGAGGGCGGTAGCCAAAAGTAGGAACATCGCTTAACAAGACCAAAACGGGGCACTCAGCAGCATTAGCGCGATCAATGATTCCATTGCGAATATGTTTTTCTACCGGATTGTAAAGTTGAAACCAAGCATTGCCTTCGGTAAGTTCACTGGCTCGCTCGATATCCATAGTAGTAACTGTACTCAATACAAAGGGGATATTGTGTTTTAGACTTGCTTTCGCTAAGATCTCAGGTGCATTGGGCCACATGAGACCTTGAAGACCAACGGGTGCAATTCCGAAAGGAGCATCGTAATCTTTACCAAACAAAGTAACACAAGTACTCGATTTCTTATGATTGCGTAAGTAACGAGGTTCAAGTTGAACCGCTCGAATATCATCTGTATTTCTTTTTAAACTCACATTTTCATTGCACCCACCATCCAAATAATCAAAAGCAAAGGAAGGAATTCGTTTTTTAGCTTTTATACGTAAGTCTTCTACAGAAGGATATTTACTGAGTAAATCTAAATTCATTGTGGTTCATTTTTAGTAGTTAGAATCATAGCAGTTGCACCCCCTCCTCCGTTACAAATTGTGGCAGCACCCAGCCGTACTTTTCGATCGTTCATAGCGTGTATCAGGGTTACGACTATTCTTGCTCCCGAACAACCCAAAGGATGCCCAAGGGAGACCGCTCCCCCATGAACATTTACTTTTTTCGGATCGATATCTAGGATTTTACAATTGGCCAATCCTACTACGGAGAATGCTTCATTGAATTCAAACAAATCGATTTCATCGAGAGATCGATTGGCTTTGGACAGAGCCTTGGGCAAGGCTTTCGCTGGGGCTGTCGTAAACCATTTGGGTTGTTGAGCAGCATCTGCATATGCTTCAATCCATGCCATTGGTTTGAGCTTGAGTTCTGTTGCTTTCTTTTCGGACATTAAGACCAAGGCTGCTGCTCCGTCATTAAGTGTGGAGGCATTGGCAGCGGTTACTGTACCCTCTTTGGAAAAGGCAGGACCTATTAAAGGAATCTTATCCAACACCACATTTTTGTATTCCTCATCTTCCTGAATGGTACTACCAGAACCCTTTCGTTGAGGAACATTTACAGGGACTACTTCCTCTTTCATTTTACCTTCTTTCCATGCGGTGGTACTTTTTGTATAGGATTCGACTGCAAATACATCCTGTTCCAATCGGCTAATGGAGTGTTTAACTGCCGTTGCATCTGCAAAAACTCCCATTGCTACCTGATCAAAAGGGTCTAACAAACCGTCTTTTTGCATACTATCTACCGCAGAAGCAGATCCAAATTTCAAACCTTTTCTAAGAGACATTAAATGGGGTGCCAAACTCATGTTTTCCATCCCTCCCGCTACTGCAATGTTTATATCTCCAAGCGCAATTGCCTGTGCTGCTAAGGTGATGGCCTTCATACCTGAAGCGCAAACTTTGTTGATCGTAGTACAAGGTGTGTTTTCTGAAACCCCTGCGTAGAGTACCGCTTGCCGTGCTGGGGCTTGTCCCAATCCGGATTGAAGAACATTTCCCATAAAAACTTCATCAACTCGATCAGGGGAGAGCCCTATACTATCCAATGCACCTTTTATGGCCCTTGCACCCAATTTTGGGGCTTCTACTGAAGAGAGCCCACCCATAAAACTCCCGATGGGTGTTCTCTTGGCAGCAACGATCACTACTTTTTGTGTTTTCATATCGTGTCAATTTCAAGGTTCTTTATTTTTTTTCAACCACAACAGCTAATTTATTTTTTTCGGGACTAACCGTCATTCGAGTTCCTTTTTGGGTAGGAGAAAATGAATGAATTTTTGTGGTTAGATTTTTTTTAAATTGATGTAGCATGATTGAATTTTTGTTCGGGAATAGAATACTCTGATCATTGAACCAACACATGTCGGAAACGTCTTCAGGTAAGTTAAAAAGTGCTTGGGTCGAAAAAGTGTCCATATCTAGATAGGTGAGAACGGACTTCTTATTTTTATTGCTGATAAAGCTGATTGCGTTTGATTTGGGTATTTTGTGTAAGGACCTGCCCACATCTTGGGCAATGACCTTTTCGAAGCCATCTTTTAAATTTAAATAGACCAAATCCATTCGATCTGCCACTAGAACAGTCGCAACTAAGAGATCTTTTTTATACCAAACATGATAGCCTATTTTCAAAGATTTATGGATAGGTACACTGGTGTCTTCTTTTAAATCGTATCGATAAAGTCTTTGTAATCCTGATGCATCCAGGCGAATGGCTGATAAGGCTTCTTCTTCTATTATTTTTAATGGAGAATATTCACTACCGTATTCTGTAGATGTGAGCCATTTTTTTTCATGAGTCCGTGTGTTGTATTGAAGGATATCGGTCTGATTATTTCGAGTTGAGGCATAGAGTAGAAGCTCTTTTGAGTAAAAAGAGGGCTGGTTGTCATATCCTTTGTTTGACGAAATGTTTTGTTCGTTTTTCAATAGTATGGAATCGCCCTTAAAAACCAATTCCAAAAGAATTACCTCAGAATCTGCCTGTGAAAATGAGTTTACAGAGTATAAAAGAAAGAACGTCAAAATTTTGTTCATAGTAGCAAGATAAGTTTTTTAGTTAAACTTGCGTTGTGCCTAAAATAAGAAGCAAATGAGAAATAAAATGTAATTTAGGGAGTATTTTTGAGTTAGGATATGATCAATGAGGACAAAATATGGAATCCATCTACCACTTTTATAGAGTCTAGTAATTTATATCAGTTTATGCAGTTTGTTAATTTGAAATACAATTTCAAATTCCAAACTTATTCGGAAATGCATCAATGGTCCGTATCGGATTTGAACTCGTTTTGGGAATCCATAGCGCTCTATTTTACTATTGATTTTGATCGGTCATACCAAAAAGCCGTAGTTCCTAAAGTTCCATTCTACAAAACGGAGTGGTTTAAAGGTTCTCAACTGAGTTATACGTATCATATTCAGCGAAATTTTAAAGATCAACAAGTGGCACTCCATTTCTCTAATGAGCAGGGAAAGAAAGTTGAAATTACTTGGAATGCATTGATACAAAGAGCACAACAAATTCAAGACCGACTCCTAACATACAATATCAAAAAAGGAGATTGTGTAGTTGGATATCTTTTGAATCACCCTGATACCATCGCCTGCTTTTTAGCGGTCAATTCGTTAGGTGCTATATGGAGTTGCTGCTCTCCGGATTTTGGAATAGAAAGTGTTGTCAGTCGATTTGAGCAGCTACAACCCAAAGTATTGTTATCGCATACCAATTATTGTTATAATGGCAAACACTACGATCAACAAAATAAAATAGAACAGCTAAAATTAGGATTGGGTAGTTTACGGGGCACTTTTGAGTTTTCAGGTGATTTTTCGGATTGGGATTTAAGTACAACTAATGTAGTTCATTTGGAGTGTACTTCTGTTGATTTCAATGATCCAATTTGGATTTTGTTTTCATCCGGCACTACCGGAAACCCTAAAGCGATTACACATCGAACTGGGGGCATGTTGCTCGAACAAATCAAAGCCTTGTCCCTACATCAAAATGTTCAATCGAGGGATCTGTTCTTTTGGAATACTACAACAGGATGGATGATGTGGAATTATGCTTTGGGAGCTTTACTGTGTGATGCGGTTTTATGTTTGTATGATGGTTCTCCCACCTATCCCGACCTAGGGATGCAATGGCGACTTGCACACGATCTAAAGATCAACCATTTTGGAAATGGAGCACCATTTTTTAGTCAAAGTGTTCAATCGAATTTAAACGAATTGAGTACATTAAATTTAACATCGATTAAAACTATTGGTTCTACGGGTGCGCCACTAAATCAAGCTACATTCAAAGGTCTGCATTTTAAACTTCCCGATGCACAAATTATATCTTTGAGTGGGGGCACGGACGTATGTTCTGCCTTTTTAGGAGGAAACAGTATGTTGCCCGTTTATGCAGGCTATATTCAATGTGTTATGTTGGGTGCCTCCATAGCGGCTTGGAATGAAAACGGTGAACCATTGTTGGATCAAACCGGAGAATTGGTCTTGACAGTTCCTATGCCCTGCATGCCATTGTTTTTTTGGGGAGACCCCAATTTTGATCGATATCATGCCTCCTACTTTGATCATTTTGAAGGGGTATGGTCTCATGGGGATTGGATTGTTATGGATTCTAAAAAAGGGATCGAAGTTCAAGGACGATCCGATGCAACACTCAATCGCAATGGTATTCGAATTGGAACTGCTGAAATTTATAATGTATTGGATCAAATCTTGTTTGTTAATGATCATTTGATCATTGAAATCCAAGATTCTGACAAGCATTCGATTCTTGTGCTTTTTGTCGTTATGGATCTCCCATTGGACTCCATTCGAGAAAAAGAAATCAAAAAACAGATTCGGATTCGATGTTCACCGCGTCATGTACCCGATCGGATTTTTAAAGTAAAAGAAATTCCATACACTTTGAGTGGTAAAAAAATGGAGGTTCCTGTAAAAAAGATTTTTTTAAATGTTCCTAAAAATAAAATTGCCACTTTGGGCGCAATGAAGAATCCGAATAGTTTAGAGGAGTTTTTTAAGTTAAAGGATCATTTTGACTTACAAAGGAGTTAGATCACTCCCTTTTGCCGATAATACTCGAGTCTTTTTTTCATAATTGGTTTAAAAAGAAAGGGGAAGTAAGAGAGGATCAACATGGCTGGGTATCCATAGGGGAGAACGGGACTGTTTTTATGCGATTCAAGCAGTTGATAGGGTTTGGCTCCAGCATGGTGGTGATCGGAGTGTCGGGTCAACTCAAATAAAAGAATTCTTCCGATCAGATGATCTGAGTTCCAGGAATGATTGGGTTTGACCCTTTCATAACGACCATTTTCCAACTTCTTCCTTCTCAATCCATAATGAGAAAAATAATTTTGTGCTTCCAATACTGATATTCCATAGATAGCACTTATCAAATAAATAAACAGGACTCGTAAATCAAATATTATATAAAGCGTGATTAATACAATGCAATACATGCCCGTGTAAAGAATCATAGGATTCAAAAGGCGATTTTTTTTGAGAGCTTTTAATCGTTTATCTTCCAGTTTCCAGGTTTTAAAGTATCCACCTATTTGGGATTTAAAGGCAAATAGATAAAAAATAGCCCCTTCTTGGGCTGAAGTTAGATCATTGGGAGTGGCTACATCTCGGTGGTGCCCCCCATTATGATAAGGAATAAAATGATTTTGAATAGAAGTCAAAAGTAATACGTGTGCTAAAAAACTTTTTAGAAAATGATTAGTTTTATGGCCCAATTCATGTCCGATATTGATCCCATTAACCCCTAATATTGTTCCCATCATGAGTACATTTGCGAGTAGATCAACTGTATTGAGGTTTGGGTTGGAAATGGTAATTAAGAATTGATAAACGACCCACAGGTGCACAGCTACCGATAGATACAGAATCCAGTCGTAAAATAAATCATTTTTGGCCAAATCTTTTTCCACCTGATTTAAATTATATGTATTTAAAGGGATGAGATGTTCAACTATTGGAACCAAAATATAGAGAGTAACTATTCCAAGATAAGAAATCCACCCGCTAGAGTGAAAGGTATAAAACCCCAGAAAAGGAATTATAAAAGCTGCTATATACTTGAATTTACTCATTATGAGTCTTAAAAGTACAATAATTTTCAGATTATTTTAAAGGGTAGGCAGTTTCTCTTTTTAAAAGAGTAATGTTTAATCATATTTACTTTAATTTATAATTAAAGATTTTTATATTTGAGACTATAAATTATAAATCGATTCAAATTCAGAAACTCTAACTAATCAACTGGGAACGGAAGATTTGGAACCTTTCTGAAAATATCTATTTATAAAAATCTCTATTATGAATAAAACACCCACCGTAGAGCTTAAACTTCCTATACTTAAAGATATGGAGTTGGTAGCTACACAAACATCGGAAGTGGTTTCTAAGCACATGAATCTTTCGGAAGAAAAGACTGCTGAAACTTCCATGGCTTTGATTGAAGCCTGTATTAATGCATTCGAACATTCTGAGACGAAAAAAGAAATCTACATTCACTTTATGCTATCAGATGATGAATTGACTATTAAAGTTATCGACAAAGGAAAAGGTTTTGATGCATCCAAAATAAAAATACCTGAAATAGACGATAAAATAAACACCAACGAAAGAAAGAGAGGTTGGGGAATCATGCTGATTAAAGAGCTTATGGATTCTGTTGACTTTGAATCTAGTGCAAAAGGCACAACACTGACAATGACTAAAAAAAAGGAAATCAATGAGTAAAGTCACAAACACAAGTGTGGAGGATAATGTGGTAGTCATCACCACCGAAGGTTATCTTAACAAGGATTTGGGAGAAGCAATTCAAGAAATAGCTCAAGAACATATTTCTTCTGGGAACAAAATATTTTTAATAAACCTTAAAAGCTCGAATATTGTTAATAGTATCGGAGCTTCCATTTTAATAGAACTTATAGAACAACTTCAGGATATTGAAGGTCATTTAGTTTTCTGTGATTTAGCACCGATCATCGAAAAAACCTTCAAAATTATGGGTCTAACTAAATATTGTACAGTTTATCCCACGCAAGAAGAAGCAATTACCGCACTTGCTTAGGTCAAAAAATGGAAAGCAGGGAAGAGGTCTTTTTTGACTACGTGAAAATCCAATCACTAGCGGAAAAAATCCGTTTTTTAAATACTCAAAAGGGATTTGAATCACTTCAAATCCTTTTTTTTGGAAATAAAACGGCAGGTCAGTCGTTGGGCGTAGAATCCATTATTTTTTTACCTCGACTAGAACAACTTCCTTATTCGGAAGATGCCTTATTAGAATTGGATAAAACGTGGTTTGATCAAAATAAGATAACTGCTAAATTAGTCTCTCCCATTGGGGATTGCAACACCGTAGCTGCCCTTGAAATTAAAGGAGATGTTTTTGGTTTTTTGTTGATTGAGGGAGTGTCTTTGACTCGTATTCAAAAAACCGTTCTGTACTCTCTAAAGCAACAGTTTGAATTTGAGCTTTCCCATAAGAAATTGGAAACAAAACTTAAGGTTTCAGAGAAAGAATTGAGTTACAAACTACTTGAAATAGAATCATTGATCGATGTAACCAACATTGTTAATGAATCAGAGCAAGAATTAGATGCCTTGTTTGAAAGTCTTTTGATCACAATTTTATCAACCCTCAATGCTTCAAAAGGGATGATCTTACTAAAAGATTCCAAGACCAATTTTTTTAATGTTTCTTCCAGTTTTAATCTAGACAAAGGAGAGTTACCATCCAAAATCATTCGAATTACAAAAGGCATTTTCAGACGCCTTGATGAAGAGAAGGAATCTTTAGTAATTGATGATTTCAGTGATTATCCTCTTCTTCAATTTTCCAAAAAAAACGTTTTAATAAGCCCTCTGGTCAACCAAGATGAACTGGTAGGGGCTATTATACTTGCCGATAAAGAAAGTCGATCCGGTTTGGTTCGTTTTATTCAACAAGACTTACGCTTGTTTGACAATCTTTCTAAAAAAGTAAGCCTCGCCTATGATAACATTCGCTTAATTGATTCACTTCAAACTTCAAATAAATTGGTGGACAACATTATGACCTCCATCACAACGGGTATCATTAAAATTAATATACTTGGTGAATTGGAGTACGTAAATCATTCGGCCAAAAAGATCTTTGGGCTTGAAGATGAATTGGCACTTAACAATCACTACTATATTGTTTTTCAGAACAATCCCCAAATTATCTCGTTGATTGAAAAATCAGAGGGCAATTTGGAAAGTGTAATTCAAGAAGAAAACGTAAAAATTGAAAACGACTTGGGAGAAACTCATGAAATAAATTTGACTTTATCAACGGTTTATGATGAGAGTAACTTTCCTTCAGGACTTGTTTTTTCTTTTGAAGATCTTTCAGGGATTAATAAGATTAAATCTACCTTTAAAAAGTATGTTTCCGAAAATATTGTAGATGAACTTTTAAAAAATGAAACTTCCTTGGAATTGGGAGGAAGTCAGAATGAGGTCTGTATTCTTTTTTGTGATATAAGAGGCTTTACTTCAATGTCTGAAAAGATGAAACCCAATGAGGTGGTCTATCTTCTAAATCATTATTTCGATGCAATGATAGAGGTGGTTTTTAACCACAATGGTACACTTGATAAAATCATCGGAGATGAATTGATGGTTCTCTACGGTGTACCATTAAAGAATGAAAATGACGCTCAGGCAGCTGTGGATTCGGCCATTGCCATGTTTGAAGCACTAGATTTATTTAATAAACAGATGCTGGAACAGAATTATCCTCAACTCAAAATAGGAATTGGGATTAACTACGGTCGAGTAGTTTGTGGTAACATTGGTTCAGAGCGACAAATGAACTATACGGTAATAGGAGACCACGTCAATCTTGCCGCTCGTTTATGCTCTCATGCACGATCGGGTGAAATTGTGATCTCATCCTCCGTAATCGATCAATTGGAATCCAAAAAAGGATTTGTTCAGAAAGACCCAATCCTTGTAAAAGGGAAAAAAGATGAAATCCCTAACTGGATTTATTCCGTAAATTCTTAAGCAGCTTTTTTAATAACTACTATTGTAATATCATCAGGATTCATAACCCCATTGGCCCATTCTTCAGAAAGTGATACCAGTGCATCCTTGATATTATCTGCGTCTCTGTTACAGTGGTTTCTGATACATTGTTCAACCTTCTCATAATCCAATAACTCGTTTTTGGGATTGGGAAGTTCCGGCAGTCCATCGGATATCATGACCATAACATCACCTTCTTTAAAATCAATTTTTACCCCATCGTATTGCTCAGTTTCTATTCCACCCAAAGGAAGGTTAGGAACTAGAATTTCTTCCACTGAGTTCTTTTTGGCGCTAAAGTAATACGTTGGTGGCATGGCAGCTGAACTCAACTCAATAGAGTCGCTATTTAGTTTAGCTACACTTAAACTCATTCTGAGACGTCCAAAATTAACACGCTTTACAATTCGATTAAGCTGTTGTAGAATTTTGCTAGGCGAGCCCATAGGGATCCCATTTAAACCTGCTTTTGTGACTGAAACCATAATTCCAGAGATGACTCCATGGCCGGTTGCATCACCACAAATAGCATAAAAATATTCGTCTTTTTTATAGAAAAAGTCGTAATAATCACCTCCGATTTCAGTTGCAGACTTCAAATAGGTACTAATTTGGATACCATCGATTTTTGGAGTGTTTGTGGGGAGTAAGCTATTTTGATGTTGCTTGGCTTCTTCTAGTTCCTTAGATTTTCGTTCGCTTTCCATACGCTTTTTGGTCTGTGTTTCACGTAATTTCACTAAGGTATAGACCAATGCAATGGAGAAAATTACATAAAAAACAATTGTTTCTGTTCTCAACCACCATGGTGGAGTGTTGCTCACATTGAAAACCAGTTTATTGGAGCTCTTATGATTGTTCCCATCAATGGCCGAGATCTCTAATTGGGTATTGTAATATGGGAAGGAACTCAGCTGTATTTGGTTATTGTAACCGTTTGAAATTGCTTTAGGCGAAGAATTTCTATTGAAAAAATATTGAATTTGATCCGTTTTATAACTAGAGCTTGAATACAGATCCAAGATGATTGTATTGGTTGTATAATCAATTTCGATGGTATTATCCTCTTTTAAATCAACGATAAATTCCTGATTTTCTTTATTAAGTCCAACGATTTTTAATACCTCGATTGTAAAGGACTGATTGTCTTTTTCTAAATCTTCTAAACGAAGAGCCTGGTAGTGGTCGAAACCGGTAAACAATACGTTTTCTCCCATCGGGTGAATAGATTCTTTATGAAAATTGTTGATGGTTAAGCCATCTTCCGCATTTATATTTTTTATCACCCCATTTTCCAAATAATTTATTCCTGATACGGTCTGAATAAATAGGCGATCGCCTATTTTAGAAAAGTCATAAATGTTATTGGAGAGTAATCCATTCTCAACGGTTTTTTTCATGAATATTTCTTCCTCAAGATCTAACATAAAAAGCCCGCTACCCACAGTTCCTATGTACAAAACATTGCTGTTGGTATCGTGAAATAGTTTGGTAGGTGCTGAAGAGGCTAAGGTCTTTTTTGAATCCCCATTGTAGGCATAACTCTTTTTAAAATTTCCAAGGTTTTCTTCAAAAACGAGTAACCCTTTATTGAAATCCGTTACATAAAATTGAGTATCAATCTTCTCAATATCATAAAATCCTTGAGAAAGATTTTTATTCAATAAGGCATTGTATTCGTATAATTTGATTGACTTTTCGAGCTCTACATTATTTTTTGTAAAAATTTGAATTGGTACTTCTGCAATTCCATTTTCGTAAGATAAGTAGCAGTAATTTCCAATGGCTTTTATGTTATTGATCTCTTGATCGCTTATAGAAGCCGATTTGATTGATGGGTTGACAAATCTTTTTTGGTTTAAATCAAACGCTCGAAGTGTTTCATCTGCAAAAAATAAGTATCCTTCAATTTTTTCAAATTTAGAGTTGCTGAAATCCATAGAAAAATCTCTGCGAAATGTTTGAAGTAATTCGCCATCAGAATAGGATCCAATAATGATGGAATTTTTTAATACCTGGACGTATTGTTGCTCAAAAACTCCAAAATAAAGAGATTGATCAAAGCTTTGAATATTAAAAACCCCATTCTTTTTATTCGAATCTCTTTCAATGCCATTCTCAGTTGCAATCATTAGACCCTTATCTTGTTTTGAAACCCGAACTGTGTTGATCTTATCTTTGGTGGTGTGTTGACTAATTGAAGATAAGGAGAGATTTGATTTCAAGAGAGAGGTTGCTCCCGTTTTCCAAAGTATTAATTGATTTTCGTTTACGATTTTATGATCAACAAGAATCGGTTGACCTTTGAAAGTGATTTCTTGGGTTAAGAATTTAAGATCCTTATCAATATTGAGCAGGAAAGATCGGCTTTTTGTTACTAAAAGCGAATTATTTTTATCGATAGACAAAGCCGATTCTATAGGAGATTCAAACGTTAATGCCGATTCGAATTTATTTTGTTTTGGCTGGTAAACAACAAACTCATTTTGAGAAAGAATTCCAATTTTTTCCTCGTTAATCGGAACGATGGAAATGACATTATTGGATGTAAGACCTGTTTTTTTACCCTTAAAAAAACGTTTAAAAGTCTTAAATTTTTGATCGTAGACATTCAGTCCGTTGACTGTGGCAATAAAAACTTTAGAGGAAATAGAATCAAAATGGATTTTAGAATTTGAAAAATCTCCAAATTTTGATGTCGATATAGAAAGTGGGTTTAAGGGATCAAATTCGAAGTGGTTTTCAATAGTCAGTTGTTCATCTAATACATAAATTCCGGATTGATTGGTTGTAATCCAAATCTTTTTTTCCACAGGATCCACCAGCAAGCTTGTTGGAGCGGATTTTAATGGAATTTGATTAAAAGAAAAGTTTTTTGGGTTATAAATACTCAGACCATCTTTTGTAAAAGCAATTAAATCGTTGTTAAAGCCTTGGGATAGTTTGACAATATCGGAGTTTAAAACACTCAATGAATCTTCGATTTTGGAAAAAAAGACATCGCTTTCATCATCATAAAACAGGTTAAGACCTTCTTGGGTAGCAACCCAGAGAAGGCCTTGATCGGTTTTGATCAGATCATTGACATGCTGATTGCTCAGTTTTAAGTCGGACTGTTTTTCAAACTGACCGAAAAGTGGCGAACAAATTAAAAGCGTTAGAACCCAACGGACTATATCTTTCATAAAAAGGATTTATATGTTGGTTTTGATTTGAGATTTTGCAAGATTTTTGACAATTGAATTTTGCCATGTAGCAAAATTATCATTCGCGAGTTTGATCATTATTTGTTTACTTTCATCCTCTTTACCGGTAGCTTTTAGAGCTAAAGCCATAAAGTATCTGTGATAATTATCGTTATCCATTACGGCATTTGGAATTTTGATATAGTTATCAAGCGCTTGCTCAGGATCTCCCTCCATAAGTGAGTTATAACCTTTTAAAAAGTGGTAATCAACCATAGCATTTGGGTTCCATCCCATCGCGATTTCTCTGTTGGCTTTGAAACCGCCTAAGAGTTCATTAGCTAACTCATAATTACCATAGAGTATGTTATACCAGATTGACATTTCAAGTTTATTTGCTTCCTCAGCAATATTCAGACGTTGTAACTCGGTTTCTGAATCGGCAGACTCTTTCATGATCTTCATGTTGGTGGATCTTAGGGCACCCATGTTCTCAATCGAAGTCAAAGTTTCTTCTTCATTTAAACTATGACCAAAGGCAAGAAATTTTGAAAACTCAATGAAAAATCTCCAATTATTTTTAGAAATTTCATCGGATTCAAAGTTTTCGATTTGCTGGTAGATATCGTTTAATACAAAAATAGCGTTGCCGTAATCTTTTTGATAAAGATAGGTGTGTGAGTTAAGTACGGATATTTGTACTTTCCACCATTCATTAGATACATCAATTGCTTTCTGGTAGTAATCTCTAGCTTCATCGTATTTTTCTTGAAATGTATTAATGTGTCCCATCATAAGCAATGAGTTGCCGTATTCGTTTGCTTGATCTTCGTTTTCAAAATCAAAGGATTTGTCCATAATATCTAAGGCACTTTGGTAAGCATTTCCTGCTTTTTCAAAATCACTTTTTGCTCTGTAAACATTTCCTAAAAATCTTGATGGCATGTGACTGGAAGGATATTTTTTTTGGAGTGTGTTTAATAAATTAGCAGCCTCGTCGAGATCCCGTTTGGACTCCTCGAGCATGATAAAATTATTTCCCGTTGGAAAGTGCAAAAAGGCTAGGTTTTCATGGGCAGCAAAACTATTAGGGTTGATTTCTAATTGTTTTTCCCATAACACCTTGGAAGCATCGGGGTCGTTCAAATTATTTTTCACATCACCCGCAATGCCATAGAGTTGATAATAATCTGGATATATCGTAATCATTTGATTTAAAATGCTATCCATTTTTTTTATATCACCATTCACTCGTCTTTGGTAAACTCCTTCGATAAAAAGAGATTCAAATTCGCTTAAACCCTCCCGATTGTTATACGCTTTGATAATATTGGTTCTTCTGACTTCACGTTCCAAAAAGGGATCCCACCAAGCCAAAGCCATACTAAATTCGGGATCTAATTTTAAAATGGAGTCCATAACTCCCTCGTTATCATACCATTTTCTTTGCTCGAAATTTTCCATGTATTCTCGCATCAATTTTACGGCACTATCGGACTTAGAGGTTAAGGGCATTAATTTGACCTCCTTTTCTTCTGAACAGGAAATTAGTGTGAAGGCAAAGAGAATGAACAAAATACTTTTTTTCATTATAATGATTTTAAATTAAATAAATGTAGAGTAGAAATACGACTAAGCTCACCGTAGATTTTATGAGAGACTTTATGGCCGAATTGACATGTTTAAACTTGGTGAATGCAATATTTCCAGTGACATAAACCATGTGTGATAAATGCTCCTTATACTTTTCGTTGTCAGCTAAAAGATTGTTTAAATCGTCGCGATAGGTTTCAAAATCTGTGTAGCCCATAGCAACATCTCCAAAAAACAACGGCGAGTTCAAACTTGATTTTTTAAGCCTTGGCAAAAAGCACTTTACACAGGACACAAAAGAGGAAACGGTGAAGAAAAGTATAGGGATTGCAAAAACGATAAAAAGGTAATCAGAAAATGAGTTGAAAGAAAACGAATAGATGTTTTCGTCGTCCAAAATATCGATCGTGTACGCAACAGTAAACATCAAACTGTAAACCGAAAGAATAACACTGGATTTAATTTCAGCAAAACGAATTTGTTCGTAGTTGTAGTTGATAATCTCCCAATAATCTTTTAATGATATTTTCAAATTTAAATTGATTTTGGTTCCGTAACCAAATTACATAATTTTAAGATTCAGAGAGACAGTTTTTTTTATTTTTTTTATATAAATAAGGTGATCCTAGCGAATTTGTATTTTTTTTCAATTTTTGAAGACCTAAATTGATCAGTTATTTAGTCCCTGCGCAGATAAAAAAATGGGCGAGATGATTTTATGAAAACGGTTTATAACCCTAAATTTTAAATCATGCCCTCAATATTTGTAAAAAAGAAAGCTATGGACTAGCTTTTAAATCGCTTTTTGGTTAAATAAAAAAACCCTTGATTAATATATTAATCAAGGGATATAAAATTAAATGTGGTACCTCCAGTACTAAAACCATTAAATTAAACTATTGATAATGAGTATTTTATATAAATATACTTTACACGATGTGTAAAGTATTCATCTATTGATTTTACACAAAGTGTAAGGTTCAATGTGTTGTGTAAAGTTCAAATTTATTAATAATTCTTATTAAACTTTCTTTCACTTTTTATCCATTTTCTTACGTTTTCCAATTTCTTCTATACTTATATATGTAACCTTCTCTCCATCATAGGGTTCAGAGAAGTTCACC
>JAYNHN010000035.1:0-3101 GCA_038108035.1 Flavobacteriaceae bacterium
GCTTTAAAGTATGATCGATTGTTTGACTCTCAATCTTCATCACCCACTTTTGACGAATTTTCAAGTTTGAAATGGAATCAAAATCATCAAATTAACCCTTATTTTTCTCTTAATAAGAAACACATTCGATTTGAAGATTTTAGTACAAAAGAGTATTTTGATGTTCTTTTTTATGATGCTTTTGGAGCTCACGCTCAGCCAGAATTGTGGGAGCCCACATGTATGGAGAAGTGTTACCAATTATTGAAAAAAAATGGGGTCTGGGTTAGTTATTGTGCTAAAGGGAGTGTTAGAAGAGGGCTAGAAAAAGCTGGATTTGAAACTTTTCGTTTGCCAGGTCCTCCCGGAAAAAGAGAAATGCTTAGAGCTATCAAAACCTAAATACTTACTTTTGCAAAAAAAAAAAATGAAGCTATTAATTACGGGTGCAACTGGCCTTGTGGGAAAAGAATTGGTCAAAAAATCGATTGCTGAAGGTCATTCCATACATTATCTAACAACCCAAAAATCAAAATTAAATTCTATTCAGGGAGCTAAAGGATTTTATTGGAATCCAAAAGAAGGAATTTTGGATCAAGCATGCTTTTCCAATGTAGACGCAATTTTACTCCTTGCGGGTGCTACTATATCAAAACCATGGACCAGATCTTATAAGGAAGAAATTTATTCCAGTCGGATCGATGCGACTCGGATTGTGTTTCACAGTTTAAAAGAATTAAAAGATCAGCACCAGGTCAAGCAAATTGTATCTGCTTCCGCTATAGGCATATACCCATCTGATTTTGAACGTACCGTTACTGAATCCGAAATCGTCTCTGCCGATTCTTTTATGTCGAAAGTAGTGATCGATTGGGAAAAAGAAGTTGATGCTTTTAAATCTCTAGGTATTAAAACCTCTAAACTTAGGATCGGTCTTGTTTTGGCCTTAGATGGGGGAGTGGTTGGTACCCTTAAGGTACCTATACTTTTTGGATTAGGTGCTGCCTTTGGGAATGGGAAACAGGGACAGTCTTGGATCCATTTGATGGATGTTGTAGGGTTGTTTTTACATGCTATTAAAAATCAATGGGATGGTGTTTACAATGCCGTTGCACCCAACCCAGTATCTCAAAGTCAATTTATTTCTTCTCTAGCAAAAGCATTGAACCGGCCACATTTTTTTCCTGCCATTCCTCAATTTTTACTCAAAACACTGATCGGTGAAATGAGTAGTTTAGTTTTGGATAGTCACTATATAAGTCCCCGAAAAGTTATTGATCAAGGGTATACCTTTCAGTTTGACCAGATTGATCGGGCTCTTGAGGATATCGTTAAAAACGGATAGTGTGACAATTTGACACGAATAGAGAATGGCAATAATTTTGCAATCACAAACTATAAAAAAAGGATTCTAATGTCAAAAAAAGTGGATAAATCCGCCTCCAAAAAGGCTTCTGCTAAAAATCGGACCTCTAAAAAAGTAAAAACAGAGGATAGATTAAATAATAAAATTGAAGAACTCAATGAAGCATTGGCCTCAGAAAAAGACAAGTATTTGAGGCTCTTTGCTGAATTTGAAAATTATAAAAAAAGAACGGCTAAAGAACGCATAGAATTGTTCAAAACGGCTAATCAAGAGGTAATTACTTCGTTAATTCCCGTTTTGGACGATTTTAATCGTGCCAACCAACAAATTGAAAAAGGGGAGGGGAGCTCGGATGTAGAGGGGTTTAAATTGATTTTTAATAAATTTTATGAAGCACTCAAATCTAACGGACTAAGCGCTTCAGAAACCCATCATGGAGATGTTTTTGATCCTGAGTTACACGAAGCAATTACTCAAATTCCAGCCCCTTCAGAATCAGATAAAGGTAAGATTATTGATATCGTTGAAATTGGGTACCTTTTGGGGGATCGAATTATTCGCTATCCTAAAGTGGTAGTAGGCCAATAAAATTATGAAAGAAGATTATTACGATATTTTAGGTGTTTCTAAAGGAGCAAGTGCTGCTGAAATCAAAAAGGCGTACCGAAAAAAAGCCATTCAATTTCATCCAGACAAAAACCCAGGAGATCAAACTGCTGAGACCAATTTTAAAAAAGCTGCCGAAGCTTATGAAATTCTTGGCAATGAAGAAAAAAGATCCAAATACGATCAGTACGGACATGCCGCTTTTGAAGGTGGTCAAGGTTTTGGTGGTGGCGGTATGAATATGGACGATATTTTTAGCCAGTTTGGAGATATTTTTGGGAGTGCTTTTGGTGGAGGATTTGGCGGGGGATTTGGTGGAAGCCAAAGAAGAGCCAAAGGATCGGATATGCGAATTCGAGTGAAACTCACCTTAGAAGAAATTGCCGCCGGGGTAGAGAAGAAAATTAAGGTCAAACGAAAAGTGCAGGCTCCGGGTGTGCATTACGGTACTTGCTCTACCTGCAACGGTAAAGGTCAGGTTATGAAAATCACCAATACCATTTTGGGTAGAATGCAGACAGCAACCGTCTGTTCTAGTTGTGGAGGAGGTGGTCAATCTCTGATCAATCGTCCGTCCGGTACGGATAGTCAGGGAATGATTCGAAGAGAAGAAACCGTCTCTATAAAAATTCCAGCAGGCGTTGAAGAAGGCATGCAACTAAAGGTTACAGGAAAAGGAAATGAAGCACCTGCTAATGGAATTTCTGGTGATTTACTGGTTCTAATAGAGGAAATTCCTCACGATATCTTCGTCAGAGAAAGCAATCATCTACATTATGACCTCTACATCAGTATTTCAGAAGCTGCTTTAGGAGTTTCTAAAGAGTTAAATTTGTTAGACGGTAAAGCAAGAATAAAACTCGAGTCAGGGATACAATCTGGAAAAACTTTACGATTAAGAAGTAAAGGTTTACCGAGTATAAATGGATATGGAACAGGCGATTTATTAGTACATGTAAATGTTTGGACGCCAAAAACGTTAAACAAAGAACAACGTCTCTTTTTTGAAAAAATGATGGAAGACCCTAATTTTACTCCATCTCCCGAGAAAAGTGATAAATCTTTTTTTGAAAAAGTGAAGGATATGTTTGCATAAATCTATTGCATTAAAAAAAAAATAATATCTTTGAAAAAATACTAACACACTCTG
>JAYNHN010000035.1:3111-4326 GCA_038108035.1 Flavobacteriaceae bacterium
GGGTTTTGTTTTTTGTAGTAACTTCCCCAATATTTATTAATGTACTAAAACGTTTGTTTGAGCTTTTTGATTATCAATTCACAATAGGTGAAACCATCTCTTTTACCCCTAAGTCAATTTTGATTGTCATATTGGTATTCGTCATTACGAACCTCCTACTCAAAATATTTAGAAAAATTATTTACCGTACTCTATCCAATGACGCGAAAGTAAAATTCAAAAGTGTATTTTCTTTTTTTAATTACTTTATCTACATCGTTGTAATCTTAATTACTTTTCAAAATATTGGGGTGGATCTTACAGCCGTGTTTGCCGCTTCAGCCGCTTTATTAGTTGGTGTGGGTCTGGCTCTTCAAACCTTTATTCAAGATATCATTTCAGGTATTTTTATTTTAGTAGACCAATCTGTCCATGTAGGAGATATCATCGAAGTAGATGGTCAGGTAGGTAAAGTAGAAAATATTAAACTTCGTACGACTCGAGCAGTTACTCGTGATAACAAAGTCTTAATCATCCCAAATCATAAATTTTTGACCTCAATACTTTTTAATTGGACCGAAAATGGAGTTTTAACTAAAGAATCTGTTGAGGTAGGGGTTTCTTATGGGAGTGACATTGAATTGGTAACCTCTTTATTGATTCAGATTGCCAAATCACATCGGTTGGTTTTGAAAGATCCCAAACCTTTTGTGATTTTTAATGACTTTGGTGACAGTGCCCTTTGCTTCCAACTTTATTTTACACTCAACAATAGTTTTGTGTCCAATATCGTTAAAAGCGATATACGGTATGAAATTTTTAAAACATTTAAAGACCAAGGAATTGAAATTCCTTTCCCTCAACGTTCCATCAATTTTGTAAATCCTTTAAAAGTATCTCAATGACAACCATTTTGCTTATAGAAGACGAAGAACCTATTCGACGTGTATTGGTTCGGATTTTATCTGAAGAAAACGAAAGTTATATCATCACCGAGGCCAAAGATGGTAAGGAAGGATTTGATTTTTTATCTAATAACTTATATGACTTGGTTTTATGCGATATAAAGATGCCTAAAATGGATGGAATAGAAGTATTGCTAAAGTCCAATCAAAAGAAAATAAACATTCCTTTTATTATGCTCACCGGACACGGTAATGTTGAAACTGCCGTGGAAGCTATGAAACTGGGTGCGTATGACTTTATTTCGAAACCACCTGATTTAAATCGGCTCTT
>JAYNHN010000035.1:4336-15876 GCA_038108035.1 Flavobacteriaceae bacterium
CGGCTCTTGACTTCTGTGCGCCATGCTTTAGAAAGTAAATCTTTGCGAAGCGAAAATATCAAACTCAAACGAAAAGTTGCAAAAAGGTATACCATTATTGGAGAAAGTCAACCGATTCAAAATGTTATGCAGATGATTAATAAGGTAGCACCCACCGAAGCACGAGTTTTGATCACGGGGGAGAATGGTACTGGAAAAGAATTGGTGGCACATCAATTACATGCAAAAAGTGACCGTAGTAAAGAGCACTTTATTGAAGTTAATTGTGCAGCAATTCCTTCTGAACTGATTGAAAGTGAGCTCTTTGGACATATAAAAGGGGCATTTACCTCCGCAGTAAAAGATCGATCCGGGAAATTTGAAGCAGCGAACAAAGGGACTTTGTTTTTGGATGAAATTGCCGATATGAGTTTGGCTGCTCAAGCAAAGGTTCTGCGAGCATTACAAGAAAATAAAATCCAACGTGTTGGAAATGAAAAAGATATTAAAGTGGATGTTCGGGTGATCGCTGCAACCAATAAAAATTTAAAACATGAAATAAAAGAGGGACGGTTTAGAGAAGATTTATTCCATAGATTAGCGGTCATTATGATCCATGTCCCTTCCTTAACTGATCGTAAAGAAGATATCCCTTTGTTAACCCAACATTTTGTAAATCTAATTGCTAAAGAGCAGGGTATAGAACCCAAAGTATTTTCTCAAGAGGCACTAATTAAATTAAATGATTACCCTTGGACAGGAAATATCAGGGAACTACGAAATGTTGTTGAACGTTTAATGATTTTAGGAGATAACCCAATAAATGTTGAAAATATTATTCAATTTGCATCAAAATAATTTTTATGAATAGAATTCTTTTTATGGTTTTTGCACTCTTGATCTCATCACCAATGATGAGTCAGCAAGCCAAGCATCAGGATCAAATAAAGACCATATACGAATATGCTCTGACCAAAGGCGAAGCTTACAATTGGCTTGATTTTCTTTCCAATCAGATTGGCGGAAGATTATCAGGTTCCTTAAATGCGGAACGCGCTGTTGAATGGGGTAATAAAGAATTAAAAAAATTAGATTTGGATCGAGTATTTCTTGAGGATGTCATGGTTCCTAAATGGGTTCGAGGTTCTTTTGAGTATGCCAGTATTATCAACGCTCCGGGAATGAGTATAAATGTTCCCGTTTGTTCTTTAGGAGGTTCTATTGCAACACCGGCCTCTGGTCTTCGTGCGCAAGTAGTAGAAGTCAAAGATTTTGAAGAATTAGAATCCTTGGGAAGCGAAAAAATAAAAGGGAAGTTTGTTTTTTACAATCGTGCAATGCCCGCAGACTTGATCAATACCTTTGAAGCTTATTCCAAAACGGTTGATCAGCGCTCTAGTGGAGCTGAAAAAGCAGCTCGATTGGGGGCAGTTGGTGTGATTGTTCGCTCCATGAATTTGCGTCTGGATGACTATCCTCATACAGGCAATATGCGTTATGGAGACCTTCCCAATAAAATGCGAATCCCTGCTGCAGCCATTAGTACAAATGGTGCACAATTGTTGAGTACCATGCTTTCATTGAATGATGATTTATTTTTTTATTTAAAACAAGATTGCAAAAACTTTCCGGATGTTCCTTCTCATAATGTTATCGGTGAAATTAAAGGAAGTGAATTTCCAAATGAAATTATCGCAGTAGGCGGGCATCTTGATTCATGGGATTTGGGAGATGGAGCTCATGATGACGGAGCAGGTATTGTTCAGTCTATGGAAGTTTTGCGACTTTTTAAAGAGATGAATTATCAACCTAAAAGAACCATTCGAGTGGTACTGTATATGAATGAGGAAAATGGACTCCGGGGAGGAACCACCTACGCAAAAAACGCAGAGCTAAAAAAGGAAAATCATATTTTCGCTCTTGAATCGGATGCGGGTGGATTTTCACCACGAGGTTTTTCTTTTGAAGCCACCGCAGAACAATTTGAAAAAATTAAATCTTGGAAACCGTATTTTGAGCCCTATTTGGTTGACCGTTTTGAAAGAGGGGGGAGTGGAGCTGATATCAGTCCCTTGCGAAATGGAAAAACGGTTTTGTCAGGTTTGCGACCGGATTCTCAACGTTATTTTGACTATCATCATGCCGCTACGGATACTTTTGAAGCAATCAATAAACGGGAATTAGAATTAGGAGCAGCAGCCATGACATCTTTGGTCTATCTCATTGATCAATTTGGATTTTAATATTTGATTTTAATGATCACATCCTTACAAAAGTACACTCAAGAATTTAGATACAACTTTACTTTGGCTTACCCCGTAATTATTGGCCTTGTGGGGCATTCTTTAGTTCAATTGATAGACAATATTATGGTAGGCCAACTGGGAACAGCAGAGTTAGCTGCTGTTTCTTTATGGAATAGCTTCTGTTTTAGTGCCATGTCATTGGGAATAGGATTCTCAACGGCGATCACTCCTTTGATCGCAGAAGCTGACGGTACCAATGATCGCTCAAGGGGTCGTAGTGTGTTTATACACGGCTTAATGTTATGTGCATTCTTGGGAATCTTTTTAAGTATAGCGGTTTTTATTAGTAAACCTCTATTGTATCAAATGGGTCAACCTCAGGAAGTGGTTGTTCTAGCCTATCCCTATTTGCAGTGGGTGGCTATATCTTTGATCCCATTGGTTACATTTCAGGCCTTCAAGCAATTTACGGAAGGTTTATCTTTCACCCGTCCGGCTATGTATGCAACTTTGCTGGCCAATGTAATTAATGTAATTCTTAACTATTTCCTTATTTTCGGTCACTGGTTTTTTCCAAAAATGGGAGTAGAGGGAGCCGCTTTGGGAACATTATTTTCCCGCTGTTCTATGTTAGTCTTTATCATATTCTATGTTCGCTTTAATACGTTTTTTAAAGATTACGTTCGAAACATTGAGTTTCAGAAGCCAAAATGGGAATTGTTTAAGCGGATCATCCAATTGGGTTTACCTTCGGCATTACAAATGTTTTTTGAAGTTGCTTTTTTTACGGCAGCAATTTGGTTGTCAGGTTTTCTGGGTAAGAATCCCCAGGCGGCCAACCAAATAGCCTTAAACCTCTCCACTATGACTTTTATGTTTGCTATGGGATTAAGTGTAACAGCAATGATCCGAGTGGGGAACCAAAAAGGAAAAAAAGATTTTATTTCTCTAAAACGGATAGCGTATTCAATTTTTTTACTGATTTTTATCTTCGATGTAGTCTTTTGTCTTTTCTTCTTATTTGCAAACGATGTTCTTCCTTGGATTTATTTGGACGGATCAGCTACAACGGATTTAAATGCACTTAACGATGTGTATGAAGTCGTTAAGATTGCTTCTTCTTTGTTGATTGTGTCGGCTTTTTTTCAAATTTCCGATGGGGTTCAGGCTGTCGTTTTGGGATCGCTTAGGGGCCTTCAAGACGTAAATGTACCCGCTTGGATCACCTTTTTCTCTTATGGAATTTTTGGTTTTCCCATTGCTTATTATTTAGGATTAAAAACCTCTTTAGGGGCTACAGGTATATGGATCGGATTGCTATCTGGCCTTACCTCTTCAGCAATTTTACTAATGATTCGCTTTCAATATCTAACCAATAAATTAATTAAAAACCAACTGCATGGAGCCACCTAAATTTTTAATTGCTGATAATTCAGGTTTTCCTGACGATTTATTTATCGTTCACACCGAATATCCTCGCTTTATCTTAAATGTATTGAACGATGAAGTCCATTGGATGGAAGAATTTGATAAAGAAGATGAATCTACCTTAAAGTCTGAATCTCATTTTCTAATTGAAGCCGCTTTTGCCTTTTACGATAACGAAATGGAATCTTTAGAGTGAATATAGATACCTTGATTTCTTGGGATAAATCCTTGTTTTTATGGCTCAATGGAATGGGATCACCTACCTTTGATGCGTTTTGGATGATGATGACACATCGTGCTTCAAATGTATTGGTCTATTTGACGATTTGGATTTTTATAGGATATAAATCATCTTGGAAAAATGCGGTTTATTTGCTCTTTTTTACGGGCTTTCTTATTTTATGTACAGATCAACTCACCAATTTGTTTAAAGTTCAATTTGGAAGACTTCGTCCCTGTTATGATGAAGAAATACAACAACTGGTTCGGTTGGTTAAACCCACTTGTGGAGGTCGATTTAGTTTTTTCTCCGGGCATGCATCCAATTCTTTTTCTCTGGCGATTTTCTTTGGTGGATTGACACGTAGAACCTTCCGATTCCTACCTTTACTTTTAATCTTTATTGCTTCGTTAATTGCTTACAGCCGAGTCTATATAGGGGTTCATTTTCCACTTGACATTCTCTGTGGAACCCTTGCTGGATCTCTACTAGGAATGATATTTTTTAAATTATGGAAGCGTTTTAATATTCGTCTTTTACACTAAATTCAAAACGCGTTTGATGATCATAACGATCTTCGGGTCTGATCAATGTTGTCGGAAAGTGAGGAATATTGGGTGAATTGGAAAATTTTTGAGTTTCAAAACAAATAGCTTCAAAATGAGGAGGAGTGAAAACCACCACTCCTGGCTGATTACTATAAGTCGACATTTTTATTCCTGATTCTTTAGAATAGAGCGTAGCAAGTGCCTCACCATTTTGTTTGACTATAAAATAATCGTCTAATTGAGTCTGTGCAATGGTACGTTCTTTTCTGAAATCGTAAGGGCTCCCTTCAACTGCATTTTGAACTCCAGTAGGAACTAAAGTTTCTTTGAGCTCTAGCATTTGATCGGCATTAACTTTAAGGAGTTGATCTGCTATTTTCCCTTGAGGGTTTAGATTAAAATAGGCATGGTTAGTCAGGTTTATATGTGTAGATTGATCTGTAGTTGCTTGATAATGAATAGATAAAACACTGTCTTTCAGTGTGTAGCTTACCAGAGCCTTAACCGATCCCGGAAATCCACTAGAACCCTTTGGACAGCGAATTGAAAATTGGATTTGATCCGAGTTGTGTTTCTCCACCTCCCATACCTTTTTATTCCAACCACTGCTTCCGCTATGAAGTAATACACCTTCGTTATTTTCTATAGATATTTTTTGATCAATAATTTGAATGGGATTTTCCAGTCTACCTGCAAATCGACCGATGACCGCCCCTCTAGACCAACCGTCAGAAAGGTAATCTTCCGGTTGAGAAAGTCCCATAATAACATTGATAGGATTTCCCTTTTTGTCTTTCACCCATAATTTATGAAGTACGGCACCATAAGCCAAGAATTCAGCTTGGATTGAATCATTTTTGAGTTGAAAGGTTTTCAAAATTTAGTGATCGTTTTTTAAGAGTTCCGGATATAGTTTTTGAAATTTCTTCAACCGAGGAATGGAAACATTTCGGACATAGGGATTATTAGGGTTATTTTTTTCATAATCTTGGTGATAATCTTCCGCATAATAGAATTTCTCTAAAGGTTTAATTTCCGTTACTATTTCCTTAGAGAAGAAATCTTTATCCTCAAGCATTTGAACGTAATCTTGAATAATCGTTCGCTCTTGATCCGTTGTATAGAAAGCAATGGATCGATATTGAGAACCGTAATCGGGCCCCTGTCGATTGGGTGTTGTTGGATCATGCGAACCAAAAAATACTTGGACTAGGGTACCAAAACTAACCACTTTGGGATCATAAAGTATTTCGACTGCTTCTGCATGCCCTGTTTTACCCGTACCGATTTGATTGTAATTAGGGTTTTTAGTAAAACCTCCTGCATAACCGGAATACACCTCACTGACTCCACGAACACTTTCATAAACAGCTTCTACACACCAAAAGCACCCCGATGCAAAGTAGGCTTTTTTCAGTCCTTCCTGATTAGATGCAGTAGGCTTCCAGACTGGATTTGCGTGATCTAATGGAGGGGTGTTTGAGATGCAGGTTTGAAGTGTTATTAAACTTAATAAAATGATTACTGCTTTCATAGCTTATTATTTTTGGCAAATTAATAAATCTTAAATGAATCAGGGATTAGTATTTTCTATAATACTTAAAAGATTTTGTTAATTTTCAAGTAGGATCAAAATTCATCATCCAATAAACTCCAAATGGATCGATTAGTTGCCCAAAGGTAGCGTTCCAAAATTGTTTTTTTAAAGGTTCCAAAATTTGACCACCTTTACTCAGTTGATAGAATGCTTCTTTCATTGTTTCCAAATTGTTGTAGTTTAAACTTAATTGAATTTGAGTGCCGGATTCCACTTTTTCGGTATCCGCAACCATGGCTACTAGCTTTCCTTTGAATGTAAGTTCACAATGAATAATCCATTCTTTTTGAGTATCGGAATGCGGCATGGGAGTATCTTTATAACGCTTCATTTCAGTATGCTCAAAACCGAGGGTTTTACAATAGAAATGAATGGCTTTTTCGGCTTGTCCTGAATAAATAAGATAAGGATGAAGTTTCATCAATTATTGGTTTTATGGGTTAAATTTTGAACACTGGCAGGAATTTTTTTCAAGCGATCGGGTAGTTGTTGATCAGGTTGAGGCACCCCAAATCCTTCTTTGATAGGTATCACCCCTGCCCAATATTCACTGGAGTAGTCCTCTTTGTCATCTTGGGGGCCTCCTGTCCGAACTTTTGCGCTGACCTCGTCTAAATCGATCGATATGACGTGAGTTGCTTTAAGTTCCTTTGTGGTGGGAGGTCTGCATTCCTCCCAGCGTCCAATAATTAAGTGATCTGAAATGGCTTTTAGTGCCTCTTCTTTTTCAAAACCTTCAACCAATCTTCCGTTCCCGTAGAGAATAACAGACTCGTAGTTTAGGGAGTGATTAAAAGCAGATCGTGCCAATACAATTCCTGTTGTTTTGGCAATGGAAATACAAAGGGGGATTTCTTTTTTTAAGGAAGTCATCAATCGGCTTACGACAGCACCATGGAGAAAAATCGTATTTTCTTTTCTCCCGTAAAGAGTGGGAATTACTACTGGAAAATCCTCATAGATAAAACCGACATGACATAAATGGTTGCGATCCAATAATTTATAAATTGATTTTTGATCGTAAAGGCCTCTTTTGGGTACCCGTTTTACTGTGGATCTTTTCGTTTTTTTCATAGGGGACTTCATTTATTAGTACAAATCAAAGTTAAATTATATATTTTAATGTAGTGGTAAGTTTGGTACTGGTTAAAAAGTAAAACGCAAAGGAATTTGAGAAATCAATTCAAATGCACAATTAAAGGGGCAATCAGTGAAACTGATTCGTTTGATCACTTCAATTTTAGGTTTCCTGAATTTCTTGGGAGCATCGTTAAAATTCTTACTAATAAATTAAAAGTTCTACATTTTCTTGTAAAAACCGTACAATACTGAAAAAGATAAAACGATCCAATACAGGGGTAACTCTAGGTAGAAACCATTTATATTCTTAAGATAATAGTATTATAAAATCAAAACCTAGAAATTGAACCTTTCTGAGTTAGGGAATGGATTTCGGTAATAATGATTTTTAAATTATTGAATCAATTTGACTAAATAATCGCCAACTTCGCTGGTAGAAAATGATTTTTCACCCTCGGGAGCTAAATCCTTGGTTACTACACCATCTCGTAAGGATTGATCAACGATTGCTCTGATGGTTTTTCCTTCTTCCGTTAAATCAAAACTCATTTCAAAGAGCATGGCTGCAGAAAGTACGGTTGCCAAAGGATTGGCAATTCCGAGTCCCGTAGCTTGAGGGAAAGAACCGTGAATGGGCTCATAGAGCGCATTCTCTGAACCCACAGAAGCGGAGGGCATTAACCCCATAGAACCGGAGATGACCGATGCTTCATCTGTCAAAATGTCTCCAAAAAGATTTTCTGTTATGAGTACATCGTAACTATTAGGCCATTGAACCAACCGCATTGCAACTGCATCAACAAATTCATAAGAAACGATGACTTCTGGGTAGTCTTTTTCCAATGCCTGAACGGTTTCTCTCCATAAGCGAGAACTCTCCAAAACATTGGCTTTATCCACACAACACAATTTTTTGGATCGAGTCATGGCCAATTCAAAACCCTTGATCGCAAGGCGTTTAATTTCTTTTCGGGTATAGGTGCAGGTGTCGAAAGCGGTTTCGCCTCCATCTTTTCTGCCTCGTTCACCAAAATAAATACCTCCGGTTAATTCACGCAAAAAAATTAAATCCGTTCCTTCGATTCGTTCTTTTTTGAGTGGAGATTTATCTAGTAAAGAGGGGAATGTAAAGGTGGGTCTAACATTGGCAAATAATCCCAATTTTTTACGCATTTTTAGTAATCCTTGCTCAGGGCGAACTTTTGCAGAAGGGTCATTATCAAAACGAGGATGTCCAATGGCTCCGAATAAAATAGCATCGGCATTTAAGCATATTTGATGTGTTTCATCGGGATAAGGATCTCCAATAGCATCAATTGCAGCGGCTCCGGTCAAGGCTGGAGTCCATTCGATGGTATGATTGAATTTTTGAGCAATTGCATCCGATACTTTAACTGCTTGATCGATTACTTCTGGACCGATTCCGTCTCCTGCCAATAAGGCGATTTTTAAATGCATAATGAGGATTAATTTTGAATAATATTTAACATCTTTTCTGTGGCTTTGATGGCTGATACGGTTTGATCTGAATCCAAACCACGGGTTGTAAATTCTTTATTTTTCTTTTTCCAAGTGATAGTCGTTTCACAAAGTGCATCCGAATTACTCCCCGGAGGAATACGAACTGCATAGTCGGTAAGTTTTGGAAGATCGATTTTTTGATTAGAATAAATCTTCTGTAGTGCATTCCAAAAGGCATCGTATTGACCGTCACCAGAAGCGTTTTGTTCAAAAGCCACTCCATTGATCTCAATCGAAACACTGGTGGTGGGGCGCAAACCTTTCGAGTGTGTCAAAACATAAGAATTGATCTTTACTTTATCAACTACGTTATTTCCTAAAACATCCGAAATGATAAAGGGTAAATCTTCAGCGGTGACCCGCTCTTTTTTGTCACCCAATTCAATAATTCGTTGGGTTACTTTTTTTAATTCATCTTCATTTAAAGTCAAACCCAATTCTTGAAGATTTTTTTGAATATTTGCTTTTCCGGAGGTTTTTCCTAAAGCGTATTTTCTTTTTCTACCAAAACGCTCGGGTAGAAGATTGTTGAAATATAAGTTTTTCTTGTGATCTCCATCTGCGTGTATTCCGGCAGTTTGTGTAAAAACATTTTCCCCTACTATGGGTTTGTTTGCAGGAATTCTAAAGCCTGTTAGTGTTGCGACTAATTTGCTTACTTGGTGAAGAGAATCTTCTTTAATGTTAATTTTAATATCCGGTAAAAAGTCATTAATCACTGCTACAACACTTGCCAGTGGGGCATTCCCGGCTCGTTCTCCCATACCATTGACTGTGAGGTGTAAACCCTGAACTCCTGCTTTTACGGCTTCTAAAACATTGGCGACACTCAAGTCGTAATCGTTGTGACCGTGAAAATCAAAATGTAGTTCAGGATGACGTTGTATAATTTCACGAAGATAGCTTGCCGTTTGAGTGGGTGTTAGAACACCCAATGTATCCGGTAGCAAGACTCTTTTAATGGGTTGTTGAGCAAGAAATTCTAAATATTCAAAAACATATTCTTTCGAATGGTGCATTCCATTACTCCAATCTTCTAAATATACGTTGGTGGTAAAACCGGCTTTATCGGCTTTTTGAATGCTTTTAGAAATATTGGTAAAGTGCTCTTTGGGAGTTTGTTTGAGTTGAAATTTTAAGTGATTGAGCGATCCTTTAGTCAAAAGATTTTGAACTTGAGCTCCCGCTTCTTTCATCCATTGGATTGAAGTTCCCTCGTCCACAAAGGTCAATACTTCAATTTTTTCGATCAGATCACTCTGCTTTGCCCATGAAGTGACTTCCTTCACCGCCTTAAATTCCCCTTTAGAGACACGTGCAGAGGCTATTTCTATTCGATCAACACCCATTTCTAGAAGTAAAAGTTTTGCAAGGGTTAATTTCTCGGATGCAGAAAAAGATACGCCTGAGGTTTGTTCACCATCCCGCAGCGTGGTATCCATTATTTCCAAAATTCTTTTTCCCATTGTTTAGATATTCAACTAGAGCGGCGTGCTGGAAGCAAATTTTTGAATGTCTTCTTTGATATTATTCAAATAGTCAATGTCATCATAACCATTGAGCATATTGTCTTTTTTGTAATTATTGATTTCAAATGCTTCTGATTTTCCAGAAGAGGATACGGTAAGAGTTTGTTTTGGAAGATCAACAATCAATTCGGTGCTAGGATCTTTTTCGATGGTTTCGAATAATTCCGTTAAAAATTCCGGTGAAATTTGAACCGGAAGCACTCCAATATTTAAACAGTTGTTTCTAAATATATCCGCAAAGAAACTAGATATAACACATCGAAATCCATAATCATAAATTGCCCATGCGGCATGTTCGCGAGAGGATCCCGATCCAAAATTGTGTCCCCCCACTAAAATTTTACCTGAAAATTTTAATTTATTAAGAACAAAATCTTCTTTAGGTGAATTGTCTTGGTTGAACCTCCAATCACGAAATAAATTATCTCCAAATCCTTTACGTTCGGTAGCTTTTAAAAATCGTGCAGGGATAATTTGATCTGTATCCACATTTTCAACAGGGAGTGGAACCGCTGTACTTTGGAGGGTATTGAATGAATCGTATGCCATTGAGTTAAATTAAGGTTCTAGGATCAGTTATTTTTCCGGTAATTGCCGCTGCAGCAGCAACAAGAGGGCTTGCTAGAAGCGTTCTTGCACCCGGACCTTGTCGACCTTCAAAATTTCTATTTGAAGTACTTACGGCATATTTTCCGGCTGGGATTTTATCGTCGTTCATCGCTAAGCAAGCCGAACAGCCGGGCTCTCTTAAACTGAATTCTGCTTCTTGAAAAATATCCAAAAGTCCTTCGTTTTTTATAGCATCCAGAACCTTGTGGGAACCGGGAACCAACCATGCCGTCACATGATCTGCTTTTTTATGGCCCTTAACAATACTGGCAAAGGCTCTGAAATCCTCAATTCGACCATTGGTACAACTTCCAATAAAAACAAAATCAATCGGTTTACCAATCATGCTTTCCCCTTCTTTATACCCCATATAATCCAAAGATTTTTTATAAGTTGTCTTACCTCCCTCTATACTGTCTGCGGTCGGGATGGCTTTAGTTATACTGATTCCCATACCGGGATTGGTACCAAAAGTGATCATCGGATCAATTTGACCTCCATCAAAAACCAATTCTTTATCAAATTCAGCATCTTCGTCAGTAAAAAGTGTACTCCAATATTTCATGGCTGTATCCCAATCTTTTCCTTTTGGGGTAAATTCACGGTCTTTGATGTACTCAAAAGTTTTTTTATCAGGGGCAATCATTCCTCCACGGGCACCCATTTCTATACTTAGGTTACAAACGGTCATTCTCCCTTCCATACTCAGTTGCTTAAAGACAGTGCCGGCGTATTCAACAAAATAACCAGTTGCTCCGGAGGTGGTCAATTTGGATATTATGA
>JAYNHN010000036.1:0-15696 GCA_038108035.1 Flavobacteriaceae bacterium
CCACAGTAGATATTCGTTTGGGATTCAAAAGAGCTTTTGAAGTAGGTGCCACCGCGTTGATTTTGGTACACAATCATCCCTCGGGAGGATTGAACCCCAGCCAAAGCGATAAGCAAGTGACCCGAAAATTTCAATTAGCTGCTGCCAACGTAGATCTTAAAATTTTAGATCATCTTATTGTCTCAGAAAAAGGTTATTTTAGCTTTGCTGATAAAGAAATCTTGTAAATGCTATTGGTTTATACCCATAAAATTACGCCAAGGTTGAGGTATATTTTCAAACATATTTTTGAAAATATGCTGGAGCTTCCTGTGGCTTTTACCACGGCTGTAGATAATTTTGTTGCTCATTCTGGACCTAAATTTAGTTATACCTTAAAGCCCTTGGGCAATGAATTTTTTATTGCTTCTCACAGCCTACTTTTTGAACAAGGGGTGCAAACTCAAACCATCGAAATCGAAAAATGGAATTCAGTCCCCGTCTTTTTTAAAACGGATTCCCAAAACCAAATTCCCTATGATATTTTTGCAGCAAGTTTTTTTCTTTTAACTAGATACGAAGAGGCACTTCCCCATTTAAAAACGAAAGATGGGTTTTTCGATCCCTCCCAAAGTCTGGCTGCCCAGAACGGATTTATGAAATTGCCCCTAGTGGATTTGTGGACAAAAGAATTAAATAAAGTCCTGACAGATACTTTTCCCGCCATCCATTCATTGATGGAGGTGCAACCTAAAAAAGATCTTTTAATTGAGGTGACACTACCTTTTCGCTATAAGTACCGTTCACCGCTTATCGTACTAGAGGATTTTTTTCGATCCCTATGGACATTCAAAATTTTTTCACTTTTTCAGCAAATAGGTGTTTTATTGCGACTCAAAAGGGATCCCTATGAGAGTTTTTCTCAGTGGAACAACTTGTTTGCAAGCGCTACGATAAAACCCAAAGTTTTTTTTCTTTTTTCAAACTCATCAGCTTACGAATCTACTGTCTCTATTTTCAATTTACCTTTTCAAAGAATTGTCAAAAGGGTAGGAGATTTTTTTTCAATGGGTTTATTGGTTTCGATGCGATCACAGATTAAACCCCAATCTTTTTTAAATCAAGAAAAAAATAATTTCCAAATGATTTCTCACCGTCCGGTTAACTTTGTTAGGATGAGTCAGGGGATTAAAGATGTGTCTGTAGTCTATTCAGATTTAGTAGAACAAGAATTTCGTTCTGATTACAGTATGGGATACCCCAATACTCTTGGTTTTAGAGCGAGTACAGCTACTCCATTCAATTTTTACAACCTGTCAAACGAGTTCCAATTACCTCTAAAAGTATATCCGGTCTTTGCTACAGAAAAAAGCCTATTAGGGTTTAATTCGCAAACCCAATTTACAGAATTAGAACAATTGTTTAAAAATTTACCCTTATCTTGTAGCAGACTTATCATTGCTGTAACCAATGGCTTTTTGAATTTTCAAAATCAAAGTGAGGATCAGAAAAGTGCCTTTACAAACTATATTAAATGATAGATAAAAGTTCAATTACGGACATATTTTTTGACTTAGATCATACACTTTGGGATTTCGAAAAAAACTCTGCGCTCACTTTTGAAAAAATATTTAGTGAAGCATCCTATGAGTTTAAAATATCCGATTTTTTAGCGTTTTACAATCCCATTAACCATGCTTACTGGAAATTGTACCGAGAGAATAGAATCTCTCAGGAGGATTTACGCTATTACCGTTTGTCAGATACCTTTAAAAAATTGGGTGAGTCTGTGGATCGCATCACGATAAACGATATTTCTGAGCATTATTTGGAACATCTGAGTACATTTCCCCATTTATTTGAAGGAACTTTAGAACTGTTGGATGCATTAAAGGGTCGATATCAAATGCATATTATTACCAATGGTTTCGATCAATTACAACAGTTTAAAATTCAAAACTCAGGACTGAACTCTTACTTTGATCAAGTTTTTACAGCAGAAAAAGTAGGCTTTAAAAAACCGCACCCACAAATTTTTCAAGAAGCTTTGACAAAAACAAATACCTCACCCGAAGCTTCCTTAATGGTGGGTGATAGTTTAGAAGCGGATATTTTAGGAGCCTTGGATCAAGGAATGGCAGCTGTTCATTTCAATTCTCATGGTGAAAAAGAACACGACAAATGCCCCATTGTTTATTCTCTTATGGAATTAAAGAATTTATTTTAGAGTAGGCTAAAGCAAGAATTTCTGTCAATTATGATTATTTTTGACAATGGATTTAAAGGGACTACAAAAGGCTGTTGACGACTGGATCAAAACACACGGAGTACGATATTTTGATGAATTGACCAATATGGCTCAACTCACTGAAGAGGTGGGTGAAGTAGCTAGAATTATTGCACGTCGCTACGGAGAGCAATCAGAAAAGCAAAGCGACAAAGACAAAGATCTCGGAGAAGAACTTGCCGATGTAATTTTCGTAGCCGTTTGTTTGGCCAATCAAACCGGGGTGGACTTACACACGGCCTTTACAAAAAAAATATCTGCTAAAACGAGTCGCGATCATGATCGTCATCACAACAACCCAAAGCTAAAATCCTAAAATTTAGATGGAATTACAAATCAGTCATCCAACCAATCATTGTCACGGGACATTGAATATCACAGGGTCTAAAAGTGAAACGAATCGTCTGCTTTTATTGCAAGCCTTATTTTCAGGATTTGAATTGAAAAATGAATCCAATTCTGATGACAGCCAAGTCATGAGAAAAGCTTTGATCTCGGATTCAAACACAATCGATATTCACCATGCTGGAACGGCCATGCGGTTTCTTACCGCCTATTTTGCTAATCTCGAAGGCAGGGAAGTGGTATTGACCGGATCAAAACGGATGCAAGAACGACCGATTAGAATTTTGGTAGATGCTTTAAGATCTCTAGGTGCTAGTATCCAGTACGACAACAAAGAAGGGTATCCGCCTTTGCGAATCAAGGGGAGAAAGCTTTTAGGCGGAAGCGTTGAGCTTCCTGCCGACATAAGTAGCCAATATATTTCTGCCTTATTACTCTTGGCCCCTCTTTTACAAAAAGGATTGGTTTTGAAATTGGTAGGAAAAATCACTTCCATTCCTTACATCAAAATGACCCTATCCTTGTTGAATCAAATGGGAGTAAAAACTCAATTTGAAGGACAAAAAATATCTGTTTTTAATCAAAAAAAACCTATCAGAAAGACTCGATTGGTAGAATCGGATTGGAGTTCAGCATCCTATTTCTTCAGTATAGCAGCTCTTTCTGATCAAGCCGAAATTCGATTGACTAGTTATCGAGAAAACAGTCTTCAGGGAGACGCAATACTGATGGCCATTTATTCTGATTTGGGAGTGTCCAGTTGTTTTGAAGAAGATACATTGGTACTAAAAAAAACGAATCGGCCCTTACCCAAAAAAATAAATTTGGATCTCACTAAAGCACCTGATATTGCACAAACTATTGCGGTTAGCTGCTATGGATTAGGGATCGCATGCGATTTAGTAGGATTGCATACGCTAAAAATAAAGGAAACCGATCGGTTGGAAGCGTTACAATCTGAATTGACAAAATTGGGTGCAAACATTCGAGTAACTCATCAAAGTCTTCATCTTTCTACCGGGGGTAATTTTGTAGAACACTGCTCATTACCAACTTACAACGACCATCGCATGGCTATGGCCTTTGCTCCGCTAGCCCTAAAAATACCCTTAAATATTGAAGAGTCTGAGGTGGTATCCAAGTCGTATCCAGACTTTTGGAACGACTTAAAACATCTCAATTTTAAAATTGTGAGTAGATAAATACAGTTTTACTTGACAAAGCCTATTTTGAGATGGTATATTTGCAGCCTAAAAATCACAAATGAAACTCTCTCAATTTCAATTCGAACTACCCAATTCCCTTTTAGCCCAACGCCCTGCACCCGACCGGGATGAATCTAGGTTAATGGTGTTGAATCGCAAAGACGAAACCATTGAACACCACTCGTTTAAAGACGTCATTAACTTTTTTGATGAGGGCGATGTAATGGTTCTTAATAATACCAAAGTTTTTCCCGCTCGCCTTTTTGGAAATAAAGAAAAAACAGGGGCTCGTATTGAGGTTTTCTTGTTACGTGAATTGAATCAGGAGCAACGTCTTTGGGATGTATTAGTGGATCCTGCTCGTAAGATTAGAATAGGAAATAAATTGTACTTTGGAGACGATGAAAGCTTAGTTGCAGAAGTGATTGACAATACCACTTCTCGTGGGCGAACCTTACGGTTTTTATTTGATGGAAGCTATGCTGAATTCAGAACTAAATTAAAAGAGTTGGGGCAAACTCCGCTTCCTAAATATATCAAGCGTCCGATCGATGCAGAAGATCAGGAGCGTTATCAAACCATTTATGCTAAACATGAAGGAGCTGTTGCAGCTCCAACTGCCGGTCTACATTTTTCTAGGCATCTTCTCAAACGACTCGAAATAAAAGGAATTGATATCGCTGAGCTTACTCTTCATGTTGGTTTGGGAACTTTCAGCCCCGTTGAGGTAGAAGATTTATCTAAGCATAAAATGGATTCAGAAGAGCTTATGATTGATGCTCTTGCAGTTGAGAAAGTCAATTCCGCAAAAGCTCAAAAGAGAAGAATTTGTGCAGTTGGAACCACAGTAATGAGAGGATTGGAAAGTTCTGTTTCATCTGCTGGTTTGCTCAATGAATACCAAGGATGGACCCATAAATTTATTTTTCCACCCTATGATTTTTCGATTGCTAACTCTATGATTACCAATTTTCACACACCTAAATCCACTTTATTAATGATGGTGTCTGCATTTGCTGATCCAGATTTTATTAAACATGCCTACAGCGAAGCAATTAAAGAATAATATAATTTTTATTCCTACGGGTATGCAATGATAATCCTTTAAAATAATAAAAACCGCAGTCATGCGGTTTTTTTATAACTGTACATTTGGAGACCAATAGAAAAAAAGACATTCGAGCTTTAACCAAAGAAGAACTTCAAGAATTCTTTGTAAACAACAGTGCACCCTCGTTTAAGGGAGTTCAAGTATATCAATGGTTATGGCAAAAGGGTATTCATAGTTTTGATTTGATGACCAACCTTTCATTAGCGCATAGAGATTTGTTAAAATCCCATTTTGAGATCAACCACATCAATATCGATTTGCAACAACGCAGCACAGATGGTACGATCAAAAACGTAGTCAAACTTCATGATCAATATGCCGTAGAATCCGTTTTGATTCCAACTTCCACAAGAACCACGGCCTGTGTTTCTTCTCAGGTAGGCTGTAGTTTAGATTGTACGTTTTGCGCCACGGCAGCTCTTAAACGGATGCGAAATCTTCATGCTGATGAAATTTACGATCAAGTGGTTGCCATGAACTTACAAAGTAAACTATATCACAATCGTCCGCTTTCCAACATTGTCTTTATGGGAATGGGAGAGCCCTTGATGAATTATAACAATGTAAAAGCTGCAATCGAAAAAATTACAGATCCCGAAGGACTAGCCATGTCGCCCAGGAGAATTGTGCTTTCTACTTCTGGAATTCCCAAGATGATTCGTAAAATGGCAGACGATCAAGTACGATTTGGCTTAGCGGTTTCCCTTCATAGTGCCCGTCAAGAAGTCAGAGAGCAAATGATGCCCTTTGCAAAAAAGTTTACCTTAGTTGAATTGACGGAAGCTCTGGAATACTGGTTTGCCTATTCTCGTAAACCCGTTACTTTTGAATATGTGGTTTGGGAAGGAATCAATGATACTGAGCAGGATATAATTGCCTTGATTCGATTGTGCAAACGTATTCCTTCAAAAGTGAATATTATCCAATACAATCCCATTGACAATGCCACTTTTCATCAGGCAGCTCAATCCGAAGTAGATCAATATATAGATGCCTTAACCAAAGCACGTATTCCCGTAACATATCGAAGATCAAGAGGGAGTGATATTGATGCAGCTTGTGGACAATTAGCCAATAAATTAGAAAATTCACAAACACCTAACAAATTATAGATAGTAATGTATTGATTTGGTATCTTTAGCATGCCTATGAAAACTGTAGAAAGAATTAAGGAACCTATTTATGATGAAATGGAACTTTTTGAGGACAAGTTTTCTAAGTCCATGTCCTCAAAAGTAGCACTCCTAAATCGAATAACTCATTTTATTGTTAAACGGAAAGGGAAACAGATGCGACCCATGTTTGTTTTTTTAGTGGCTAAATTATTTGGTGGTGGAAAGATAAATGAGCGTACTTTTCGCGGAGCTTCAGTGATTGAGTTGATTCACACAGCGACCTTAGTTCATGATGATGTTGTAGATGATAGCAATAAGAGAAGAGGTTTTTTTTCCCTCAATGCACTATGGAAGAATAAAATCGCAGTTTTAGTTGGAGACTTTTTGTTATCAAAAGGATTGTTATTGTCAATTGAAAATGAAGATTTCGATTTGTTAAAAATTATATCCGTTGCTGTGAGAGAGATGAGTCAGGGTGAACTGCTCCAAATTGAAAAAGCAAGAGATCTGGATATAACAGAATCGGTGTACTACGATATCATAAAACAAAAAACGGCGACACTACTTGCTGCATGCTGTGCTATGGGAGCTCAGTCGGTAAATGCCCAACCTGAAGTGGTAAAAAAAATGCATCGGTTTGGAGAACTTTTGGGGATGGCTTTCCAGATCAAATACGATTTATTTGACTACGGCGAACATAAAATTGGGAAGCCTACGGGAATTGATATTAAAGAAAAAAAGATGACTCTTCCTCTAATACATACCCTGAATATCGTGACTCCTGAGGAAAAGAGAGCAATTATTAATACGGTCAAAAACCACAACCGAAACAAGAAAAAAGTTCGTGAGCTTATTCAAACAGTTAAGAAAAAGGGAGGATTTGACTTTGCCGTCAATAAGATGGAAGAATATCGAAAACAGGCTTTGGAATTGCTCTTCGAATTTCCCAAAAATCCTTATCGGGACGCCCTTGAGTTGATGCTAAATTATGTGATTGAACGTAAGATATAAGTTCTTTCCATCCCAAAGCATTTCTAGTTTGTAGATAAAGTTATAAATTTATAAAAACACGACTTTTGATTACGAGAAACACAATAGATCAAGTTTATGAAACCGCACGAGTGGAGGAGGTCATAGGTGATTTTGTTTCTTTAAAAAAATCAGGATCCAATTTCAAAGGTCTGAGTCCCTTCTCTCAGGAGCGAACCCCCAGTTTTATGGTTTCTCCGGTAAAGCAAATTTGGAAAGATTTTAGTAGTGGTAAAGGGGGAAATGTGGTTGCCTTCCTTATGGAGCACGAACACTTTACTTACCCCGAAGCAATTCGATATTTGGCAAAAAAATACAATATTGAAATTGAAGAAACCCAGCAAACTCAAGAAGAAAAAGAAAAAATTAACGAGCGAGAAAGTCTTTATTTAATTAACCAATACGCTCAAGATTTTTTCGCAAAGGATTTGTGGGAATTTTCAGAGGGAATGGCAATAGGGTTGAGTTATTTCAGAGAGCGAGGTTTTACCGATGAAACCATACGTTTTTTTGGTTTGGGTTACGCATTGGAGAAAAAAGATCATTTTTATCAAAAATCCGTTAAGGCAGGCTATTCAGAGGAATACCTTGAACAAACAGGTTTGGTTATAAAAAATGAAAGAGGCGCTGTAGACCGTTTTAAAGGACGTGTTATTTTTCCCATTCGCAGTATGGCGGGAAGGGTTCAAGGCTTTGGAGGGCGTATTCTTTCAAATTTAGCTAAAACAGCTAAATATTTGAATTCACCGGAGAGTCCCGTTTACCATAAAAGTCAAGTGCTTTATGGAATCTATGAAGCTAAAAAGGACATTGCCAAAGAAGATATTTGTTATTTGGTCGAGGGGTATACGGATGTTATTCAAATGTATCAGAAGGGAGTACGCAATATTGTTTCCTCTTCCGGCACCGCACTAACTCCTGAACAAATCCGTTTGATACGAAGATTGACTTCAAATGTAGTAGTCCTTTTTGACGGGGATGCTGCCGGGCTTAGAGCTGCTATACGAGGGATTGATTTGATTTTGGAGCAAGGAATGAATGTTAAGGTATGTTCTTTTCCTCAGGGAGAAGACCCCGACAGTTTTGCAAAAACTCATAGTCTTGATGAAGTTAAAAATTACCTTAATAAAGAAGCGAAAGATTTTATTCAATTCAAAACGGACCTGCTAGTTCGAGAGTCTTCTGGTGATCCCATAAAAAAAGCAGCAACGGTTAAAGAAATTGTTCAAAGCATTTCAAAAATACCGGATGCGATTCAACAAGAAATCTACCTGAAACAATGTGCTACTTCTTTAGATATCTCAGAAACAGTTTTATTTAATGCACTTGCTCAAGAGCAAAGCAAAACGAAAACGCCCGTTCGGAAAATAGCGCAACCCCATTCTTTACAAGAACACCCTATACAAAAGACATTCACTGATCAGGAACCAATAAATCCTATTTTGATAATGGAACGTCAAATTGTCAGTATTCTATTGAAATATGGTGGACAAGAAGCCTCTTTTGACGAACTTTTGATTCGATCAGACCAGGAGGGGAATTTGATAGAAGAATCCAAAACAATCCGATCGAAAGTCTATGAAAAAGTCTTTTTGGATTTACAACAAGACGAAGTAGAACTGATTCAGCCAGAATTTCAACATATTTACAAACAATTGATTGAATTATTTCAATTAGAAGGTGAGGTAAAACCTGAGAAGATAATCCAACAAGACGATCCTCAATTGGCTCAAATTATTACAGATATTTTGCTAGCGGATGAAGTACATCAATTGCATGATTGGGAGAAGAAAAATATTTTTATCAAGGAGCGTTCAAATGGAATCGGACAATTGGTAAGTGAGACGATTTTAACGTTTCGAAGGCATTTGATCGACCAAAAAATTCATACCTTAATAGAGGAAGCAAAAACCGCTGATTCAGAAAAGGATGATGGTGAATTTCTAGAGGAAGTCATGCAATACCAAAATCTTAAAAAGGTACTATCTAAAAAACTAAATAGAGTACTTTAAAGCGATATCAAGTTTTTGGTTTGTTGAAACAAGTCTACCGAATTTTTGACATTGAGTTTTTTCATTAATCGGGTTTTGTAGGTACTGATTGTTTTTTGGCTTAGTTTTAATTCGTGGGCTATTTCAACATTTCGCCTTCCTTCTACAATCCATTTTAACACCTCAATTTCTCTTGAAGAAAGTGTTCCAAAAACATTTCTAGGCTTTTTGATATCAAAATTATCGATGATTTGGTTGGCGAAATTCGAGGCAATATGAAAACCACTATAATGAACCTTTTCAATCGCTTCTAACATCACTTTTCTGTTGATTTCTTTTGAAAGAAAACCAACGGCTCCTGCTCTCATGAGGGTGATGCCATAAATAGACTGTGATAGCGAAGTTAAAATCAGTGTTTTTATAGCAGGATAATGTTTGCGTAATTCTTTTATAGTTCTTACAGCCGAACCTTTTTTTTGATGCATTTCAATAACCACAACGTCCAAGTCTTTTTCCTTCAGATAATTAAATAAATTTTTGGATGTGGAAAAAGTTCCTTTAACTAAAATATTTTTAGAGTTCTTCAGAAAGGCTCTAAACCCAGCGTGGACAATCGGATGCGGATCCAATAGGGCAACTCGAATCATGTAGGTGTTTTTTGTAGGTAATTGAGTGCAATATAATGAATATTAAATAAATTCTTTTGGAATTTCGCATACGGGTATGGGTTCCATTTTGTGTAAGTTTTGATGATGATGTTTTAAGTAAATCGAATAGACTCTTCTTTGGTGGTCGTTAAAGCTTTGAGGATTTAGCTGATTTTGTTGTGCTTTCATGGCCCACTCTAGATCAGGATAGGAAGCCCCAAGTTGATCTTCATCGGAACGATTATCACCCCAAAGACCATCAGTAGGGGCTGCTTTTTGAATGGATTCAACAATATTTAAATGCTTGGCTAGTAAATAGACTTCTGTTTTCATCAAATCTGCAATAGGACTTAAATCTACTCCTCCATCTCCGTATTTTGTGTAAAACCCAACGCCAAAATCTTCCACTTTATTGCCCGTTCCGGCTACAAGGTATTTGTGGAGTGCTGCAAAGTAATATAGACTGGTCATTCGAAGTCGAGCCCTCGTATTGGCTAAGCTTAAAAATTGAGCGTCCGTATCCTCAGTGGGTGGAATCGAGGCTTTGAATGAGTTAAATACATTGTCTAAAGACAGTCGATGGGAACGAACGTTTTTGAAATGAGAAGTCAACCATTGAATGTGCTCTTGGGCTCTAGTGACTTGGCTGGCTCCTTGTTTTATAGGCATTTCGAGTACCAAAACCTCTTTTTTAGTTTTGGCACATAATGTAGAGGTAACCGCCGAATCAATACCACCGGATACACCCACTACAAATCCGTTAAGACCTGAGCTTTCAAGATAAGATGTCAACCAATTAATAATATGGTTTTCTACATTTTTTGGAGATTTCATCGTTTAATTGTTAATAGCCATTAAATTTGTCACAAAATTAAAGTATTTGTTCTAATGTTAAAACATCTTACGGGTAGACTTGCTGTTCTTTTTCATTTTTTTCAAAATGGAATTTCTTTTTTTGCTTTATCCTTGTTTTTTTACTCCTGTAGTTCCGAATCAAAAAACAAAGCGGAAATTGAAGCAATTGACATTTCTATCCAATTTGATCGTTTTGATTTGAAATTTTATAACCAGGAGCCGGTTGTAATTCCTCAATTGAAGAAGGAGTATCCTTTTTTGTTTCCGAAGCAATTTTCTGATGCTGCCTGGGCAAGTCGTCAAAAAGACAGTCTTCAGTTATTGCTGTTGGATGCAGTCAAAACGGTTTTTCCGGATCTGTCAACCATGGAGGAGAAGGTTTCGTATTTATTCAAACATATTAAATATTATTTTCCCAGAACCAAAGTGCCCCAAGTCATAACTTTAATAAATAATGTAGATTATCAAATCAAAACGGTTTATTCGGATAGCTTATTATTGATTTCGTTGGACACTTTTTTAGGGAAAGAGAACCCGCTTTACGAGGGAATTCCCCAATATATTCGAAAAGAATTGGATCAAAAATACATGATTACTCAAATTATAGACAAGTTTAGTTCCTACACCATCCCACCTCCCGAAGACCGAACTTTTTTGGCCCAATTGGTATACGAAGGTAAAAAATTATACCTGCAAGACCTTTTGCAGCCCTATGCAAGTGATGCAGTGAAAATTCTTTATACGGAGGACGAATTGGCATGGGCGTATGAAAACGAATTGTATGTTTGGCAGTATTTTATCGAAAAACAAGCCTTATACAAAACTCAACCTGATTGGGTAGAACGCTTTATCGAACCCGCTCCTTTTTCAAAGTTTTATTTACAAATAGACAATGGAACACCTGGAAGAATAGGTCGATGGATGGGTTGGCAAATGGTTCGAAAATACCGAGATCTATACCCGGAAACCCCGCTCGAAGATTTACTTAAATTACCGGCTCAAAAACTATTCAATTTATCAAAATACAAACCTAACCGCTAATGGCAATACACAAAAATACGGAGATCAAGATTGATGTCAGTTTAGACGAAAACAACATACCCGAAGTTATGAAATGGACGGCTTCGGATGGAGGTATTTCCGAAATGGATACCAAAGCCATGCTCCTTTCGTTTTGGGATGCCGAACAACAAGAAACCCTCAAAATGGACCTTTGGGTTAAAGACATGCCCATCGATCAAATGCAACTCTTTTTTCATCAAACTTTGGTGTCTTTAAGCGATACTTTTTATCGTGCAACTCAGGACGAAAAAATGACCGCAACCATGAAGGATTTTTGTGATTACTTTGCAGAGAAACTAGAACTTAAAAAAAACTAAGGTAGCAAGTATGAAATTTTTTGATTGAGCGAATCTACATACTCTAGAATTTCATCTCCCCCCGTTTTATTAAGTGAAGATGTTACGAAAAAAGGAGGCATTTCTTCCCACTGTGTTTCCAGCATTTTTGTGGAATAGTTTTTAATATTTCGTTCGATGGCCTGAGGCTTAAGTTTGTCTGCTTTTGTAAAAATGATTGCAAAAGGGATGCTATTTTCTCCCAGCCATTCCATAAAGTTTAGGTCAATGGGTTGGGGTTCGTGGCGGATATCAATAAGCAAAAATGCACTGACCAATTGCGTACGCTTTTTAAAATACTGAGTAATGAATTTTTGGAAAACTTTTTTTTGTGTCTTGGACACACGAGCGTATCCAAAACCCGGCAAATCCACTAAATACCAGTTTTTATTGATCAAAAAATGATTGATTAATTGAGTTTTTCCCGGTCGGGAGGAGGTTTTAGCAAGATTTTTTTTGTTGCACAGGGTATTGATCAAAGATGATTTACCCACATTAGAACGCCCGATAAATGCATATTCAGGCAAGCGACCGCGTGGGCATTTGGAGACGTCTGTATTACTTATTACAAACTCAACAGATTTGACATTCATGGGGATTTAAAATTTTCTTAAAGAAAACCACTCTTCTAGGATTTCATTAAAACGACTGGGGTGCTCCATCATGGGTGCATGCCCACATTTATCGATCCAGTAAAGATTCGAATCCGGTAGCAGTTCGTTGAATTCCTTGGCAACATTGGGCGGAGTTACATTGTCTTGTGCTCCCCATATTATAGCGGTGGGTGTAGTCATTTTTGGTAACTCTTTTGCCATATTATGACGAATAGCACTTTTAGCCAAAGCCAACGTACGAACCAGTTTGTTTCTATCATTTACCGTCTCAAATACTTCATCCACAATCTCTTTGGTGGCTACTTTTGGATCGTAGAAAACATCTTGACTTTTTTTTCTGATATAACCGTAATCACCTCTTTTGGGATAGCCATCGCCCATATTGTTTTCGTACAATCCTGAACTTCCAGTTAATACCAGTCCACGGACATAATTAGGATAATTTTTGGTAAAAAGTAAGCCCACATGTCCTCCAAGAGAGTTCCCCAGTAAAATTACTTTCTGTAGTTTTTTGTGTTCAATGAATTTTAATACGAACTCTGAAAGTGATTTTACAGAGGTGTTTAAAACCGGAAGCGAATACACGGGCAACTCTGGAATGATGACTTCATACCCAATTTTCGAAAAATAGTCGATAACCCCATGGAAGTTACTCAATCCACCCATTAGTCCATGGAGAATTATGATTGGTTGACCTTTTCCAGAACTCATGTATCGAAATTCTCCTTCTTGAACAATCTGATTCTTCATATAAACTATTAGCAGTAGTTAAAAGACAAATATAGACAATTCAACTTTAGTCTTTGATATTTTATTGAATCGACCTGATTAGTAAATAAATAATTAGAGTGGTAAAACTTATTAACAAAGTGGTAAAATGTGGTAAAATGTGGTAAATATGATTTATATTTGAGTTCGAATCCAATTCACCGAACGTGCAACATTTGATTGGAACATACGAATGTAAAGCGGACACTAAAGGGCGCATCATGATGCCGGTTGCTATTAAAAAGCAGTTGGCTACTGTTGTTTCTAATGGTTTTGTATTGAAGCGAGGTGTTTTTAACCCCTGCTTGGAGTTGTATCCTATGAAAGAGTGGGAGGGTGTCATGGAAAAAGTAAATGGGTTAAATCGATTTAACAAAAAGAACAACGATTTTATACGTCGTTTTACCGCTGGGGTCAAAACCGTGGAAATGGATCAGTCAGGAAGACTTTTGATTCCAAAGGATTTGATAAAATATGCTCAGATTAGTAAAGATGTAGTAGTTTCTTCCACCGTTAATATCTTGGAGATTTGGGATAAGACACTCTACGAACAAGCGATTGACGAGGCAGCTCTCGATTTTGGTGCGCTGGTCGAAGAAGTAATGGATGATAAAAATGAAAACTGAATATCATAAACCGGTGCTGTTAGAGGCTGCAGTGGTGGGGCTCAATATTCGTCCGCAAGGTACCTATGTGGATGTAACTTTTGGAGGAGGAGGTCATTCTAGGGCAATCATTGATCAATTAAATGAAAAAGGACGTTTATTCGGATTTGATCAAGATGCGGATGCGTTTAATAATGCCATAGAGGATGTTCGTTTTGAATTTATTGCCGCTAACTTCACACATTTATCTCGATATCTAAAATACCATCGAGTAGAAAAAGTCTCTGGTATATTAGGTGATTTTGGGGTTTCTTCTCATCAGTTCGATACAGGAGAACGTGGTTTTTCAATTCGTTCAGAGGGACGATTGGATATGAGAATGAATCAATCTCAACAAAGGGATGCCCATCAGGTTATCAATCACTATTCGGAGAATGAGCTGAGTCAACTTTTTTTTCAATATGGAGAATTAAAAAATGCAAAAAACCTTGCAAGAACCATTGTAGTGTCTCGAATGGATCATGAAATAAATACCACTTCGGATTTGATCGAAACAGTTCGTTCTCTGGTCCCTAAGCGAATAGAAAATAAATTTTTAGCGCAGTTGTTTCAAGCCTTAAGAATTGAGGTCAACGATGAATTGGATGTCATTAAATCGTTCTTAATCCAAGCTTCAGAAGCTCTTGAGCCCGGGGGAAGATTGGTTTGTATTTCCTATCATTCGCTTGAAGACCGATTGGTAAAACGTTTTTTCCAAACAGGAAGCTTTGATGGAGAATTGCGAAAAGATTTTTTTGGCAACCCGATCCGACCTTTAAAAAAAATAGGAAAGTTGGTTGTTCCCTCGAAACAAGAAATAAAAGAGAACAGTAGAGCAAGGAGTGCCAAATTAAGAATAGCAGAAAAGTTATGAATCGATTATTGTCCATTTTAAATATCGAATTTCTCATCAAAGAAGATGCGTTTAAAAATTGGCGAATGATTTTGTTTTTGTCCTTTTTAGCATTGGTTATGATTGGAAGTGGGCATCGAGCAGATCGTAAAATATTTCGGATTTCAGCTCTGAATTCAGAGATCAAACAATTAAAAAGTGATTTTATAAAAGTGAAGAAGGACCTATTGATTCTAAAAAAAGAATCTTCAATAACCTTAACCCTAGCAGAAAAGGGAGTAGGGCCAGCCAAGACCCCTCCTATTAAAATAAATTTAATCCATGAATAATAAAGATACCGTATCGGTCATGCGACGTTTCTACTTTTTTGTGGGCATTTTATCCTGTTTTGCATTTTTGTTAATGGGTAAATTGGTTTACATCCAATTTTATCAGTCCGAACAGTTGCTCAGTATGAATCCGGATCAAATTATCAAGAACATTGTTTTGGAGCCCAGTAGAGGGAATATATATGCTTCTGACGGGAATATTTTAGCGACTTCTATTCCTCGATATGATCTTCATTGGGATGCTACGGTTCCTTCACAACTCAGTTTTGATACTGATAAAAAGGCATTGGCGGATTCAATAGCGAAAGTAGTCGGAAAATCGGCAAGTACTATTCTAAAAAATTTGGAAAGAGCCAGGCGTCATAAAGTTCGATACTGGCCTGTTGATCGCAATTTGTCCTTTTCTGAATATCAGCGTTACAAAACCTTTCCGATTTTTAATCGCAATGTATATAGGGGAGGCTTGATAGTAGAGCAACAAATCAAAAGAGAGCGCAATATTATTACCACCCAGGAAACTGAGATTG